>NZ_MDDT01000018.1:0-193232 GCF_001854815.1 Mesorhizobium sp. LCM 4576
GGTTTGCGCATCAGCTCTATGCCGGCGGCCCGCGCCGCCTTGGCGACGAGCTCGGAGCCGTCGGCGGTGACGATCAGCGCCGGCACGGGGCGGCCGAGATAGTCGCGCACGTCGGCGATCGTYGCGGTGCCGAGGTCGCCGCCGTCGAGATGCTGGTCGGCGATGACGATGTCGGGCACCCAGGCGGTGTCGCCGAGCAGGTCGAGCGCATCGTCGGTCGAGGTGGCGGCGCGCACCTGGCATTGCCAGCGTTCCAGCAGCGAGGTCATGGCGGAGAGCACGTCGACGTCGTTCTCGACCAAAAGCACCTTGGTGCCGAACAGGCCGTAGCCGCGCGGGCGCTCCATATCGGCGACGGCCGCCACCGGTTCGGCTGCCATGCCGACCGGCACATCGATGTGGAAGATGGTGCCGCGTCCGACCTTCGAGGAAAAGGTCACGGGGTGGCCGAGCGCGGCGGCCATGCGGCGCACGATGGCGAGGCCGAGGCCAAGCCCGCCGGCGAGCCCGGCGTCGGAAAGCGTCGCGGTGCCGCGGTGGAATTCCTCGAACACCGCCTCGCGCTGGTCCTCGGCAATACCGCAACCGGTGTCGGCGACGTCGATGCGGATGGTATCGCCGCGATGCCTGGTGCCGACCAGCACGCCGCCGGAGCGGGTGTAGCGCAGGGCGTTGGAGAGGATGTTCTGCAGGATGCGCCTGAGCAGCGTGCGGTCGGTCCGCACGACGACATTGACCGGGCGGAATTTCAGCAACAGGCCCTTCTTTTCCGCCTCGGGCAAAAAGTCCGAGCGCAGCGAGGAAAACAGCGTCTCCAGGCTGATGTCGACGATTTCCGGCTGCACCACGCCGGCGTCGAGCTTGGAGATGTCGAGCAGGGTGCGCAAGAGGTCTTCCATCGTCTCCAGCGAGCGCTCGACCTGGCGCACCAGCTTGCGGCCTTCCTCGCTGGTCTGGACCTCGGCCAGCGCCGAGACCGACAGATGCGCGGCGTTGAGCGGCTGCAGCACGTCGTGGCTGGCGGCGGCGAGGAACCTGGTCTTGGAAAGGTTCGCCAGCTCGGCCGTTTCCTTGGCGGCGACGAGGTCGATGTTCGACTGCTCGAGCCTGCGCAGCGTGGCGTGCAGTTCCTCGGTGCGGTTGCGCACCCGGTTTTCCAGCGAGATGGCGGTCTGGAACAGCGAGAAGGCGTTGCCCTGCTGGTCCATCGAACGCTCGACCCGGCTGAGAAGGGCCGCGTTGATCTTCTTCAGCCTTTCGAGATCATTGATGTCGCGAAGCGGCATCTCGCTCACCCGGCTGCCCGGCGCTCGCCAAAGGCGATGCCGGTAAAGGTCTGGTTGAGGTGCATCGAGCGATACTGCTCGCCATAGGTGCCGAAGCCGATGACCTTGTTGGTCCGGTAGAGTTCCGAAATGTCACGGTAGACCTGACGGTTGCGCGCATCGAGCCGGCGCAGCACGCAGTCGAAGCCCAGGATCATGTCGATGCCGCCGACCTTGCGTTCGGCGTCCTCCAACGCGGCGCGCGTCGCCTCCACCATGTTCTTCGGCTGGGCTATGGACAGGACGACACCGTCGTCGATGGCGCAGAAGAACGACAGCGAGCCGTCGACATGCATGCGCTGGATGGAACGGCAGTAATATTCGCCGGCCACCTTCACCACGACGGGATGGGAAGCGAAGCTTAGCGGCGTCAGCGCCTGAGCCACAGTGCCGACGGAGGCCGCGTATTCCTCCGCYGCATTGGTGGCGTTGAATTCGCGCACGATGCGATGGTCGGGGTCGGATGCCGTCACCACCAGCTTCTCGTCGGTCGGAATGAAATTGTCGGTCTTGAAGACGTGGAAAGGGATCTCGGTCGCGACCAGCACGATGATGGCGCTGTCGGACGTGACCTTGCCGTTGGAGATCAGACTGGTCGTCTCGAATTTCAGGTCGTCGCCGGCCGAGCCGCCGATCAGCGGGATGTCATCCAGCCCCCAATGGATGGCCGAGGTCACCGCTTCCTCGGCATAGGAAAGCCCGTCGATGAAGCAGAGGGCAAAGACGCTCTTCGCCCGCTCCCGGCCGGCGCGGGTTTGCAGCAGGCGCCGCAGTTCCACGACCTCGCCGGTGATTCCATCCATGCCGGAGGAGGAGAGGTTTTCGACCGTGGTGCTGACGATCGAAAACGACGCCGACGGCAAAAGCAGGGCAAGGGCATGCCCTTCCTCCAGCCCCTGCGGCGTGATTTCGCCGGCGGTCGAGCAGCCGGCATAGGCGAGCGATGGCGCGTGGAGCTTCAGCGCCTGCGCGAGCGCCGCCGCGTCGACCAGGCTCTGGGAGAAGAACAGAAGCGCGAAGCCGGCATCGACGATCGCCGCTTCCGCCGCGATGGCCMGGGCAAAGGAATCCGGGTCGGGCTCATCCGTGGTGAGCGCCGAAAGGCCCGATGCATAGCGTGTGCTCGAACTGGCCAGCTGCCTCCTCCGCAATTTCCTCCAACGCTGTTTTTGTGCGTGTCTTTTCTTATGCCTGTCAGGCACGCTTCGCGTCGAAGRCATCTTTGCCTTCAATCCCGGTTTTGGCAATGGGGCGGGTTGCTGCGCTGCACATAGCTTTTGCCATGATCGAAAGTACAATGGAACCGGCGCTGGCAGGGCTGTTTTGCCCGTTGTACGGTGCGTGAATAACGTATTGCCGAAGCACGAGCGCGGCGTCGGCAGGCGAGGACCAAGGTTAATACCCAGGGAGGGGCTGTATGTCGGACGTGTCGTTGACTRTGAACGGGAAACGGGTCAGCGGGAGCGCCGAAGGCCGAACGCTGCTGGTGCATTTCCTGCGAGAGCATCTGGGCCTCACCGGAACGCATGTCGGTTGCGATACGTCGCAATGCGGCGCCTGCGTCGTGCATGTCGACGGCAAGGCGGTGAAGTCCTGCACGATGCTCGCCGCGCAGGCGTCCGGCTCGACCATCGTCACCATCGAGGGACTGGCGGACGGCGTGGAGCTGCATCCGGTGCAGGCCGCGTTCAAGGAACATCACGGACTGCAATGCGGCTTCTGCACACCCGGTATGATCATGACGGCGACCGACATGATCGCGCGCCATCCGGAGGGCCTGGACGAGGCGACGGTGCGCGCCGAGCTCGAAGGCAATATCTGCCGCTGCACGGGCTRCCACAACATCGTGAAGGCGATCCTCGCCGCATCGGAGACGATGGCGAAGGGCGCCAAGGGCAAGGCGAAACAGGCTGCTTAGAGTGAATGGTGAATAGTGAATGGTGGATAGTGCCGCTGGCTGGCACGTTCGACCATTCACCATTTTACAATTCACCATTCACCGGAGGAGGAATTTCCCATGGGTATCGAAGGCGTCGGCGCCCGCGTAGCGCGCAAGGAAGACAAGAGGTTCATCACCGGCGGCGGCCGCTATGTCGACGACATGGTGGTGCCGGGCATGAAGCATGCCGTGTTCGTACGCAGCCCGCACGCGCATGCGCAGATCAAGAAGATCGATGTGAGACAAGCGCAAGCGATGCCGGGCGTCATTGGCGTCCTGACGGGCAAGGAACTCAAGGCCGATGGCATCGGCAATCTGATCTGCGGCTGGATGATCCACTCCAAGGACGGAACGCCGATGAAAATGGGCGCGTGGTCGCCCCTGGCCGTCGACAAGGTGCGCTATGTCGGTGACGCGGTCGTCGTCGTCGTCGCCGATACCAAGGGCCAGGCGCGCGACGCGGCAGAGGCGGTCGAGATCACCTACAAGGAACTGAAGGCGGTGGTCGATGCCACGAAGGCCATCCAGCCCGGCGCGCCGCAGATCCATGCCGAGGCCGAGAACAACCTGATCTTCGACTGGGAGCTCGGGGACGGCAAGGCGACCGACGCGGCGATCAAGTCGGCGGCCCATGTCACGCGCATGAAGATCRTCAACAATCGGCTGGTGCCGAATGCGATGGAGCCGCGCGCGGCGCTCGGGCACTACGACAAGGCCGAGGACCACTATACCTGCTGGACGACGTCGCAGAACCCGCATGTCGCGCGGCTGGTGATGAGCGCCTTCTACAATGTCGCTCCGGAAAACAAGCTGCGCGTGATCGCGCCGGATGTCGGTGGCGGCTTCGGCTCCAAGATCTACATCTATCCGGAAGAGATCGTCTGCCTGTGGGCCTCGAAGAAGACCGGCGTTCCGGTCAAATGGGTCGCCGACCGCACCGAAAGCTTCCTTTCGGACGCGCATGGCCGCGACCATGTGTCGACGGTGGAGATGGCCTTCGACAAGGACAACCGCATCACCGGCCTCAAGGTCGACACCATTGCCAATCTCGGCGCCTACATGTCGCTGTTCTCGTCCTGCGTGCCGACCTATCTCTACGCGACGCTCTTGTCGGGCCAGTACAACATCCCGGCGATCCACGCCAATGTGCGCGCCGTCTACACCAACACCGCGCCCGTCGATGCCTATCGCGGGGCAGGGCGRCCGGAGGCCACCTACGTGCTCGAGCGCATGATGGAAACCGCGGCGCGCGAGCTTGGAGTGTCGCCGGCGGAACTCAGATGCCGGAACTTCATCACGTCCTTCCCCCATCAGACGCCGGTGATCATGGCTTATGACGCGGGCGATTATAACGCCTCGCTCGAAGCGGCGATGAAGGCCGCCGACTATGCCGGCTTCACCAAGCGCCGCGCCGACGCCGCCAAGCAAGGCAAGCTGCGCGGCATCGGCATGAGCTGCTACATCGAGGCCTGCGGCTTGGCTCCGTCATCGGCGGTCGGCTCGCTCGGCGCCGGCGTCGGCCTCTGGGAATCGGCGGAGGTGCGCGTCAATGCCGTGGGCACCATCGAGGTGCTCACCGGCTCGCACAGCCATGGCCAGGGCCATGAGACGACCTTCGCGCAGCTTGTCACCCAGCGCTTCGGCGTGCCTATCGACTCGGTCTCGATCGTGCATGGCGACACCGACAAGGTGCAGATGGGCATGGGCACTTACGGCTCGCGTTCCGGCGCCGTCGGCATGTCGGCCATCGTCAAGGCGCTCGACAAGGTCGAGGCCAAGGCCAAGAAGATCGCCGCGCACCTTTTGGAAGCGGACGAGGGCGACATCGTCATCGAGAATGGCGAGGTCAAGGTCGCGGGCACCGACAAGAGCCTGCCCTGGTTCCAGGTGGCGCTTGCCTCCTACACCGCGCACAATCTGCCGGCGGGCATGGAGCCCGGGCTGAAGGAGACGGCCTTCTACGATCCGTCCAACTTCACCTTCCCGGCCGGTTGCTACATCTGCGAGGTCGAGATCGATCCGGAGACCGGCCTGACGGAGATCATCCAGTTCGTCGCGGCCGACGATTTCGGCAACATCATCAATCCGATGATCGTTGAAGGGCAGGTGCATGGCGGCATCGCCCAAGGCGTCGGCCAGGCGTTGCTGGAAGGCGCGCATTATGACGCCAGCGGCCAGCTTCTGACGGCGAGCTACATGGATTACACGATGYCGCGCGCGGGCGACCTGCCGTCCTTCAAGGTCTCGACCTCGAACACACCTTGCCCGGGTAATCCGCTCGGCGTCAAAGGCTGCGGCGAGGCCGGCGCCATCGGTTCGCCGCCGGCGGTCATCAACGCCATCACCGACGCGCTCGGCGTCGTCGACATCGCCATGCCGRCATCGCCCGCGACGGTGTGGGCGACCATCCACGCCAAGAAGCACTGAGGAGGAACGAGTATGTATTCGGTCAATTACCATCGCGCTTCCTCCGTCGCCGACGCCGCCAAGCTGCTGAAGAACGGCGACGCCAAGCTGCTCTCCGGCGGCATGAYGCTGATCCCCGCCATGAAGACGCGGCTTGCGTCACCTTCGGACCTCGTCGATGTCTCGCGGCTGAAGGACCTGCAGGGCGTCAAGGTGTCCGGCAAGACGGTCACCATCGGTGCCGCGACAACGCATTACGATGTCTCCACCGACGAGAAGCTGAGGAAGGCCTGCCCGGCGCTTGCGCATATGGCTTCCTTGATCGGCGACCCGGCCGTGCGTCACAGGGGCACGATCGGCGGCTCGATCGCTAACAACGATCCGGCGGCCGACTATCCGGCTGCGCTGCTGGCGCTGGGCGCGACGATCATCACCAACAAGCGCGAGATCGCGGCGGACAAATTCTTCAAGGGCTTGTTCGAGACGGCGCTGAAGGAAGGTGAGATCATCACCGCGGTGAGCTTCACCGCGCCGGCCAAGGCGGCCTACCAGAAGTTCCGCAATCCGGCTTCGCGTTACGCCATCGTCGGCGTGTTCGTGACCAAGGGCAAGGACGGAGTGAGGGCGGCGGTGACCGGTGCCGGCGAGGACGGCGTTTTCCGCTCCAAGGAAATCGAGGCGGCGCTGGCGAAGAATTTCGACGCTGCGGCGCTCGGCGGCCTCAAAGTGCCGGCAAAGGGGCTGATGAGCGACATCCATGCCTCCGCCGACTACCGCGCCAATCTGATCGCGGTGATGGCCAAGCGCGCCGTGGCCGCGGCAAACGCCTGAACGGCGACGCCGCGGATCAAGGAAGGGGCCGCATCGGCCCCTTTTTCTTTGCCATAACAACGGTTTGACCGGAAACTCCGGTCAAATTGCAGCTTCGCACTTGCACAAAGTTATCCCGCACTGCAAAATAAATCCGGCGGGAATACCAGAGGGTCCGGGACGCGGGCGACGCGTCGCTACGGACCTCGAGTTGCGAAGGCACGGTATGACCGACATCTCCGCAGCGTCCGTTGTTCTGCCGCGGACCGCCGCCGACAGGGAAGCCAGGACAAGACTTGCCTTTCTCGACGGCTGGCGCGGCCTGTCGATCGCCTTGGTGCTGATCGGCCATTTCTTTCCGGTCCCGGGAATCAATCTCGGCGTCCTCGGCGTCGAGTTCTTCTTCGTGCTGAGCGGCCGRCTGATGGGCGAGATCCTGTTCATCGAGCGCTTTCCGCTGAAGAAATTCTTCAAGCGGCGTTTCTCGCGCATCTATCCAGCGCTRCTTGTGTTCGTGATCGCTGCCATGGTCGGCCTTGCCGGCACCTACATCGCCTTCAAGTGGAAGGCGGCGCTGACGGCGCTGACCTTCACCTACAATTATGCCGGCATCTTCATCAATCGCGCCGGCGCGCTCGACCATATCTGGTCGCTCTGCGTCGAGGAGCACTCTTATATCCTCTTGGCGCTGATCAGCGTGGTGGTTTCCGGAAGGGCGAATGTCGTGCGGCTGCTGCTCGTGCTGGCGCTGCTGGCAATGGCCAACGGCGCCATTTCGTACGGGGTTCTCGGCATGGGCTACGAGACCACCTACTGGCGCACCGATGTGCATATCGCCTCGATCCTGCTATCGGCCGCGATCTGCCTGCTCAAGGCCGACGGGCGCCTGCCGGCTTTCCTGAAGAGCCGCTATGTGGCTCTTGCGGCCGCGGCCTGCGGCGTTCTGCTTTTCAGCAACCCGATACCGACGCCTCTGCATTACACCCTCGCCGTGCCGCTTCTGGCTCTGGCGGTCAACACGCTCGACTTCGCCGGCGGTACTCTGAAAGGGCCGTTGTCATCACGGCCGATGGTGATGCTCGGGCTGTGGTCCTACTCGCTTTATCTCTGGCAGCAGCCTTTCTACAAATTCGTCGATGAGCGCGGCAGCGCACCGATCCCGATGCTGGCGGCCGTATTCGCCTGCGCGCTCTGCAGTTATTACGTGATCGAGAAGCCGGCCCGTGGCTGGCTCAACCGCAATTGGTGAGCATCGGCTCTGATTGCGCTGGTCCGATTTCACGTGTTTAAGAAATATCTAAATTAGATATCTGTAATTTAATTTGAGAAAATACCAATATCTGCTTGGGGGCGCTGTGACGATGACCATTATACATTGGTACTAGGGCAGGAATTCTTTATTGCCGCTCTCGTTTCTCCTTCTAGGTTTCCAGACAGGACAACGGGAGGAAGAAATGACAACGACCATTGTCGAAGGAGCGGGTGGTTGGCTCGATCGCTCTCACACCATCGCCGAGCCGGGATTCAGCCGATGGATGGTGCCGCCGGCGGCGCTTTGCATTCATCTGTGCATCGGTCAGGCTTACGCGTTCAGCGTGTTCAATCTGCCGATGTCGAAGCTGATCGGCATCACCGAGTCGGCGCCTGACGACTGGAAGCTGACAGGACTGGGCTGGATATTCTCGATCGCAATTCTGTTCCTTGGCATTGCCGCCGCTTTCGGTGGCGGTTGGCTCGACCGCGTCGGGCCGCGCAAGGCGATGGTAGCCGCCGCCTGCTGTTTCGGCGGCGGCTTCATCATCTCGGCGCTCGGGGTCTACCTGCACCAGCTCTGGATCATCTATCTCGGTTATGGCGTGCTTGGCGGCATCGGTCTCGGCCTCGGTTATATTTCGCCGGTGAAGACGCTGATCACCTGGTTTCCGGATCGGCCAGGGATGGCGACCGGCATGGCGATCATGGGCTTCGGCGGCGGCGCCTTCATTGCCTCGCCGCTATCGGTCTATCTGATGAACCTGTTCTCGACGCCCGAGCATATCGGCGTCGCCGAAACCTTCATCGTGCTCGGCATCGTCTATTTCATCTTCATGATGATCGGCGCCATCATCGTAAGAGTGCCGCCGGATGGCTGGCGGCCCGCCGGATGGACGCCGCCCGCAACRCAAGCCGCGCTGATCACCAGCGGCAACGTCCATCTTGACGATGCGCTGAAGACGCCGCAGTTCTGGCTGCTGTGGGGTGTGCTTTGCCTTAACGTGACTGCCGGCATCGGCGTGCTCGGCCAGGCTTCGGCGATGAGCCAGGAGATGTTCCCGGGGCGTATCACGGCTGCTGCTGCTGCGGGCTTTGTCGGCCTGCTTTCGATCTTCAACATGCTCGGCCGCTTCTTCTGGGCCTCGGCCAGCGATTATATCGGCCGCAAGATGACCTACGCGGTCTTTTTCGTGCTGGGCGTGCTCTTGTATGCGGCCGTGCCATGGACCGGAAAATCCGGCAACGTGTTCCTGTTCGTGCTGTTCTACGGCATCATCCTCAGCATGTACGGCGGCGGTTTCTCCACTGTTCCGGCCTATCTGCGCGATGTCTTCGGCGTGCGCTATGTCGGCGCCATCCATGGCCGGCTGCTGACGGCCTGGTCGGTTGCCGGCGTGCTTGGCCCGGTCCTAGTCAACTACATCCGCCAGTACCAGATCGACAGCGGCGTGGCGAAGGCCGACGCCTATACGGTGACGATGTACATCATGGCCGGCCTGCTCGTCGTGGGATTCCTGCTCAACCTGATGATGCGGCCGGTGGCCGAGCGCTTCCACATGAAGCCGGAAGCGGCGAGGGCATAAGGAGATCGAGATGGCACAGGACAACGACAATACCGTCAAGCTTACGCTCGCCTGGCTGCTGGTCGGCATACCGCTGGTCTGGGGCTTCTGGACGACTGTGGTCAGTGCCGTTCCGTTGTTCCGGTAAGTTCGTTCCAGTAAGTTGGGGCGTCAACCGGGGAGGCCGGTTCGGCCAGCCTTCTGCGCAGCGAGATAGCGGCGAAGCCCGGCTTCGCCGCGCGGCGTGGTCCAGCGGTGGTTCCAGGCGAAGGCTGGTCTCAGAAGCGGCGCCAGAAATTTGAGGATCGGCCTCTCGACCGTGACCTGCCAAACCAGATCGACATGGGTTCCGGCTCCGGCCGGCGACAGCTCCGCACGCCATAGCCCGTCGAAATCGCCGAAGGTTTTTACTACCACCAGCCGGCCGGGTATGAGCTCGGCAGCTTCGATGATGAAGTTCAACTCATAGGGCAGGGCGCCGCGCGCTGTTGCCCTGGCACGGGCGCCGACGACGCCCTTGCCCTTCTTGTCGAGCGGCTCGACCTCCTTATAGGCATCGCCCCACCAGAGAGGCAGAAGCTCAGCATCCGATAGCACGTCCCACACTTGCTGCGGGGTGCCTTCAGGGATGTCCCAGCTCTCGTCGAAGCGGAAGACGTTGCTCGCCATGATGTCGCCCCCGGCAGCGAAGAGGGGATATTAGCTTCAGCTTGTTTTCCTGGCCAGCGTTGCGGCGGTGCTCAGGTGGCGATGGGCTTTGCCCAATAACGCACCGACTTTTTGCCGCCGTGGATCACCGCATCGCCGACCTCGGTGAAGCCAAGCGCGGCGTGGAAGGCATCGGAGGCCGGGTTGGGCGGATCGGCATTCACCTCGCAGGTGACGATAGTATGTCCGGCGCGCCGGGCTTGCTCGAACAGATCCTCATAAAGCCGGCGCGCATGGCCGCGRCCGCGGGCGCCCGCTGCTACGACGACACGATCGACATAGACGAAGCGCGGGTAGCGCTGGCGAAACCAGAGGAAGTTCGGGCTGTCGTAGTCTGCATCCTGGTCGAAGGTCATGATGAAGGCTTCAAGCGCGCCGATGCGGCGCGTGTAGAAGGCTTGGCTGATGAGGAAGGACAACCGATCCGCCTCCAGCCAGGAAAGTTCCGCCGCATGCTCGTTGTTGAGCACTAGGATGGCGGCTTCGTCGGCGGGCGAGACGCGTTCGATCGGCGGCAGATCTTTGGTCGTCTCAGCCATCAGGCTCTCGCGGCCGCGATCGTCGCCGCCACCTTGGCTTGGTCGGTCACGGTGTTGCGATATTCGCGGTCGAGGTCGGTGCCGCCCATGCCGACATTCGGGTTGCGGTAGCGCATGGCGCTCGGAACATCGGCAAGCGCTGCAAAATGCATTTCGGTCAATCCGGTGCGCTTGCGCACCTCGCCGATCGTGTCCGGCGCCAGGGCGCCGCAGCCGAGGATGATGATGCGCGAGCCGGCCTGGCGAACGAGCTCCGCCAGAAGCTCGACGCCTTCGAGCGCCGTGTCGCGCTGGCCGCTGGTCAGCACGCGGCCGACCTTGCAGCGGATCAGCGCTTCGAGCGCCTCGAACGGATCGCGCGTCATGTCGAAGGCGCGATGGCAGGTGACGTTGAGCGGGCCGGCGGCCTCGACCAGCGCGCTCATGCGCGCCTCGTCGATGGCGCCGTCGGCGGTCAGGCAGCCGACGACCACGCCGGCGACGCCGAGCTCGCGCAGCGCTTCGACGTCGGTGAGCATCGAGCGGTATTCGGTCTCGCTGTAGAGGAAATCGCCGCCGCGCGGGCGCACGATGACATGGAAGGGAATGGTCGCGCTTTCGAGCGCGGCGCGCACCGTGCCGAGGCTCGGCGTGATGCCGCCCTCGACCAGGCTGGCGCAGAGTTCGACCCGGTCGGCGCCGGCGGTCTGCGCGGCAAGCAGCCCGTCAATGCCTTCGACGCAGATTTCGATCAGGGGGGGTGAGGCGGCGGTCACGGGCGTACATCCATGGTTGGCGAGAGCGCAGCCCTAGCATCCGGTCCACCGCCTTGAAAGCCCGCAATGATCGGTCCAGACGCCCGGACTGAACAAGCCGTCCGGCGTGCGCCAGGCGAGCGCCTGACGATTATTGCTTCAGGATCGTGTTCTTGGCGCCGTGCTCAACCTGGTCTATCACCAACAGCTTCACAGGATCAGTACCGATATTGGTGGCCTGATGCCATTGGCCGATCATCTCGATGATGAAGTCGCCGGTCTTATAGGTGTTGGCAGCGCCGGTCTCGACATTGGTGACCTTGAGCGTGCCTTGTTCGACATAGGCGTAGCGCGGGAAGGGGTGCTTGTGCACCGGCAAGGTCGCGCCCGGCGCGATCTGATAGGATGAAACCTGAACCTCGACGTTCTTCTGCGGCAGCGTGATCGGCTGGCCGGAGGCGGTCGCGGTCTTGGACGCCAGCGGTGTCACCACGACGGGCGTGTTCGAGCTGTCCAGCGCGTTCGCGCTCGTCGTGATAAATGCCGCCGCCAAAAGYAGCGCCGATGCCGTCATGTTGCGCATGAGATTCCTCCAGAGGGCGTCAGCTTGGCGCGTAGGGCGCCAAGGCGCAAGCTCGGAACAATAGAATAGCTAACGCTTCGCTGGCGCCTGTTTGGGCGGCCGCAGCAACAGGGCAAACGGCACAAGGATCGCCGTCGCTACGGCGCAGTAGAAAAAGACGTCGATATAGGCGAGCAGCGAAGCCTGGCGGCCGATCTCCTGTCCGATCCAGCCGATGGCCTGCTGCCTGGCTTCGACCAGCGGCGAACCCTCGGCGACGAAATGATCCGTCACCTGGCGCAGCGTCTGCTGGTAGGTGTCGCTCGACTGCGCGGTGTGGCCGACCAGCACCGACTGATGGAATTGGGCGTTCTGGGCAATGACCGTGTTGGACAGCGATACGCCGATGCTGCCGCCGATGTTGCGGGCGACATTGATCAGCGACGATGCCTGGTCGGTCTTCTGCGGCGGCAGACCGACATAGGCGGCGGTGGAGATCGGGATGAACAGGAACGGCAGGCCGATCATCATATAGACGCGCGCATAGGCGAAGAAGCTGAAGCTGGCGTCCGGCGTCAGCGAGGTTGTGTGCCAGAGCGCGACCGCGACCACCGCCATGCCCATCATGATGAGATAGCGCGGCTGAATGATGCCGGCGGCAAAGCCCGAGATCGGCATCAGCATGAGCATGGCGATGCCGCCCGGCATCATYGACAGGCCCGAAAGGGTGGCGGTGTAGTCGAAGGTCGTCTGCTGCAGTTGCGGCAAAAGCTGCGTGGTGCTGAAGAGCACGGCGCCCACTGCCATCATGACGAGGAACGACATGCCGAACTGCCGGCTGAAGAGCAGGCGGATGTCGACGATCGGATCGCGCCTCGTCCACTCCCAGGGGACCAGCAGCACGAACGACACTGCCGAGATCACGGCGAAAGTGGTGATGAAAGTCGAGGCGAACCAATCGTTGCGTTGGCCTTCGTCGAGAAAGACTTCGAGGCAGCCGAGCGCCATCGCCACCAGGATGAAGCCGATCCAGTCGACTTTCAGCCCCTTGCTCAACCGCTCGCGGCGCTCGCGTTCTAGAATGTCGGGCTCGATCACCAGCCATTGCACGAGCGCCAGCGACATGATGCCGAACGGCACGTTGATGAAGAAGATCCAGTGCCACGAGAAATTGTCGGTCAGCCAGCCGCCGATGGTCGGCCCTACCGTCGGCGCGACGATCACTGCAATGCCATAAAGAGCAAAAGCCTGCGAACGCTTCTCCGGCGGAAACGTGTCGGCGAGGATCGATTGTTCGCTCGGCGCCATGCCGCCGCCGCCGAGCYCCTGCAGGATGCGGAAAGCGATCAGCGTTGGCAGATTGGGCGCCAGCCCGCACAGCAGCGACGCCAGCGTGAAGGTCGCCACGCAGATCATGTAATAGCGCTTGCGGCCGATGATGCTGGTCAGCCAGCCACTGACGGGAATGATGACGGAGTTGGCGACGAGATAGGTGGTGATCACCCATGTGCTCTCGTCCATGCCGGCGGCCAGGCTGCCGGCGATGTTGCGCAACGCGACATTGGCGATCGAGGTGTCGAGCACCAGCATGAAGGTTGCGATCGAGACGACGATCGCGATCAGCCAGGGATTGCGCCCGCCGGCGGCGGAACGGCTTTCGTTTCCCTGGGCTGTTGCGGCATCGCTCATCGTACCTTGACCGTCGGCACCACCGACATGCCGGGACCGAGATAGACGCCGGGGGGCTGGTCGAACACGATCTTGACCGGAACACGCTGCACCACCTTGACGAAATTGCCGGTGGCGTTTTCGGCAGGCAGCAGGCTGAACGCCGTGCCGCTGCCGGCCTGGACGCTGTCGACATGGCCATGGAAGGTCTTTTCCGGATAGGCATCGATGGCGATGTCGACGGGCTGGCCCGGTCGCATCAGGTCGAGCTGCGTCTCCTTGAAATTCGCCTTCACCCAAACGTCCTTGGGGACGAACATCATCAGCACCTGGCCGGGCTGCGCATAGGTGCCTTTCGCCGCCGTGATGTTGGTGGCATGGCCGGCGACCGGTGCCGTGATGGTCGTGCGAGTGAGGGTGGTCTTGGCCTKGTTCTCGGTGGCCTCGGCCTGCCGAAGCTTGGCTTCGGCACTCTTGCCTTGAGCCTGCAGAACCGCCACCTGGCTTTTCGCGGCCTCGGCATTGGCGTTGGCGGCATCGAGCGATGCCTGGTCCTGGCGCAGGGTCGAAGCGGCCTGCTGGGCCTGCTGTTGCGTCGCGGTGCCCTTGGCCAGGAGCTCACGGTTGCGCTGGTCCTCGGATCTGGCGAATTCGAGCGCCGCCTGAGCCTGCGCCACCTGCTTTTCGGCGGCATCGATCTTGGCGTTCTGCGCCTCGGTTTGGGCCTGCACATTGGTGATATCGGCCCGCGYGGCAACCACGCCGGCTTGCGCCTGTTTGAGCGAGGCCTGATAATCGCTGTCGTCGATGCGCAGAAGCACGGCGCCGGCCTCGACCGGCTGGTTGTCGGTGACGGCGACATCGGTGATGCGTCCGGCAATTTCTGCGCCGACCGTCACCGTGCGGGCGTCGATGAAGGCGTCGTCGGTCCATTCATACTGCCGTGCGTTGATCCACCAGATGACCACGGCGGCGATGACCAACAGTATGAGGATCGCGACGATCGCCGCTATATAGGGATGGCGTTTGATGAGGCCGGGTCTGTTGCCGTCCGACGAACTGTCATTCGCCTGCGTGTCTTGTGAACGCTCATCGTCGCGCCCGTTTTCCACGCGCTTTTCGTCGCCCGGCGGCCGTTGCCGCTGGTCGGACCGGGGCTCAGCCCGCGCTTCTTCGGCGGGAGCGGTTTCGCGCTCTTTTCTTTCGGTTTTCGCGTCCAAGGCAACGGAACCCAGAATCGTTGACCCCTTGCAGCAGGGTCAACGGGTGGTTTCCGCAAAGGTTCCTGTCCCCGAATACCGGGCGGCGGCCCGGGCTGGCGGCTGTCAGCCCGCCATCCAGCCGCCATCCACCATCAGGTTTATGCCGGTGACGTAGCTCGCCATGTCGCTGGCGAGAAAGAGCGCAGCGCCTGCCACGTCGTTCGGCTGCCCGAGCCGCGGCCAGGGCGTGYGGCGGCGCGAATAGTCAAGCGCGTCGGGGTCGTTGGCGACGCCCGGCTTGCCGGTGATGATCTTGCCCGGCRCAATCGCGTTGCAGACGATCAGGTCGTCGGCATGGTCGACCGCGATCTGGCGCGTCATCTGCACGATGCCGCCCTTGCTCACCGAATAGGGAAAGTCCCCGGGGCAGGCGACCATGCCGTGCTGCGATGAGATGTTGATGATGCGGCCGCGGACGTCGTTGATTGGCGCCTGGGTCAGCATCTGGGTGACGGCGCATTTGTTGCAGTAGAAGAAGCCCGTCAAATTGACGCCGATGACGCGGTTCCATTGCTCCGGCGTGGTCTCGATCAGGTTGGTGCTGGTGTAGATCGCGGCATTGTTCACCATCACGTCGAGCCGACCGAAGCGACCGACGGTTGCGCCGACAAGCGCGTCGACGGCATTCCAGTCGGAGATGTCGGTTTTCATATGGACGGCATTGCCGCCGGCGGAGCGGATCAACTCGRCCGTGCTCTGGCCACCTTCGATCGGCTGCTCGACCGTGTCGGCAACGACGATGTTGGYGCCCTCGGCGGCGAATTTCAGCGCGATGGCACGGCCGATGCCGGAACTCGCTCCGGTGACGATGGCGGTCTTGTTGGCGAGCAGGGCCATGGTGTTCAGCTCTCCCGGGTGACGATCTTCCCTTGTGCCGGACCGACCAGCCGCCCGTCGCGCACGATCTCGCGGCCGCGCAGAAAGACATTTGTGAGCCGCGCTTTCACGGTCCAGCCGTCGAAGGGCGTATAGCCTGCCCGCGACACCTGGTCGGCATTGGCGATGATGCTGGATCGGCGTGGGTCGACGATCAGCAGATCGGCATCGTATCCGGCGGCAATGCGGCCTTTGCGCCGRCCGAGGCCGAAGCGCTCGGCGGGATTGGTTGAGCACATGCGCACCAGGTCCGGTAGGCCGATAAACCCTTCGTCGACCAGCCTCAGCATGGYGGGAAGCAGCGTCTGCAATCCCGGCATGCCGCCCGGGATGTCGGCGAAAGCAGCATAGCGCGCCGTCTTCTCGGCCGGCGCATGCGGGGCATGATCGGTGGCGACGATGTCGATCAGCCCCGCRCCGAGCGCGGCGCGCAGCGCATCGACGTCGTGAGGCGAGCGCAAGGGCGGCGAGGCCTTCAGATTCGCGCCCTGCGTTTCGTAATCGCCGGCGGTGAAGAACAGGTTCTGCGGCGTCGTCTCGACGCTGGCGTCGGCGATGCCGCGCAGCCGGCTCCAAGTTTCGACACCCAGTTCGGAATTGATCTGGCGGACATGGATCCTCGCCTCGGCCGAGGCGGCGGCGACCAGCGCGCGGGCGATGCCGTTGGCTTCGGCCAGCGGCGGCCGGCTGACCAGGAAGGCAGTGATCGTACCCGAGCGATCTCGCTCGGAGCTGCCGGTCAGGATCGATTGGTCGCCGGGTGAGATGYCGATCAGCGTGTCGGCGCCGGTGAACGCTTTTAGCGCTTCGGCCACCTTGTCGAGCGTGGCGAAGAGGAAGGCGTCCGGCACGTCGGCGGTGAACAACTCGAATGACACCGGCGCGCGATCGAGCAGTAGAGGAACGAGCGAGAGGTCGCGGCTGACCACGGCTTGCAGCCCGACATCGACATGGATGCGATTTTCGGCCAAGGCCATCTTGTCCGCGAGCTGCTCAGCCGTCGCGGTCCAAGGCTCGTCGGTCGGCATATCGAGCACGGTCGTCACGCCGCCCAATGCGGCTGCATGCGTGCCGGACGAAAAATCCTCCTTGTGGGTCAGCCCGGGCTCGCGCAGATGCGCATGCGCGTCGACAAGGCCGGGCAGCACGAAACAGCCGGAGGCGTCGACGACCGTCCTGGCTTCGGCGGCTTCGCCGGGCGCGACGATTGCCACGACCTTGCCCGCCRCAATGCCGATGTCCCCGCGGCCGAGGCCATCGGCGTTCACCACCGTTGCACCACGGATCAGCGTGTCGAACATCGCTCAGCCGCGCTGCTCGAAGCGGGCATGATTCGCGTGCCAGAAGCGGGCTATGTCCTCGCGGCGCATGAAGGCGGCGCCCTCGCTCTTTCGGACGTGCTCGATCACCTCGCGCAGGCACGATGCCCGGTTGGGCTGGCCCGTCCAGCGGGCGTGAATGCCGATGGTCARCATGCGGCCGCCAATCTCGTCGGCTTCTGAGAGCATATAGTCGATGGCCGAGCGGCAGTCCTCGGCGAAGTCGCGCGGATTGCCGTAGCCGGGCGCGACGAGGTAGCGGCTGTCGTTGAGCGTCTTGGAGTAGGGGACGACGAGGATCTCCGTGCCCCGGTGGTCGAGAAAATAGGGCAGGTCGTCATTGCAGGGATCGGAGTGGTAGAGGAAGCCGCCTTCCTCGACCAGAAGGTCGCGCGTGTTGACGCTGGGCAGCGAGCGGCAGTTCCAGCCGAGCGGCCGCTTGCCGAGCAGCTTCTCGTAAAGCGCGATCGCCTCGTGCAGGTGGCGCTCTTCCTCAGCTCGCGCCATCGTCGTGTAGTCGATCCAGCGCAGGCCATGGCCCATCAGGTCATGTCGGCGGCTCTTCATCCATTCGACCAAGGGCGGGTTGCGTTCGAGCGCCACGGCGCAGGCGGAAAAGGTGACCGGAATGTCGTAGCGGTCGAACAGCCTGGCCAGGCGCCAGACGCCGGCGCGGCTGCCATATTCGTAATGCGTCTCGGTGCCGAGGTCGCGCACCGGCATGCTGCCGGTCAGATTGTATTCGCCCCAATTGTCGTTGCGGCCGTCTTCCAGCCAGTTGTACTCCGACCCCTCTTCATAGTTGAGCACGAGGTTGACGGCGAGCTTCACGCCGCCCGGCCAGACGACGAAAGGCGGATGCGGGCCGTAGCCGACAAAGTCGCGCGGCTGCGACGCTTGCTGCAGGTCGGTCGGCATCTCTCGTCCTCCTTCGGCTTGGTTTGGCTCAGCTTTCGTTGGCGGCAATCCAGTCCATGTAGGCGTGGAAGGCTTCCTTGCCTGAGCGCGGCCGCCATGCGGTGTCTCGCATGATGCGGGCGATGTCATAGGCGCCCCACATGCCGCCTTTCAGCGCCACATCCTGAACGATATTGGCATCTGCGCCCGGCGTCACCTCGGCCTTCAGTCCCGGCACGCGTTCGGCTGCCCAGCCGATGATCTCGCCGATGGTCTGGCTCGACCCCGAGCCGATATTGTAGTGGCGGTAGTTGAGGCACGGCGCATCGATCAGCGCGAGAATGGCGGCGGCAACGTCGGTCGAGGCGACATAGTCGCCGACGGGTTCCAGGCTGTTCGGCCTGATCGTCTCGCCGGCCAGGGCCATATGCGCGACGCGGTTGGGGACGTGGCGGAAGTTGCGGCTCTCGGTGGCGCGGTCCATCGGACCATAGACCGAAGCGAGCCGCACCGAGACCGCCGACAGGCCGAACAGGTCGGCATAACGGTTGGTGACCATTTCGGAGGCGAATTTCGAGATGCCATAGAGCGTCAGCGGCGCGACATAGCCGTCTTCCGGCAGCGGTTCGCCGCTCCAGTCCGGCCCGTTGTGGCGGTAGACGGACCCGGAACTGACATAGATGAAGCGCTTGAGGCTGGGTCCCGTACGCGCCCAGTCCAGCATGCGCACAGTGCCCATCAGATTGACGTCGACGATGCGGGCCGGGTCCTCGGCCTCCGGCTGGCGCTTTGCCTCCGTGGCGCTGCCGCGCGAGATCGGCGTGATCGTCGCGCCATGGACGATTGCCGTGATGCCTTGCTCGTCGAGCCTCGCGGACCAGGCTTTCGGGTCGAGGATATCGGCGGAAATCACCGTGAGCCGGTCGCGCACTGGAGCGAAATGCTTTTCGGCCGCCGCGTCGAGGCCGGAGCGGTCGAGGATCACGGCGCGGGCTTTGGGATCGCGGTCCAGCCATGCGCGCGCGACCACGCTCATGACAAAGCCGGTACCGCCGGTGACGAGCAAGGTCATGGGAATTCCTCTGAAAGGGTTTCGGGTTCAGCGCGTTGCATAGCCGCCGTCCACAAGCATGTCGGATCCGGTGACGAAGGATGCGTCTGAGGAAAGCAGGAAAGCGGCCGCCGCGGCGATCTCGTCGGGATCGGCGATGCGGCCGAGCAGATGGGCAGGCCCCAGGCCGGCATTGGCCGCTTCGAAATCGGCGAACCGGCGCAGCAGCCGCGTCGTCGCCACGGCGCCCGGCGACAGGCTGTTGACGCGGATCTTGTCCGGTGCGTGATCGACGGCCATCGCCTTGGCGAGGTGAATCAGCCCGGCCTTGGCGGCGCAATAGGCGACGGCCTTGGTGGTCGCGACGCGTCCGAATTGCGAGCCGATGAAGACGACAGAGCCGCCGCCGCTCGCCGCAATCGGCGGCACGGCGAACTTGCTCATCAGGAAGGCGCCGGTCAGGACGATATCGACCTCGTGCCGCCAGGCGCTTTCGTCGAGATCGACGACGGTGGCGCTGGTCGAGGGTGCGGCGGCATTGTGCACCAGCCCGTCGAGCCGTCCAAATTTCTGCCGCGCGAATTCAACAGCTGCCTTGGCGGACTCGGCCTTCGTCACATCGCACTGGCAAGCGACGGCGGCTGGTCCCAACGCTTCGGCAAGCTCGATCGCCGGCTTGAGGTCATAATCCGCGCAGACCACCCTTGCGCCTTCGGCAATACAGCGGCGGGCGATTGCCGCGCCGATGCCGCTGGCCGCGCCTGCGATCAGGATGACATTACGCTCGAGGCGGTTCGTTGCTGCATCCGTCATCAGGCGCGCTCCTCGACTGCCTGCATCGCCGGCGCGACGACCGGCCGGCGCAGAAGATTGTAGCAGGCAGCTATCGCCACCAGCACGGCGCCGCCGCCCAGAAGCAGGAACATGGCCGGCGCGCCCATATGCTCCATCAGGCCGGCCGAAATGCCAGGCGTCGCGACATTGCCGATCGAATAGAGCAGGAGCAGCGTGCCCGAGGCGCCGACCATATGCCGGCTGTGCAATTGCGAGGCGCCGAACGCCATCGCCACGGGATAGACGGTGAGCGCCGTGCAGCCGTAGATGAAGAACAGAACGAAGAGCAACGGCACCGAAGAATTGCCGAGCCAGGCGATGGCGGCGCAGAGCGTGACCGACAGGATGCCTTGGACAAGCAATATGATGCGTCGTTCGAACCGGTCCGACAGCCAGCCGACGGGCGTTTGCGCCAGCATGCCGGCGATGCTGATGGTCGTCACGAGCCCGACGGTCGTTGCCGCCGAGAGCCCGATCTGCGTGCCGTAGATCGGCGTCAGCACGAAGATGTTCATGTTGGTGATGCCGCCCTGGAAGATGGCGACCACCGTTACCGGCGCCAGCCGGAACAGCGCCAACGGGCCGAGACGTTTGACCGGCCTTGCGGAACTTGCGTGCTCCGGATCGATGGCAGGCAGCGCCGGCCAGCGTCCCCCGGCGAATTTGGAGACCAGCGCCAGCAGCACAGTCGCGGCGGCCACCAGGAACAGATGCGGCGACTGCGGGCCGGCGAGCGCGACCAGCACCTGACCGAGCAGCACGGCGATCGCCGTCGTCAGCATGTAGATCGAGAACAGCGCGCCGCGATTGTGATGCTCGGCGTAGAGGTTGATCCAGCTTTCGCAAACGACGAACAGCGACGCCATTGCCATGCCGCCAAGCAGGCGAAAGCAGATCCAGCTCGGCAGAAAGTCGGTGAAGACGAAGCCCAACGCCGCCAGCAGCGCCAGCACCAGGACCACGACAAAGGTGCGCTCGTGACCGTATTGGGCCACAGCCGGACGCGTGACCAGGCATCCGACGAGAAAGCCCACGGGGTAGGCGGTCAGCACGATCTGCACGACCTGGGGAGAAATGCCGGGCTTGCCGAGATGCAGCGACACGGCGGTGGTCAGCATGGCGCTGYCGATACAAGCAAGGCAGATACCGACCATGATCGGCAGCATGGCGCGGGAGCGCTCTGCATTGTGCCAAAGCCTCATCGCGGCCAGAGCTTCATCGCGGATTGAGCGATCGACCTCATGAATGCGGCTGCGGCGGCTCCCTGGYGGCACCGTTGACCGACGGCAGCCCGGGCAGAAGCTACACTTTGCAGCGATTGCCACAAACGAAGATTGACGCGGCTATGGCTTAAATTTTTTTGGTCATGCCGGCAAAGGAAAGCGGTGTCGCGGCGCGGCGCGGGCTTTACAGCGGTTTTGCACCCTCCTTACCATAGGCAAAAGCAAGAACTTGAGAACCAGCGGAAGGGAACAGCATGACGATCGAACGCCTCGAAAACGGCCAGCGCTTCTGCCGGGTGCTCCGCTACAACGGCACCGTCTATGTGGCTGGCCTGACCGCGGATGACCTTTCCGGCGACACCACCAGCCAGACCAAGCAGATCCTGGCCAAGATCGATGCGCTTCTCGCCAAGGCCGGCAGTGACAAGTCGAAGCTGCTCAGCGCGCAGATTTGGCTCCGCGACATCRCCGATTTCGAGATGATGAACACCGCCTGGGACGCCTGGATCGACAAGAGCGCCATGCCGGTGCGCGCCACGGTGGAAGCGCGGCTTGCCGGCGACCAGTATCGTGTCGAGATCATGGTGACGGCGGCGGTCGGCTGAGCCGGCCGGCGAGGATACGCCAATGCATCAACTGGTGATCAAGGGCGGGCGCGTGGCGCTCGACGACGGCTGGGCCGAGTGYGACATCGGCATCGACGACGGCCGGATCGCCGCCATCRGCAAAAGCCTGTCCGGGCAGGAGTCGATCGATGCCGGCGGCCGCTGGGTGATGCCCGGCGGCATCGACGCGCATTGCCATCTCGACCAGCCGGTCTGGGGCGGGGCGGGCAATGCAGACGATTTCCAGTCCGRCACGATCTCAGCGGCTTTCGGTGGCACCACTTGCATCATCCCGTTCGGCATGCCCGGCCAGGATATGACCACCGTCGGCGCCATCGACCGTGCGCTCGAGCGCGCGGYGGGACGCGCGGTGATCGACTACGGGCTGCATGCCGTGGTGACCATGGGYACCGGCGCTGATGTCGAGGCTCAGCTCGACCAGCTCGCCCAGCGCGGCATCGCCTCGGTCAAGCTGTTCATGACCTATCAGGGTTTTGCCGTCGACGACGACCGCTTCTTCAAGGTTCTCGATACGGCGCGGCGGCTGGGCTGGATCGTCATGGTCCATGCCGAGAACGACGCCGCGATCCGGCGCACGCGGCAGCGGCTCATCGATCTCGGYCGCACCGACATTCGCTACCATGTCGTTGCCCACAGCGAGACGATGGAGCGCGAGGCGACGCATCGCGCTTTGGCCTTCGCCGAGATGACCGGCGCGCGGATGACCATCGTCCATGTTTCCTCATGGCAATCGGCCGAGGAGGTAGCGCGGGCGAAGACGCGCGGCGTCGACGCCATCGCGGAAACCTGTCCGCAATACCTTTTCCTGGGCGCTGCCGATCTCGACCGCGAGGCAGTCGATGCGGCGCGCTTCGTCTTCTCGCCACCGCCGCGCTCGCCGCGCAGCCATGAGCATCTGTGGCAGGATCTGATCGATGGCGGCATCGATCTGTGGTCGTCGGACCATTCGCCATATTATTTCGCCGACAAGATCGGGCACTCCGAGACGCCCGGTTTCACCACGACGCTGAGCGGCATTCCCGGCATCGAGACGCGCCTGCCGTTGCTGTTCTCGGAAGGGCTGCTCACCGGCCGCCTGACGCTCGAGCGTTATCTGGACCTCACCGCGCGCAACGCCGCCTCGATCTATGGCTTCGCCGATCGCAAGGGCAGCATCGCCGTCGGGCTCGACGCGGATCTGGCGCTGTGGGATCCGACAGCGCGATGGACGCTCGGACACAAGGCGCTGCATTCACGCGTCGATTTCACGCCCTATGAGGGCAAGGTGGTCACCGGCAGACCGACCACCGTTCTGGTGCGCGGCGTGCCTGTCGTCGCCGACGGCAAGCTGCAGGCCGAGCCGGGGTTCGGGCGCTTCGTAGCGCGCCATGCGGCCGATCCGGCGCTTTCCAAAAAACCAGTCGAGGATTGGACGCCATGGCTCGATGCCTGACCATCGCCGTTTGCCAGACCGGACCGATCCAGCGCAGGGCCACGCGCGCCGAGACGGTCGGGCGCCTGGTGCATCTGCTCGAGAAGGCTGCGGCTGCCGGCGCCGAGATCGCGGTGTTTCCGGAGATGGCGCTGACCACTTTCTTCCCGCGCTGGCGCATCGACGACCAGGCCGAGATCGACGCCTTCTTCGAGGCCTCGATGCCGGAACCGGAAACGCAGCGGCTCTATGATGCCGCCGCGCGCCTGAAGGTCGGCTTTGCGCTCGGCTATTGCGAGCTTGCGCAGGAAAACGACCGCACGCGCCATTTCAACACGATGGACTTGGTCGGGCCGGACGGCGCCTTCATCGGTCGCTATCGCAAGATGCATGTGCCGGGCTCGAGCGAGCCGGAAGCGGGCACGACCACGCATCTCGAACGGCGTTACTTCGAACCGGGCAATCTCGGCTTCCCGGTCTTCGACTATCGCGGCGTCCGCGTCGGTTTGGCCATCTGCAACGACCGACGCTGGCCGGAGACCTATCGCATGCTCTGCCTCAACGGCGCCGAGGTGGCGCTGCTCGGCTACAACACGCCGTTGCTGCTCGACGAAGCGCCGGCGCTGGCGCATCTGAGGATGTTCCACAACCATCTGCCGATGCAGGCCGGCGCCTACCAGAACACGCTCTGGATCGGCGCCGCCGCCAAAGCCGGGTTGGAGGACGGACAGGCGCTGATCGGYGGTTCCTGCATCATCGCGCCGACCGGTGAGATTGYCGCGCAGGCGATGTCGCTCGACGATGAGGTCATCGTCCACCGCGCCGATCTCGATCTGATCGAGGTCTGCCGGAAGGTGAATTTCAACTTCGCGCTCTACCGCCGCCCCGACCAGTACGGCCGCATCTCGGAACCTGTCTGAAACCGCGATGGGCCTGATCGAAACCAGCCAAGGAAGAGACATGGCGACCGATCCRCTGACGCTCGGCGAGATCGTCGAGAACGGTCTTTGCATCGGCTGCGGCCTCTGCCGGTCGATCGCCGGTGCAGGTCGCGTCGACATGGTGATGACGCYGGAAGGGCGCGAGCGGCCGGTGGCGAGGCGTGCATTGGACAGGTCGACGCTGGCGAAGATCAACGCCGTTTGCCCGGGAACGCGCATCGCCGGYCCGCCACCGGCGCAGATGAATGACGCCGCGTTGACGGACACGGTCTGGGGACCTGTCGAACGGCTTGTGCTCGGTTCCGCCGGAGATCCCAGGGTGYGGTTTGTCGGCTCCGGCGGCGGCACGCTGACRGCGCTCGGGCAATTCCTGCTCGACACCGGGYGGGTCAAGTTCGTGCTGCATGTCGCGGCCTCGCATTCCATGCCGATGCGCACGGAGCGCAAGCTGAGCTTCGACGCCGCTTCGGTGCTCGAAGGCGCGGGCTCGCGCTATGGCCCGGCGGCGACGCTGGTGGATTTCAACGATATTCTCGACCGCGGCGAGCCGTTCGCGCTGATCGCCAAGCCCTGCGACGTCACCGCCGTGCGCAACCTGGCGCGGCTCGACCGCCGTGTCGACGAGCACATGCGCTATGCGCTCGCCTTCGTCTGCGGCGGCGCTTCGGACCTCACCAAGTCGGAGCAGGTGCTGCAGCGTTTTGGCCTCCGCGAGGACGAGTTGTCTCTCTTCCGCTACCGAGGCCACGGCAATCCCGGCCCCAACCGCATCGAAACCAAAGACGGCCGCGCCTTCGAGATCAGCTACCGGCAGCTCTGGGAAGACGAGGACAAATGGATGATCCAGCCACGCTGCAAGATCTGTCCCGACGCGATCGGGCAGGTGGCGGATATCGCGGTGTCGGATTCCTGGCTGAACGGCGGCCCGGCTGTCGAGGATGAGGCGCTCAACGGCATCATCGTGCGCACGAAGCGCGGGCTGGAGCTGTTCGACGCGGCCGTCGAGGCTGGCGTGCTGCAGATCAAGCGCGAGAGCGGGGTCGCCGAGATCGGCGAATTGCAATCGCATCAGGTGCGCAAGCGGCGCGCCGTCTGGGCGCGGCTGACAGGCATGGCAATCGCCGGCAAGCCGGTGCCCCTTGTCACCGACCTCGCATTGCATGATTGCGCTTTGCAGAACTCGTTGGCCGAGAATCTTGTCGAAGGGCGGGGCGCCCGCGATCGTGCCCGGCGCGGCCGGCTGGGCGAGCCGCCCGCCGTGCCGCGCGCAACAATTTTGAGGGATCCATGAGCGAGCAGACCGAAGTCATCATCATCGGCGGCGGCATGGCCGGCGCGGGTGCGGCCTTCGAGATTTCGCGCGACAGGAAGGTTGTGCTGCTCGAGCGCGAGAGCCATTGCGGCTATCACACCACGGGACGCTCGGCGGCGAGCTTCACCGAGAATTACGGCAAYGGCGTCATCCGCCGCATCGTGCTCGCAAGCCGCGCCTTCCTGACCGAGCCGCCGACAGGTTTTTGCGATTATCCGCTGCTCAGCAAGCGCGGCATGATCACCGTGGCGCGYGCCGATCAGCTCGACCTGTTGCGCGAGGATCTGGCGGCGGCTCAGGCCCTGGTGCCCTCGATCGTTGCGATGACGCCGGCCGAGGCGATCGCRCGCGTGCCCGTGCTGCGCCGGGATCATCTCGCCGGCGCCTATATCGAGCCGCATTCCATGGACATCGACGTCAACGGCCTGCATCAGGGTTTTTTGCGCGGCGCGCGGACGCGGGGCGCGCGCATCGTCACGAAGGCCGGCGTGAAAGGCATCGGGCGGCAGGGCGGACAGTGGCGGGTCGAGACGGAAGCGGGCGCATTCCTCGCCCCGCTGATCGTCAATGCGGCCGGCGCCTGGGGCGACGAGATCGCGCTGATGGCGGGCGTGCATCCGGTCGGCCTGCAGCCGAAGCGCCGCACCGCCTTCAACATTCCGGCGCCCGCCGACGTCGATATTAGCGACTGGCCGCTGGTCAACGATGTCGGCGCGGAGTTCTACTTCAAGCCGGATGCCGGGCAGCTCTTCGTCTCGCCGGCCGACGCGACGCCGTCGGAACCGATGGACGCCTTTGCCGAAGACATGGATGTCGCGATCGGCGCCGAACGTCTCGAACGGGCTACGACGATCGAAGTGCAGCGCGTCTCGCGTTCCTGGGCGGGCCTGCGAACCTTCGTCGCCGACGGGTCGCCGGTGGTCGGGCCGGATGACGAATTTCCGGACTTCGTCTGGCTGGTCGGGCAGGGCGGCTACGGCATCAAGACGTCGCCGGCGCTGTCGCGCGTCTGCGCCAGCCTGATCGCCGGCCGCGGGCTGCCAGACGATGTTGYAAGGCAAGGCGTGTCGCTGGACGATCTCACGCCGCACCGGCTGCGCAATGTCACGCCCGAAGCCAGCAAGGCTGCCTCATGAGCAATGCCGCACTGACTGCCGGTGGGAAACTGGCGGGGCGCATCCTGGATGCGCTCGCCGAAGCCACGACCGACGCGCCTGGCATTACACGCATCGCCTACGGGCCGGGCGAGCGCTTCGCCCATGACCTCGTGCGCAAGGAAGCAGAAAAGCTCGGAGCTGTTGCGCGCACCGATGTTGCCGGCAATCTTTATCTGACGCTGGGCGGCAGCAGCCCGGACCTGCCGGCGATCGTCATCGGCTCGCATCTCGACAGCGTGGCGCATGGCGGCAACTTCGATGGCGCCGCCGGCGTCGTGGCCGGCTTGGCGGTGATGGCCGAACTGGTCGGGCAGGGCATCCGCTTGCCGCGCGACCTCGTCGTGCTGGCGACACGCGCCGAGGAAGCGGTCTGGTTTCCGCTCTCCTACCCTGGCAGCCAGGCGGCGCTCGGTTTGCTCGATCCGCAGGCGCTCGAAGCCAAGCGGTCCGACAGCGGCCGCACATTGGCCGAGCACATGCGCGAGGAAGGCTTCGATCCCGATGCCGTGCGGCGCGGCGTGCACGGCATCGATGCTGGCCGGATAGCGGCCTTCGTCGAGGTGCATATCGAACAGGGACCGCGCCTGGCCGCCGCCGGCGCGCCGGTCGGCATCGTCACCGGGATCGCCGGCGGGTTTCGCTATGTCGACGCCAAATGCCTTGGCGCCTATGCCCATTCCGGCGCCGAGCCGCGCTTCGCCCGGCATGACAGCGTGCTCGGCTTTGCCGACCTGGTCGCCGCGCTCGAAACTGAATGGGATGCGCTCGAACGCGGCGGACATGAAGCGACGATCACCTTCGGTCGCGTGCAGTCCGATCCGACGCAACATGGCGGCAGTCGGGTGCTGGGCGAGCTCGGTTTCACGCTCGATGTGCGCAGCGCCGAAGCCGCTGTCCTGGAGCGGATCGAAGCAAGGCTGCATGAGATTTTCGCCGAGGCAGGCGCTAAACGCGGCGTCACCTTCGAGCCTGGGCCGCGCTTCACCTGGGGGCCGGCAACGATGTCGCCGGATCTKATCGGCAGGCTCGACCGCGCCGCCGCCGAACTGCAAATGCGGGCGCCGCATGTGCCGAGCGGAGCCGGGCACGACGCGGCGACCTTCGCCAGCGCCGGCATTCCGACCGCCATGCTCTTCGTGCGCAACGAGAATGGCAGCCATAATCCGCATGAGAGCATGGAGATCGCCGACCTGGACGAGGCGATCCGGCTGCTCCTGCGTTTCGTCACCGACTTCGACAACCCTTTGGAACAACCATGAACCTCGCCAAGACTGCCTTGCTCGTCATCGACCTGCAGAATGAATACCGCCCCAGCGCGGCATGGCCGGTCGTCGGATATGACGACGTGCTCGCCAATGCCGCCGCGCTGATCGACGCGGCCCGCGAGGCTGGCGTGCCGGTCATCCATGCCCAGGCCTGGGTGAAGCCGGAAGAGCGTGTAGGCTACGCGCGGCAGGAAGAGATTCTCACTGAGGAGTTCCGCTCCGCTGTCGCGGGCAGCGACGGCGCCGCAATCTGCGCCGAGGTGGCGGCGCTGCCCGGCGACATCGTCGTCCAAAAACACTGGCCGAGCGCCTTTCGCAGCACCGACCTTTCGCAGCGGCTCGCCGCGCTTGGCGTCGAGAACCTCGTGGTCGCCGGCGTGCTGACCGACAGCTGCGTGACCGCGAGCGTGTTCGACGCCGTCTATGAGGGGTTTCGCGTCTGGCTGGTCAAGGATGCCTGCGGCAGCATGACGGAAGCCATGCATCGCACCGGCATGCTSGACATGGCGAACCGGCTCTATGGCGGTGGCATATTGCGTCTGCCCCAGGCATTGAAAGCGCTCGCCGGCCAGCCCTTTGACGGTTGGCGCTGCACGCGGCCGGTTGAGTTCGCCTACACGCTGGAGACAGTTGACCGCATTTACGAGGCACTGTGATCGGCACCGCAGCCGCATGCGCCCCTGAATGCCGTCTTTGAGGCCGAAGGCTTGAGAACCGCGCCGGGCAGCGCGCCGGTGGCCCTGCCGCCGCGCCAGACCGAGACGCCGTTGACGAAGACATGGTCGATGCCGGCGGCTGGCCGGCGCGGTTCCTCGAAGGTGGCGGTGTCGATGATCGTTTCGGGGTCGAAGATGACGAGATCGGCGAAATTGCCTTCGGCCAGAATGCCGCGCTGCTCGATRCCGAATTCACGCGCGGGCAGGCCGGTCATGCGGAAAACGGCCTCCTCCAGGCTGAACAGGCCGATATCCCGCGCGTAATGTCCGAGCACGCGCGGAAACGTGCCCCAAAGGCGGGGATGCGGGTGGATGTCGTGCGGCAAGCCGTCGGAGCCGATCATTGTGCGCGGATGCGCGATGATGTTGCGCACGTCATCCTCATCGAGCTGGAAATAGACCGCGCCCGCCGGCAGCAGCCGCTCACCCGCCTCGCGCTCGGTGCAGTTCCATTCGCGGGCGATGTCGGCGATCTCGCGCCTGGCCATCTCCGGATGCGGATCGGACCAGGTGATGAGGATCTTGAGYCCGGTGTCGCAGCGTTCCAGGCGAAGCACCGTGGAGCTTGCGGCATAGGGGTAGACGTCCATGCCGATGTCCATCGTCTCGCGTGCCTGGTCGATCCGTGCGAGCGAGGGCCGGCTCTTGCCGAAATTGGCGCGGCCGGTGCATTGGTGATGCGAGATGAACAGCTTGCCGCCGGCATGATCGGCAATGTCGATCGCTTCCTCGATCGCTTCGTCCATCGTCTCGAAATAGTTGCGCGTATGGGTCACATAAGGACCGCCGAGTTGCGCAGCGGTGGCGGCCAGCGCCTTGACCTCTTCCGTCGAGGAGTTGACGGCCGGCGGATAGTCGAGCCCGGTGCTGAGGCCAAACGCGCCTTCGGCCATGGCCTCGGCGACCGCTTCCTGCATCGCCGCCGTTTCCGCTTCATTGGCCGGCCGATCGGTCACCGGCATGCAGCGCTGGCGCAAGGTGGTGTGGCCCACGAGCAGGGCGGCGTTGGTGGCGATGCCGCGCTGCCTCAGCTCGGCGACATAGTCGGCGAACCGGTCGAAGCGGAAATTCTCGCGGCCGCCGACCAACGTGAAGGGCGGCGGCGGGGTCTTGTCGARCAGCAGCGGCGCCAGGCTGACGCCGCAATTGCCGGCGATCACCGTCGTCACGCCCTGGCTGATCTTCGGGTCCATGCCGCGTGGGGAAAGCAGCGCGCCGTCGTCATGGGTGTGCACGTCGATGAAGCCAGGCRCCACCACCTTACCTTTGGCGTCGATCTCCTCGACGCCTCGCTCCTCGTCCAGTCGGCCGATCGCCGCGATGCGGTCGCCGGTGACGGCGATATCGGCTTCGAAGGATTTAGAGCCGTCGCCGGCGATCAGCGTCGCGTGACGAATGACGAGATCATAAGGCATTAGCTGAACTTCCTAAGCTTCCGGATTGGCCGCGATCTCTTCGCGGCGGCGCGCGACATAGGCGTCGAGCTCCTCGCGGATCGCGGAATCCATCACCGGCTCCTCGTAATCGTGCAGGGCCTGCTGCCAGAGCTCGGTCGCCCGCTCCAAGGCGTCCTTGCCGCCTGCTCCCTGCCAGGCGCCGTAGTTCTGCCAGTTGGAGAGCATCGGCTGGTAGAAGGCGGTGGTGTAGCGCGACATGGTGTGCTCAGCGCCGAAGAAATGACCGCCGGCCGGYACCGATTTGATCGCCTCGAAGCCGAGGTCGTCCTCCTGGAACGGCAGCGGCCGGAGGAACTCCATCATGTTCTGCAGGATCTCGACGTCGAGCACGAGCTTTTCGTAGGACGCCGTCAGGCCACCCTCCAACCAGCCGGCGGCGTGATAGATCAGGTTGGCGCCRCCGAGCACCGCGCCCCATGTCGCCATCTCCGTCTCATAGGCCGCCTGCAAGTCCACGACGTTGGAGGCATTCGCGTTGGAGGTGCGGTAGGGCAGGTTGTAGCGCCGCGCCAGTTGCCCGGCGATGATGTTGGCCTTGGCGTTTTCCGGCGTGCCGAAGGCCGGCGCACCCGACTTCATGTCGACATTGGAAGTGAAGGCGCCGTACATCACCGGCGTGCCGGGATTGACGAGCTGCGTCAGGGTCACGCCGAACAGCGCCTCGGCATTCTGCTGGCAAAGCGCCGCGGCAAGCGTCACAGGCGTCATCGCGCCCATCAGCGTGAAGGGTGTGACGGTGACCGGCTGGCTGTGCTCGGCCATGGCGATCAGGCCTTCCGCCRTCGCGTCGTCGAACAGGCGCGGCGAGTTGATCGAGATGATCGTGGTGACGCCCGGCGAAGCGCGCATCTCCTCGACCGAGATGCCGCGCGCGATAGCCATCATGTTGATGCCATCCATGGCCCGGGCGCGGCCGATCGCGGTGCAGTGGAAGGAGAGGTCGCTCAGCGTCAGATTGGCGTGATAGGTGTCGAGATGGCGCGAATTGGCCGGCAATTCGATCGGCGCCACCACCTGGTTGCCGATGATGTGGATGGCGTTGAAGTGGTGCGCCAGCCGGATGAAGTTCTGATAGTCGGGCAGGTTGCCTGGACGGCGGCCGTTGATGCRGTCATGCACATTGGGCGGTCCGGCGACCAGGCCGAAGACCAGCGAATTGCCACCGAATTCAACCTGCTTGTCCGKGTTGCGGCTGGTCAGCGTGAAGGAGGAAGGAACATTGCGCAGCGCCTCGGTGACGATGCTCTCGTCGATGCGGATGGTGTTGCTGTCGCGGTCGACGATGGCACCGGCCTTGGCGAACAGGTCCATCACCTTTTCGCTCATGACGCGGATGCCGAGTTCCGACAGGATGCGCATCGATGTCTTGTGCAACTGCTCCATGCGCTCTCCGTCGAGGAGCTGCATGGGCGGGTAGGGGTTCCTGACGCTCTGCCACGGCAGTTGCGCGATGCCGCCGCCGCTGCGTCCGAGCTTCGATCGGCGGCCCCCGCCGCGCCTGTCCTGTGACATAGGATTCTTCCTCTCCGGGGCTTCAGTACCCACGTTCCGGATTGACCACGTTTTCCAGCGGTTCGCCTTTGCGGTAGCGCGCCAGATTGTCGGCGAACATGCGCACCGACTTGATGTCCCAGCCGTCATAGACGGCGGCGCAATGCGGCGTGACGGCGACGTTGCCGTAGCCCCAGAGCGGGTGCTCGGCCGGCAATGGCTCGGTCGCGAAGACGTCGAGCGCCGCGCCCTTGATCCGTCCGCCGTCGAGCGCGCTCAGCAGCGCGGCCTCTTCGACGATGCCRCCACGCGAAATGTCGATCAGCACGGCGGACGGCTTCATCGCCGCGAACGCGGCTTCGCCAAGCAGGCCGCGCGTGCTGGGCAGCAAAGGCACGCAGCAGACGATGAAGTCGGCGCGGCCGATCAATGCCAGCAGCGCGTCGGGGCCATGCACCTCGTCGAGCGACGGCATCGGCTTCGGTCGAGCGCGGATGCCGAGCGTGCGCATGCCCWTCGCATGCGTTCGCCGAGCCACGGCCTCGCCGGTCTTGCCGAGGCCGATGATGAGGACGGTCTTGCCCTCGATCGGCTCGACGCGGCCGCCGCCCCATTGCCGGGCCTGCTGGCGGCGCTCGAAGCCGCGCAGGTCGAGCGAGAAGGAAAGCATGGCGCCGAGCGCATATTCGGCCAGCATGCCGGCGGCGACGCCGGCTGAATTCGTCACCGTCACATGCGCCGGATCCCAGCGCCCGAGATGGTCGGTGCCGGAGCCGCCGATCGACACCCATTTCACCGTCGGGCTCTCGACCAGGGCCTGGCGCGGATAGCGCGGTGTGCCATCAAAGCGGATCGAATAGACCACTTCCGCGGCGGTCCGTTCGATCAGCGCCGGAAGGCCGGCATAGGTGTCGCAGGCGTGGACATCTAGGTCCGGGTGCGTCTCGGCGAGCACGGCTAGCGCGCCCGCCGGCTTGTCGGTGTGCAGGATGATCGTTGGGCGCGCCGACATCGCGATATCAGCTACGGCCGATATGATCGGCGGCGCTGCCGAGCGCGGCAAGCAGCGCCTGGCCGTTCTCCAGCATCGCATTCTCGTGCGGCGCGCGCAGGTTCAGCCAGCGCCGGTCGCCGGACTTGACCGCAAGCACCGCCTTCATCGCCGGGATCAGCCCGGCATCCTGGATCACCTTGCGGAACGCCTTGATGGCGGCATCCAACTCGGCGACGTCCTCACCCTTGCGGGCCGCGTCATAGAGGCGGCGGATGGCGGCGGCGTTCAGATTGACGGTGGCCGAGATACAGCCGGCCGCGCCGCTCGCCAGGCCCTTGGTGAGCTGCGCCTCGGAGCTTGGGAACACGGACATATCTGGCGCGGCGGCGATGACGGCGGCGGTGTTGTTCCAGTCGCCGGCGCTATCCTTGTAGGCGACGACCGTGTCCGGAAATGCTTTGCTCAACCTAGCTGTCAAAGCGGGGCTGACCGGCACGCCCGAATTCTGCGGGATGTGGTAGAGGATCACGCGCATCGAAGGTTTTGCGACCTTCTCGATCAGCTCGCTGTAGTAGCGCGCCTGACCGTTGTCGCCGGCGCCGGTATAGAAGAAGGATGGCAGAACCATCACCGCGGCGCAGCCGAGGCCGACGGCATGCGCCGACAGTTCGACCGTTTCGGGCAGGGCGGTGACGCCGGTGCCGGGCATCAGCCGGTCAGGCGCGATGCCGGCCTCGACCAGCCATTCCAGCGCCTGCATGCGCTCGCGCAAGGACACCGACAGCGCTTCGCCGGTCGTGCCGAAGGGCGAGAGGAAATGCGCGCCCTGGCCGAGCACCCATTTGGCGTGGGAGATCCACAGATCGCGCGCGATGCGGCCGTCCTCTTCGAACGGCGTCAGGATCGGGGCGATGGTTCCTTGCGGGCGGGTCATGACTATCCTCTGTGCTGGTCTGTGTGGCCGGCCACCGCCGCGAYGGCGCGGGCGAAGTAGGCCGAAGCGGTGATGTCGAAGAGTATGTCGAAACCCGTCGGCGAACGAAACGTCACGGCTTCGATATGGCCGACGCGGGTCTGCGCGATATCGTCGTCGGCAAATTTCTGGGGTCTGAGGTCTAGCGCACAAAGCCTGCTCATCGCTTCGGCAAGGCGGGCACCGGAAAGCCGCATCCAGGCCCAACCTTCCTCGCGCCATGACGAATAGCCTTTCGGCGCCGGTGCGGCATGCCAGGCGGCCTTAACTTCGGCGAGAGTCGCCTCCGCGCCTTCCGCGAGAAGCAGGATGTCCTCGTTGCCGAGGCGCAGGACCCGGATACCGCGATGGTCGCCGATGCGGTTGACGGCGGGCAGCTTGACACCCTGCGCGGCAAGCCAGGCGGCGCTGCCGCCGCCTTTCAGGCCGCAGCGCGGCTTGTCGGTGAGATCGCTCAGCACGACCGCGCCGGAAATCAGCTTTGTGCCGTCGGCCGCGCCGCCGGGCATGAAGGGGTAGACGCGCGTCGCGGTGCCGGCGGCCATCTAGATCTCCTGCCGCGCGTTGGTCGGGTCGAAGAAGGCATGGGCGACGACCGGGACCTCGACCAGTTCGCCGTCGCGGCACTTCACCGTCACGCGGCTGCCTTCCGCCTGGTCGTCGGCATGGACATAGGCGAGCGCGATGTGGCGCCCGAGCGACGGCGAGTACCCAACCGACGTGATCTGGCCGACAGGGGCGCCGCCGCGCAGCACCAGGCAGCTTTCGCCGGGGATGTTGCGGGCGCCGGCAGGGAACTGAAGCCCGACCAATTTGCGGGTCTGGCCGAGCCTTGCGCGCATCTCGATGGAGCGCTTGCCGACGAAGAACGGCTTCTTCTTCGAGACCGCCCAGCCGAAGCCCAGCTCGTCAGGCGTGGTGATCGCATCCGTGTCCTGGCCGATCAGGATATGGCCTTTCTCCAGGCGCAAGATGCGCGACGCCTCCAGTCCGTAGGGACGCAGGCCATGCGGCCGGCCCGCCGCCATCACCGCGTCCCAGAGGCTTGGCGCCAGGCTCGACGGGCAATGCAATTCGTAGCTGAGCTCGCCCGTGAAGCCGATGCGCATCACGCGCACCGGAACACCGGCAACCATGCCGTCGCGRCCGCTGAGATAGGGGAAGGCGTCGCGGCTGAAATCGATGTCGCTGTCCAGCGCCTTGAGCACCTGGCGCGCCTTGGGTCCGGTGACGTTGAGGCCCGAGAACGCGCCGGTAAGGTTTAGCACGTCCACCTTCAGGCGCCATTCGGCATTCCAGAACAGCATGTCGGCATAGACACGCGCGACGGCGCCGGTGGTCGCCGTCACATAGAACTGATCCTGCGCCATCCGGTAGGCGACGCCATCGTCGACCACCGAGCCCATCTCGTTGAGCATCAGGCAATAGCGGACGCGACCGACAGGCTGGTTGGCGTGCGCCATCGTGTAGAGCCGGTCGAGAAACTCGCCGGCATCCGGCCCGCGGATTTCCAGCTTGCCAAGCGTGGAGACGTCGAGCAGGCCGACGCCTTCGCGTACGGCGAGGATTTCCTCGCGGACGGCTTCCTCGGCGCCGGTTGGGTTGCCGTAGTAATAAGGCCGCCACCACGCGCCGACCGGCTTCATCGCGGCGTTCAGCGCGACATGCCTTGCATGCAGCGCGGTGCGGCGCTCCAGCGCCTCATGGTGGCCGGCGAGCGCGCCGAGCGTTTCCGGTCCGACGGGAGGACGCGCGGTGGTGATGCCGATTTCGCCGACCGACCGGCCGGTCGCCTCGGCGACGATGCGGGCGGTCGCCAGCGCCGAATGGCGACCCTGGCTCGGACCCATGCCGACGGTGGTGAAGCGCTTGACGAGCTCGATCTCGCGGTAGCCGTCCTTGGTCGCGTTCTGCAGATCCTTGACCTGCAGGTCCTCGTCGAAATCGACGAAGTCGCGTCCCTTGGCATCGGCGACGATCGGCTGCACGTAGCGTGGCCGAACGCTCTTCGGCGCGACGKGGCCTTCTACCGCCACTGCATGGCCGAGCCGCATAAGCCCGGTTGCAGCCGCATGCCGGCCGCTGGCGATTGCGTCCTGCAACTCGTCCGCGCCGGCAACGGCGCCTGCGAGATGGACCGAGCCTACCGGAAGCGTGATCGTCATCGCTTGTGTGCTGGCATCGTAGCCGACCTTGCCGCCGGCCTGGCACGGCAATTGCCATGCCGGCGCCTGGCCGATCGAAACCGTCAGCAGGTCGCAAGCAATCCAGCTCCCGCCGACACGGACGCGGGCAAGGTGGCGATTTCCGACCGTGCCTTCCGCCGCTTCGACAGTCGCGCCTTTGCGGATGGTGACGCCCTTGCCGCGCAGTTCGGTTTCCAACGGGCCGGCCTCGCCAGCAGGTCTCGGATCGACCAGCTCGACGACCGACACACCCGCATCCAGCAGGTCGAGCGCCGTCCGGTAGCCGTCGTCATTGGCGGCGAGCACCACGGCGCTGGTGCCAGGGCGCACGCCATAATGCCGGATCAGCCGCTGGGCGGCGCTGCCGAGCATGATCCCCGGCAGGTCGTTGTTGCGGAAGACGGCCGGCTGCTCGATTGAGCCGGTCGCCAGGATCACCTCGCGAGCGCGTGTCCGATGGAGGCGGTTGCCCTCGATCAGCGGCAGCCAGTTGTCTTCGTACCAGCCATTGCAGACGGTGCCGGTCAGCACCTTGAGATTGGGCAGCGCGTCCAGCCGCGATGACAGGCCGGAAAGCACCGCCGGATCGTAGCGGCCATAGCTCAGCGCGCCGCCGATCTCGGGGTTCTCGTCGCACAGCACCACGTCGGCGCCGGCCTCGGCGGCGTCGATCGCGGCGCTCAATCCGGCCGGACCGGCACCGACGACAAGCACGTCGCAATGCAGGTGCGTCTTGTCGAAATGCCGGTGCGGGGCCTTGGTGTCGACCACGCCCAGGCCCGCCTTGCGGCGGATGATCGGCTCCCAGAATTTCAGCCAGCTGTCGCGGCGCGGACCCATGAAGGTGCGGTAGTAGAAGCCGACCGGCAGGAAGCGGCCGAACCTGTCCATGACGGCATCGCGGTCGCGCTCGAGCGAGCCATTGACGTTTTGCGCGCTGACCCGCAGCCCTTCGCTGATCGGCGTGCGCTCGCCGGCGGCGTTCGGTTCGGACGGCAATTGCACCAGCGCGTTGGCGTCGGCCCCGGTCATCGACAGGATGCCGCGCGGACGGTGATATTTGAACGAGCGCGACAGCACCCATTGGCCGGAGGCGGCGAGCGCGCTGGCGATGCTGTCGCCTTCATAGCCTTCGAAGAATTTGCCCTCGAAGGTGAAGCGGACAGGGCGGCTCCGATCGATCCGGCTTCCAAAGGGGGCGGGCAGCCGGTTCATGYGCGCTCCGGCAGTTCGGACACGTCGAAGGTACGGATGACCTCGTTGCTGACGAGATCGCGCTCGGCCAGGAAGAAATAATTGCTCGGCACGTGCCGCCACCACTCGATCACGATGCCTTTTCGGTTCTCGGCGCGGAACAAATGCCGCGACCAATCCCTGTCTGCGGTCGCGTTTGGATCGGGCCTGGCGCGCACCGGCCCGAAGGACTGGAACTCGTCGATGTTGCGCGGGCCGTTCATGGGGCAGGTGAGAAGTTTCATGGCTAGTGGCTCGCGGCGGTCGCGCCCATTTCATTGAGCAGCCGGAAGGTTTCGAACCGCTCCAATGCAAAGGGTTTCAGGATATCGGGCACGCGGCCTTCGGCGATCGTCTGCGCCATGCGCTTGCCCGCGACAGGYGTCGCCTTGAAGCCCCAGGTGCCCCAGCCGCAGTCGWGCCAGAGGTTGGCGAGCGGGCTTGCGCCCATGATCGGGCTGTAGTCCGGCGTCATGTCGGTGATACCGGCCCATTGCCTCAGCAGCCGCACGCCTTGCAGGAAGGGGAAGAGGTGGACGGCGCCCTCGGCGAGATGCTCCTTCATGTCGAGCGTCGAGCGCGTCGAATAAAGCTGATAGGGATCGGAGCCGCCGCCGATGACAACCTCGCCGCGCGAGGACTGGACGAGATAGGTGTGCAGCGACACCGACGAGACCAGCGTGTCGAGCCAGGGTTTCAAGGGCTGGGTCACCATCGCCTGCAGCGGATAGCAGCGGATGGGAAGCTCGACGCCGRCCATCAGCGCCACGTCGTAGTTCATGCCGCCGGTGGCGATCAGCACCTGGCCGCAGGCGACGCGGCCCCGGTTCGTCTTGACCGCCTGGACCCGGTCGCCGACCACCTCGAAGCCCTGCACCTCGGTGCGCTGGTGGATCTCGACGCCGCGCCGCGACGCCTGGGCGRCGTAGCCCCAGGCGACGGCATCGTGGCGCGCCGTTCCGCCGTCGGCGTGCCAGAGCCCGCCGAGGATTTCGAGCGGGCCGCCATCGTCCATGTTGAGGAGCGGGCAGAGCTCCTTGACGCCCTTCTGGTCGACGACCTCGGTGCGCGTGCCCATGTGCTTGCCCATTTCGGCGCGCATGTGGAAACTGCGCATCGTCGCCTCGCTATGCGCCAGCGTGAGCTGGYCGCGCTGCGAGAACATGACGTTGAAGTCGAGTTCCTGCGACAGGCGCTCGAACAGTTCGACGCCCTCCTTGTAGAAGGCAATGCCTTCCGGCGTGATGTAGTTGGAGCGGATGGTGGTGGTGTTGCGCGCCGTGTTGCCGCCGGCGAGGTAGCCTTTCTCCAGCACCGCGACGCTCCTTATGCCGTGGTACTTGGCAAGATGATGCGCGCAGGACAGCCCATGTCCGCCGCCGCCGATGATGACGACGTCGTAGGCCGGCTTCAGCTCGGGCGTTGCGGGGATGTCGCCGCTGACCGGATAGTCCCGACTGAGACCGTATTTCAGAAGCCTGAGGGGCATTGCGCGCTCAGTTCAAAGCCGTGGGAGGATCGTAGAGCAGCGCCGAGAGATCGGAGAAGCGGCTGTCGCGATCGTCGAGCGAGAGCACGGCGTCGCGGATCGCAGTAGCGCGGCGGGATCCGAGCACGGGCGCGGCGAACTCCATGTATTTGGCCTCGACGTCCTRCTTGGTCATCGGCGCTTCCGGGCCGCCGCGCGCATGCACGTCCCCCGACATCAGCACGCGTCCGTCGGTCGTCGTGACGACGACGTCGRCCCAGCGGCCGGCCGGGAAGCGCGCGCTGTGGCGCTCGGTTTCGCTGACCGTGATGCGGGTGAGCATGTCCGCGACCGCGGCGTCGGCGAGCCCGGCGCCGGAAATATGCTCCAGCCCGATGCGCCGGTGAAGGATGAAGGTCGCGACGGCGAAGCGCAGGCTGTACTGCGCCTTGGACGTCGTGTCCGGCATGCCGTCGAACAGCGTGGCGGCATAGTGGAAGCTGTTGACCTGGACATGGGCGATGCCGGACGGGGCAAGGTTGTGCGCCAGGCAAAGTCCGCGCACGGCATCGATCGCCGCATGCGCCCAGCGGCAGATCGGGTAGGGCTTCACATATTGATGCAGCGACTGCCAGAAGACGCCAAGATCCTGCCAGTGCGTMGCGACGTCCGGCGCCTCGACGGTGATCGCCGGYGCGCCGGTGAAGCCGCGTTCGGCCAGCACCGCGGCGGAARGGCCGACGAGGGCGCCGGGGCCGGAGCCGTCATGCAGCATGGTCGGGGTGGCGATCTCGCGCATCATCTGGCTGCGCGGGCCGTGATACTCGGCAATGYCGAGCGCGTCGCGCAATTGCGTTTCGTCGAGCCGCCGCAGGCGTGCCGCGATGGCCGCCACTCCCAAGGCGTTCCAAGCGCCCGAGGTATGGTAGTCGCTCACCGTCGCATGCAAGGCGATGCCGGCCCGGCCGGCGACTTCGTAGCCGATCACCAGGGACGCCAGCGCTTCCGGCCCGGTGAGGTCGGGTCTCGCTTCCGCGAGCGCGGCAAGCGCCGGYACCACCGCGACGCCGATATGGCCCTTGGTCGGGCTGTAGCCGTCGTGGCCGTCGAGATTGTCTGTCTGCGTGGCGACGGCGTAGGCCGCGCCGGCGATGCTGGCGCGCCGCCCGTCGAACAGCATGCGGGCCGAGTATTGTGCGTCACTGGAGGCGTAGAGCAGGACGGCGGCGTCGCGGGCGATCCGGCCCGCTTCCATCGGCCCGGCCGCGATGGCGATGCCGAGCGTGTCGAGCAGGAGGTAGCGCGCCTGTTCCAGCACCGGCTGGGGGAAGACGGAGGCGGGGCGCCGCAGCACGAAATCGGCCAGCCGCGTKAACGTATCGGAACTGACGACAGGCCCCTCACGCCGGTATGACGGCACAGCCACGCGCTTATCTCCCCTGTCTCTCCACAACATCAATAAATTGGGTTCATCGCGCAGGCACGTGATTAGTTTGGCGGCTTTGGCCAAAAATATTGATGCCATGTCGCTTGTCTGCGATTGAATGGCCGTCCGCCCATGCGATAGCTATGCGACTACGCAGCAGGAGACCGGGATGAAGCCGCCGCCCCCCTTGAACTATATCCGCTCGTTTGAGAGCTCTGCCCGTCATTTGAGCTTCACCACGGCGGCCAAGGAACTGGGCTACACACAAGCCGCGGTCAGCACGCATGTGCGCGCGCTCGAGCATTATATCGGCCGGCAGCTGTTCATCCGTTATCCACGCAGCCTGAAGCTGACCGAGATGGGGGAGGCATTCCTGCCGACCTTGCRCCAGGCGCTCGACCAGATCGACCAGGCGACCGAGGYGATCGTCGCATCCTCGCGCAACCGCACGGTGGTCGTATCCTGCCCGATGAGCCTTGCGGAGAACTGGCTGGYGGGTTGCATGGCAGCCTTCCGCAAGAAGCATCMCGAAATCGAGATCGTGCTGCACGGCACGATCTGGGAGGACTTGAGCGAGCAGATTGCCGACATCACCATCTCAACGCGGCGTTTCGACGACAGGCCGCCGTCGGCGATCCCGCTCTGGAACGACGAACTCGTGCTGCTCTGCGCTCCCGGCATGCTCGAGGGCGAGCATGCTCTCAAGACGCCTCAGGACATGCTGAAGGTGGACTGGATCTTCGTGCATGGCCGCCAGGAATACTGGCAGGTGGTGACCGAGGCGCTTGGCGTCGACCTGGAAGACCACGACAAGGGCCTGTCGACCAACGCCTCCAACATAGCGCTCGAGCTTGCCGCGATGGGGGCGGGCCTCGTCGCCACGCAGCGCTCGCTCGCGCATGCCTATATGCGCCGCGGCCTGCTCGTCGAGCCGTTTCCGGTGCGGCCGCCAAGTCCCTGGAATTACTATCTCACCGAGAGCCAGCTTTCGAAGGGAAACATTGCCCGCACGGTCAGGGAATGGATCTTGTCCAGGGCCAGGGAAGACGCCGCGCGGCCATAGCATCCGTTTCAGCCTCAAAAATTTGACAGGACAATGGCATTGTTTTTTTAGGCCTTTAGGGCCGGTTTTCTGCGGTTTGTGAAGGGTCGAGCCCTTCCGGGATTTTTGCATCGCCCCTAACATGCTGAGCCGCAAGGGGAATGTAACGGGCGGAAAGCCCTGAACCGGAGAACAACGATGACAATGTTCAAGAGCAACGGTGACCGCGTCCCGGCGGTCATCGAAAGCTACGCAGCCGAAGTCAACGGCGGCCGGATGGACCGCCGCGAATTCCTGGCCATGGCGAGCGTGATGGGCGCTTCCACGGCGCTGGCCTACTCGATGGCAGGGATGGAGCCGGCCAAGGCCGCGGCACCCGTGCCCGGCAAGAAGGGCGGCATCCTGAAGATGCAGATGATCATCAAGGACATGAAGGATCCGCGCGCCTGGGACTGGTCGGAAATCGCCAATGTCATGCGCCAGTGCAACGATTACATGATCCGCTACACCACCGACTTCACCTTCGAGGGCCATCTGGTCGAGAGCTGGGAGGTGAGCGACGACGCCACCGAATACACGCTGCATCTGCGCAAGGGCGTGAAATGGTCGAACGGCGACGACTTCAACGCCGACGACATCGTCTACAACATCGAGCGCTGGTGCGATAAGGCGGCCGAAGGCAATTCGATGGCCGGGCGCATGGGCTCGCTGATCGATGCCGCTACGAAAAAGGCGACCAAGGGCGCCATCACCAAGGTCGACGACCATACGGTGAAGCTCAAATGCAGCCAGTCGGACGTCACCATCATCCCGGGCTTCTCCGACTATCCGGCGGTCATCGTCCATCGCGACTTCGACAAGAACGGCGCCAATATGCTGAAGACGCCCGGCACCGGCCCGTATGAGCTGATCTCGTACAAGGTCGGTGAATCGGCCTCGGTCCGGCGGCGCAAGGACTTCACCTGGTTCGGCGGCGAGCCCTATCTCGACGGCGTCGACTGGGTCGATTACGGATCGGATGCGTCCAACCCAGYCATCGGCAGCGCCTTCGAGGCCGGCGAGATCGACTGCAACTACCAGACCGTCGGCGGCACGGTCGATCTCTATGACAGCATGGGCCTGGTCAAGGAGCAGGTGGTCACCRCCGGCACGATCGTGCTGCGCACCAATGTGACCAACAAGCCCTATGACGACAAACGTGTGCGCAACGCCATCCAGCTCGCTGTCGACAACGAGACGGTGCTGAAGCTCGGCTATAGCGGCTTGGGCCAGGTCRCCGAGAACCACCATGTCTGCCCGATYCATCCGGAATATTACGAGCTGCCGAAAGTCCCGCGCGACCTGGCCAAGGCAAAGGCGCTGATGGCCGAGGCCGGCCAGACGGATCACGAGTTCGAGCTCATCTCCTACGATGCAGACTATGTGAAGGACCCCGCCGACGTCGTTGCCGCGCAGATGCGCGACGCCGGATTCAAGGTCAAGCGCACCATCATTCCGGGCTCGTCCTTCTGGAACGACTGGACGAAGTATCCCTGGTCGACCACCGACTGGGGCATGCGCCCGCTGGGCGTCCAGGTGCTGGCGATCGCCTATCGCAGCGGCGAGGCGTGGAACGAGTCCGGCTACGCCAACCCGGACTTCGACAAGAAGCTCAACGAGGCGATGGCCATCGCGGACCCCGCCAAGCGCAAGGAGCTGATGAAGGAGGTGGAGTTCATCCTGCAGGACTCCGGCATTCTCGTCCAGGCATTCTGGCGCTCGCTCTACCGCCACCACGCCACCTATGTGAAGAATCTCGGCATGCACCAGACCTTCGAACTGCAGCTGGACAAGGTCTGGCTGGACAAGGCCTAGACCGAACGGATCGACGCAATATTCAGGGGCGCATCTCGCGCCCCTGAATTCACCGGCGACTGGGATCGATCAGTCAGCTAAATGAAATCCCAAAGCGCTGCGAGAAGCGCGGACAAAGTCGCCGAACAAAGGGAAGAAACCTCACTATGCGTACTCATGCACAAGCCGTTGTCATTGGCGGCGGTCTGATCGGCTGCTCGATCCTCTATCATCTCGCCAAGTTCGGCTGGACGGATGTGGTCCTCCTGGAGCGCAGCGAACTGACCTCCGGCTCGACATGGCACGCGGCGGCCAACATCCACGGCCTGCATGATTCAACCAATATCAGCCGGCTGCAGCACTACACGATGGCGCTCTACAAGGAGCTGGAGGCCGAGACCGGCCAGGGCTGCGGCATCTTCCAGCCGGGCTCGCTCTATCTCGCCCAGACCGAGGCGCGCGAGCATCAGCTGAGACTCCAGGAAGCCAAGGCGCGGCGCTACAAGATGAATTTCTACGAGGTCGGCCGGGATGAAGCCGAGCGGCTGCACCCGCTGGTCGATTTCGACGGCATACGCTGCATCATGTATGAGCCGGAGGGCGGCAATGTCGATCCGTCGGGCGTGACGGCGGCTTATGCCGCGGGCGCCCGCCAGCGCGGCGCCGAGATCCATCGCTTCACGGCGGTCACGGCGACGGAGGCTCAAGCCGACGGCAGCTGGATCGTGCGCACGCCGAAGGGCGACATCCGCACGCAATGGGTGGTCAACGCGGCCGGCCTATGGGGCAGGGAGGTCGCGGCCATGGCGGGGCTGCAACTGCCGCTGATCCCGACCGAGCATCAGTATTTCGTCACCGAGACCATTCCCGAAATCGCCGCGATGGGCCGGCGCCTGCCGTCGGTCGCCGATCGCGACGGCGAATATTATCTGCGTCAGGAAGGCCTCGGCCTCCTCATCGGCGCCTATGAGCGCAACATGAAGTTCTGGGCCGAGGACGGCACGCCGATGGATTTCGGCCACGAGCTGTTCCCCGACGATCTCGACCGTATCGAGGAAAACATGATGCGCGCCGTCCAGCGCGTGCCGGCGGCCGCGACCGCGGGCGTCAAGAAGGTGATCAACGGGCCGATGATCTGGTCGCCCGACAGCGCCGTGCTGTTCGGGCCGGCGCCAGAGCTCAGCAATTATTTCTGCTGCAACGGCATCATTCCCGGCTTCTCGCAGTCGGGCGGCATGGGCAAGCTCGCGGCCGAATGGATGATCGAGGGCGAGCCCACGCTTGACATGTTCGGCTGGGACATGGCGCGCTTCGGCCATTGGGCCGGCAAGGCCTTCACCAAGGCCCGCGTGCAGGACCAGTACAGCCACCGTTTCAAGATCCATTTCCCGAACGAGGAGCGCGCCGCCGGCCGCCCGGTGCGGACGCGGCCGGTCTACGAAATGCAAAAGGAAATGGGCGCGGTGTTCGGCCTCAATTTCGGCTGGGAGCACCCGCTGTGGTTCGCCGCCGAAGGCGAGCCGCGCGAGGAGACGGTCGGCTTCACGCGCCAGAACTGGTGGGGGCCGGTCGGCCGCGAAGCGCGCATGCTGCGCGAGAATGCCGGCATCATCGACATCTCCAATTTCGCCAAATACCAGGTGAAGGGGCCGGACGCGGAAGCCTGGCTGAACGCTCTCTTCGCCAACCGCATGCCGACCAAGGTCGGCAACTCCTGCCTCACGCCACTGATCGGCAAGCGCGGCGGCATCGCCGGCGACTTCACCGTGACCAGGTTGGCGGATGACGAGTTCATGGTGATCGGCTCGGGCATGGCCGAGCGTTTTCATCAGCGCTTCTTCAATTCCGTGCCGCTGCCGGCAGGCACGACCTTCCGCTCGCGCACCGAGGACCTCGGCGGCTTCAACGTCGCCGGGCCGAAATCGCGCGAGCTGCTGCAGCGGCTGACCAATGACGATCTGTCGAACGAGGCCTTCCCGTTCATGCGCTCGCGCCAGATCACGGTCGCCGGCGTCGACGTCGTGGCGCTGAGGGTCTCCTTCACCGGCGATCTCGGCTGGGAGCTGCACTGCAAGGCGGCCGATCAGGTCGAGCTCTACCGCGCGCTGCTTAAAGCGGGCGCGGAGGTTGGCGCCGGACCGGTCGGCTCGCGGGCGCTGATGTCGCTGCGCGTCGAGAAGGGTTACGGCAGCTGGAGCCGCGAATATTCGCCCGAATACTGGCCGCAAGAGGTCAAGCTCGACAGGTTGATCAAGACGGACAAGCAATTCCTCAACCGCGAGGCCTATCTCGCCGTCGCCGAGAAGCCGGCGCGAGACGAATTGATCATGCTTTCCGTCTCGGCCAAGGATGCGGACGCCACCGGCGGCGAGCCGATCTTCCTGCCCGACGGCACGCCGATCGGCCAGGTGTCTTCGGGCGCCTATGGCTATTTCGTCGAGCAGTCGCTGGCGATGGGCTACGTCAAGGCCGGAACCGCCAAGGCCGGCGACAAGGTGACYGTCGCCATTCTGGGCCGGCCGCRCGATGCCGTGTTGCTCGCGCATCCGCCTTTCGATCCGGAAGGCAAGCGCCTGCGGTCGTAAGGGCCTGTCGTCGGGGGRAACTGACGGCGCCGGCCGTCGGGCTTAGCCGYCGAACCGGTCCAGCCAGTGGCGGGCGATGTCGGAGCGCCGGCAGACCCAGATGTCGGGGTTGGACGTGACCTTGTCGAGGAAACGCTCCAGCCCGATCATGCGGCCAGGCCGCGCTGCCAGCCGGCAATGCAGCGACACCGTCATCATGCGCGGGGTCTTCTGGCCTTCCTTCAGCAGCCAGTCGACGCCGTCGCTGACATAGTCGAAGAACTGGCTGCCCGTCTCCAGGCCTGAACCGCGCGAAAAGCGGCTGTCGTTGTTGTCGAAAGAGTGCGGCACGACGAGGTGCCGCTTGGCGCCGACATCGACGAAATAGGGCAGGTCGTCATTGTAGTCGTCGCAGTCGAACAGGAAGCCGCCATGCTCGGCGACCAGCCGTCTCGTGTTGAGGCTCGGCCGGCCCGTGTACCAGCCCAGCGGATCGATGCCGGTGATGCTCCGCACCGTATCCACCGTCATGGCGATATGCTGGCGCTCTTCCTCTTCGGTGAGCGGCGCGTAGTCGATCCAGCGCCAGCCATGGCAGACGATGTCGCTGCCGAGCGCGGCGATCGCCTTGCCGGCGGCCGGATTGAGCTCCAGTGCGCGTCCGACAATGTAGAAGGTCGGGGTGAYGCCCTTGTCCCGGAACAGTGAGATCAGCCGCCAGACGCCGACGYGCGAGCCGTATTCGTAAAGCGATTCCATGTTGCGGTTGCGCAAGCCGGGCACGRCCGGCGACACGGCGAGGTCGGACAGGATCGTTTCGGAAACGCCGTCGCCTTCGCCGATCGAGTATTCGGCACCTTCCTCGTAATTGACGACGATGTTGAGCGCCAGCTTCGCGCCACMCGGCCACTCAGCCTGCGGAGGCCGCTCGCCATAGCCGATGAAATCGCGGGCGGGCAGATACGGCGCGTCTGACGTCATGAAATCCCCTCGGATGAAGCCCCTACCAGCATTGCCGGCCGCGCAGGGCGGTCAGGATGCGCAGCGTGCGATCCATGAGGTCCTGCGGCCCGACGGTGATGCGCAGGCAATCGGTGAGGCCGTAACCGGCGAGRCCGCGCACGATGATGTCGGCGCCGCGCATAGCATTGTCGGCCGCTGTTGCCGCCGCGGCGTCGGCAAAGCGCACCAGCACGAAATTCGTCCGGCTCTCGGGAACCTCGTATCCGGCCGCCCGCAAACCTTGCGCGAAGCGGTCGCGAATGTCCGACGTGTTCGCCACCGTCGCGCGCGTATAGGCCTGGTCCTCGATGGCCGCGACGGCCATGGCCAGGCTGACCGTCGAGACCTGGTTGGAATTCTGCATCTTGCGCACTTCGGCGGYGATCTGGGGCGCGAACAAGCCCCAGCCGACGCGCGCGCCGGCCAGGCCGTAGGCCTTGGACAGACTGCGCAGGACGACGGTGTCGCCGCGCCCGGCCAGCGCGAAGACGGCTTGCGGATCCTGGTCGTCGAATTCGCCATAGGCCTGGTCGATCATCAGGAGAACGTCGCCGGGCAGAGCCGCGCGCAGGCGCAGCAACTCCACGTTCTTGATGCGCGTGCCGGTCGGGTTGCCCGGATTGCAGACGAACACGATGCGGGTCGCGGGTGTCACCGCCGCCAGGATGGCGTCGATCGAGACCTCAAAGCCGCGCTCCTGCGCCTTGACATAGGTCGCCCCGACACGCGCGGCCGCCGAGGCGGCAAAATTATAGGCATAGTCCGTACCGAGCACGTCCGCGCCGGGACCGGCGAAGGCCGCGATGGTGCAGGCGATCAGCTCCATCGAGCCCGCGCCGCACAGGACAAGATCTCGCTCGACCGCATAGGTTTTTGCGATCGCATCGCGCAGCAAGGTCCAGTCCGGGTCCGGATAAAGATGGCTGCGCGCCACGGCGTCGCGGCCGGCTTCGATCGCCTTGGGGCTGGGTGGGAAGGCGCTCTCGTTCTGGGCCAATGTCGGCCGGTCGAAGCCGCCGAAATTCGCCAGCGCGAAAGCGGACATGGCCTCGATATGGGCGGTGGCTTTCAGGGGCACGGCATGAAGGTCCGGCTATCGGCTTGTCGGCAAGGTGTTGCGAAGGAAGGCTAAGGCAGGGCGGCCAGGCCGCAAAGCAAAATTCGCCGGTGCAATGGGTAAGGGAATCTGGCCCATGCGGGATTGGGAGGTAGCGGTTGTCTGGGCTCTTTTTCTTCGATTAGCCGAGCCGACCAGCTTTATGCGCTATCAGCGCGATCGAGACTGTCATCGCAAGCACGATCAACGTCCAAATCACCATGTTTGCGGACGGGCGCCAGCGGCGACCTTGTCTCATCCGTTTTCGCCAACGATCGGCCTGATTGGCGCCCTCGTATTTCCCCAAGCCATCCCCCAGTCGCGGCCTAGCGCAGCAGGAGCTAATGTAGCCGGCTGCAARGGGGCGGAATAGTGGGAAGAAATGAGGCCGCCTGAATGGGGCGCCATGCGGGCACCGATCGCCGGCTCCGATTTCCCCACTCATGTGCTGCTCAGTGTCTTCGCCGGAGACGGCTACATGTCGTATCGGGGGACCATCTTTGGCGACCGTAGCTCCTGGGCCATCTTTGCTGCTTGGAAGATTGTCATAAGAACATAGGTCGTTTCACCTTCGGTCGAGTTTATGGCCAAGACCACGCGGCCAATCTCGTCGCTCATGGCGCACGACCAATCTTTGACTGCAATCGCCCGTTTTCCCGCCATGTGCCCCTGCCTTCCGTTCGCAAGGTTATTTGGCGTCGTTGAGACCGGCAATTTGGACTGAATGCCCATTGCGTTGGGCCTAACGTCGTTCTTTCCCTTGTTCGCTTCAACTGATGAGCAAGAGAAATGCCAGTCGCAAGATTGGCGAATTGCGATGGCCGCCCAAGGACTGTGATGATTGGGCCCATGACGGGGAAGCGGCGCCCGTGAAGCGAGCGGCCCGGCAAGCCAGCTCAGGAAGGCTGCCGGGCCGGTCGGCGGGGCGTTGGACTAAAAACATACGCCCGCACTGGCAACGCTGGATTTATATCAATGTGCGCTAAAGCAGTCCGTCATCCGAATGCAGGACGCCTTCCTTACCGATTCGTAAGGTGTGTCTATCAGCCCTGATCGAGGCATTGGCCTGCAAATGGATGATGCTGGTCGCAGGGCGAGCGATAGGATCGTTGAGTTATGATTGAAACTGGCGGAGGGGCTGCCCATGCAGTCTCTGATGGAAAAGAACAAAAACCCAAATCGACCGTTGCCGGGCGAAGAGGAACGCCAGGCGAGGCTCCAAAAAATGAAAGGGCTGCGATACCTGCGATCTTACGGCTGCGGCCTTCGGTTTGACCCAACCGCCCAGTTTCACGATGTGATCGATTGTACTGCGTTGCTGGAATCGTCGAGCGACGGTGACGGCGAGCAGTGGAAGCGAGCTGCCTTTCCCTAACCGCATCGCTTCCACGCCCCGCGCCGCCCCAGCCGGTACGCCTGGCAGGCCGCGATGAACGCTTGCGATCGGATGGCGCCGTCCCACAACAGGAACATTCGGACCCGGTTATCGTTGCCAGTTGTGTCCGGCCGTAGGGATAAGCTCAATGGAACCTAAATCATCGCGCGATCTGCCCGGTCCCAAACCCCGCAAGGACAAGCAACGCGAAACCCGAGATGCTGCTGTCAAAACCCCTGACAAGACCAACGACTGGGATCGGAACAAGGTCCATGGAGACGGGGACAGTATTGGGATCGAAGAGGACGAGGCCTAGTCGGCGACAGCGGCCGTCACTTCGAAGACGAGCGGCCCGGCAAGGCTGGCGGGGTAGCACCAGTCAGGCCGGGCCTGACCGGCAAGGCTCGCAACGCTCCGGCTGCGACTGAACTTATCAGCCCGATCAAAGGTTATCGCCATACAAACGGAGGATGYTCGGCTCAAGTCCGCCACGAGCCAAGACCCGCCTAGCCGACAAGTCGCGACGRCTGGCCGTGAAATCTATATGTTTTTGAAAAACTTGGCTCCCCGGGCCGGATTCGAACCAGCGACCAACCGGTTAACAGCCGGTTGCTCTACCACTGAGCTACCGGGGAACGGAGGCTCTGACGTGAGTGGCGCAGCCTATAGCAAACACCTTTCCGCTTTGCAAAGCAGCAATTCGCAATTTTTCTCCAGTTTTTAATGCGGCTATATGTGGCATCGTTTCGGCGCGCACACATATGAAGGGCTTCACATCGGCGCGAAACAAAGCGGCCGGCTATCGCATTGAAATGGCATGGACCGCAGATGGGATTTGATTTTGGATGACGGCAGCTGACGACGACAGCACCCCGGCGCGCAAGATTTCGGTTTTCGGCYGCGAGTTCACCATGCCGCGCTCGCGCGGCTGGCGAATCGCGATCGGCATGCTGCTTACCCTTGGCGGACTCCTGGGCTTTCTGCCGATTCTCGGTTTCTGGATGGTCCCGCTCGGTCTCCTGGTTCTGTCCTATGAATTCGCCATGATCCGACGCCACCGGCGGCGTTTCGTCGTCTGGTGGGAGCGCCGGCGCCGGCCCGACTGAGGGACAGGGGCGGCTGCGCCCCGGCGATGCCGCGCCCCCGACAACCGATTGGTAATCACCACTTTGGCCGCTCCATGCGAAAGCGTCGGGAATGACGCGCGGGCGCTTGACGACCTTTGAGCGTCAACATAATGAGTTCGCTCGGAACGCCGGGAGCATTGCGAGGCCTCGTGGCGGAGTGGTTACGCAGAGGACTGCAAATCCTTGCACCCCGGTTCGATTCCGGGCGAGGCCTCCAGATGCTTGCGGGCTCCAGCGCAATCGCGCCGGAGCGGGGTTCCAGTCGAAGTTTTGGCCGCGTGCCTGGYGCGGGGAGCGGATTGTTGGGACATGAGCGCTGATTTCTCCGAACGCCGCGTGAAGATGGTCGACGGCCAGATCCGCACAACCGATGTCACCAGCGCGCCGCTCATCGAAGCGATGCTGACCGTTCCGCGCGAGGCCTTCGTCGGCGCCGGACAGCAGGATCTGGCCTATATCGATGAGGACATCCGCATTTCCAACGGCGCCAATGGCGGCGGCGCGCGCTATCTGATGGAGCCGTCGCCGCTCGCCAAGCTTTTGCAGCTGGYCGAGATCGACGCGAACGATTCGGTGCTCGATGTCGGTTGCGGCACCGGCTACTCCGCCGCATTGCTGTCCAGGCTGGCGCGGTCCGTGGTGGCGCTGGAGAGCGATCCCGCGCTGGCGGAGGCCGCCAAATCCACGCTTTCCAACCTCGGCTGCCAGAACGTCACGGTCATCACCGGGCCGCTGCCGCAGGGGCATGCCGCTAAAGCGCCCTACAACGTCATCTTCATCGGCGGCAGCGTCGAGGAAGTGCCGCAGGCCTTGCTCGACCAGCTTGCGGAAGATGGACGCCTGGTTGCGGTCGAAGGACGGGGCAACTCTGGCGTGGCCCGGCTGTTTTTCAAAGCAGGGGGGGTTGTAACCGGAAGGCGGGCCTTTAATGCGGCAATTAAGCCACTACCGGGCTTTGAACGTGCTCACGCGTTTGAATTCTGAGCGTTTTTGCCTTGCAGCGAAGGCGCTGTCATGATCGCTTGCGCCTGACAATCGTTGCTGATTTGGTTAACCGAGCGTTTCCGGAAGGCTGTCAGCGGGGGAACGATAGACAACGCGGCGCTGGCCGATCCGTAAGGGTAGGCTATCGCGGCGTGGTTCCCATGCAAAACGAATGAGGGAAATAACGTGCCGCCTCTACGCAAGAGTGTTTTAGTAGCTATCCTTGTTTCGGCCACGGCGCTTTCGCCGCTGGCCGCCTCCGCCGAGACCATCACGGGCGCCCTCGCCAAAGCATACCAATACAATTCGCAGCTCAACGCCGCCCGCGCCGGCGTGCGTGTCACCGATGAGGGCGTTGCCATCGCCAAGTCGGGCTGGCGCCCGACCGTCACCGGTTCGAGCAGCATCGACTACACCAGTACCCACGGGCAAGGCATCACTCGGAACATAACGACTGGCAGTTTCGGCGTGCAGATCAACCAGACGCTGTTCGACGGGTTTCAGACCAAGAACAATGTTGCCGCCGCCGAATCGCAGGTGAAAGCTTCGGTCGAAAGCCTGCGCAACACCGAAGAGAACATCCTGTTCAATGCGGCGAGCGCCTATATGGACGTCATTCGCGACCGCCAGATCGCGGTGCTGACCGAACAGAACCTGCAGTTCCTGACCGAGCAGGCGCGCGCCGCCCGCTCGCGTTTCGAGGTCGGAGAGGGCACCCGCACGGACGTCGCCCAGGCCGACGCCTCGCGCGCCACGGCCGTGGCGCAGCTCAGCGCCGCCCGCGCGACGGCGCTGGCGAGCGCGACCACTTACCACCAGATCGTCGGCGACGAGCCGGGCAAGCTCAAGGCGGCCTCGCCGCTGGGCAAGCTGTTGCCGGGCAACCTCGATTCGGCCTTGGCCGTCGCTTCCGCCGAGCATCCGGCGATCCTTGCCACCCAGCATCTTGTCGATGCGGCGGCGTTCTCGGTGAAATCTTCGGAAGGCGCGCTGCTGCCGCAGGTGACGGCCTCCGCGGGCGTTTCTGACAATTACAGCCACTCCGTTCCCGATCTCACCGGAACCAATGGCACCTCAACCTCGGCCAATATAGGCGCCACGCTCACCATTCCGATCTATTCGGGCGGGAGGACCTCGGCACTGGTGCGGCAAAACAAGGAATCGCTCAGCGAGGCCCGTATCCAGGTCGATGTCAGCCGCGACCAGGTGCGTCAGGCGGTGGTTTCGGCCTGGACGCAATATGTCGCCGCGCGCCAAAGCGTGGATGCCAACAGGCAGGTCATCGATGCCGCGCAACTGGCGCTCAACGGCGTCATCGAGGAGCGCAATGTCGGCCAGCGCACGACCCTGGACGTCTTGAACGCGCAGAATGCCGTCATCACCGCCAAGAYCAACCAGGCTAGCTCCGAGCGCGACGTGGTCGTGGCGAGCTACGCCATCCTGTCAGCGATGGGCCGCCTGTCGGTCGATCGCCTTGGTCTGGCGGTCACCAAATACAGGCCGGAAGAGCATTACAACGCCGTCAAGGACAAATGGTACGGCCTGCGCACGCCTGACGGGCGCTGATTTCAGACCCAAGCTTCGACAAACGCCGCGCATCTGTTGGATGCGCGGCGTTTGTCTTTCCGGACGGCTGACGGGGCTGCGCTTCGCCTAATCTGTTGAAATCCAACGAGCCCCCAGATTGGGGATTCTCGGATGACGATCGGTCGGTTACGCTGTCTCCATTGATTCGAATTCCATACCGGGCAGGAACGGAATTCTGGGACGGGTCAAGGCCTAAAGCAGGTCAAGTGCTTGAATGGTCTGGTTCTTTGGCAAGTCACTAGGGCGGCGGATGTGACGATGGCGACGGCAAGCAGCGCGCAGCGCGAACCTTCCATGGAAGAGATACTGGCTTCCATCCGAAGGATCATCGAAGACAGCGACACCGGGCGAAAGCAGCCGGCCGAGGCTGGCGAGCTGCGCCAGGACCTGGAGCCGGCCGCCGCTGCCGTGCCTCTCGCGTCCGTACCGAATGTCGAGGTTGACGCCTTTCGCTCTGAATTGCACGCCGACGCCCGCAAGCCGGTGACGCTGGCGGAGGTCCAGGCCCAGCTTGCCGCGACCGATCCGGCGCCGGCGCGCGCCGAGGCTCGCCACGAGCCGGTCAAGGCGGCGCCCGCGCCGGCGACCTTGTCGGAGGTCGGGGCCAGGAGCGCTGCTCAGTCGAGCGCGTCGCCGGTTGCGAGCAAGCCTGCGGCGGCAAACGCACCGCAGACCGCCGATACCATTGTCACCGATTGGCGGCGGGAAATCGCGGCGGCGGGCGGCAGCACGGTCACCGCGAAGCCGACCGCCCGGGCGCCGGAAGCCGCATCGTGGGTCGAGATCGAGAAGGTCGAGATCGACAAGGAAGAGGTTCGGGCGGCGGACGCTTCCGCGCAAGCCGGCGGCTCCCGGGCATCCGAACCGGAGGCGCAGCCGGCGCGGCCCGCGATCCTTTCGGAGCATACGGGCCGGCAGGTCGCTGCGGCCTTCGGCGAGCTTTCCGACGCTTTTGCCAGCCGCGGCAAGAAGAGCTTCGACGAGATGGCCGAGGAGATGCTGCGGCCGATGCTGCAGGATTGGCTCGACAACAATTTGCCGACGCTGGTCGAAAGGCTGGTGCGCGAGGAGATCGAGCGCGTGGCGCGCGGGGCGCAGTAAGCCGCCGGAACACGCAGGCTTAGAGCGCCGCCCTTGGGGCGGCGCTTTCGTTTGAGGCCGCCGTCGCGTGGAAGCGGTTCAGGCAAAGTGATCTGCCGGCGGCTTGCACCAGCCGGGCGCGCCATTGCGGAACCGGCTGGGATTGCCGCCGGCCACGGCCGGCCTATCTGTGAGAGCGATCGCAGCTCTCGCGGTTGACTCGGCCAAGACCTTCCGATTTACACCGGACGCTTGTTCCCGACAGTTCGGATTTCCTCCATGCTTGAAAAGACATACGACGCCAAAGCCGTCGAGYCGAAGATCGCCAAAATCTGGGAAGAGGCTGACGCCTTCCGGGCCGGCGCCGGCGCGGAGGAAGGGGCCGAGRCCTTCACCATCGTCATCCCGCCGCCGAACGTCACCGGCTCGTTGCATATGGGCCATGCGCTCAACAACACGCTGCAGGACATTCTCGTGCGCTTCGAGCGCATGCGCGGCAAGAACGTGCTTTGGCAGCCCGGCATGGATCATGCCGGCATCGCCACGCAGATGGTGGTCGAACGCCAGCTCATGGAAAAGCAGATCCACCGCCGCGATCTGACGCGCGAGYAGTTCATCGAGAAAGTCTGGGAGTGGAAAGCCGAATCCGGCGGCGCGATCTTCAACCAGCTGAAGCGCCTCGGCGCCTCGGCCGACTGGTCGCGCGAACGCTTCACCATGGACGAAGGCCTGTCCAAGGCGGTGCTGGAGGTCTTCGTCACGCTCTACAAGGAAGGTCTGATCTACAAGGACAAGCGCCTTGTGAACTGGGACCCGAAGCTGCTCACCGCCATTTCCGACCTCGAGGTCGAGCAGCACGAGGTGAACGGCAATCTCTGGCACTTCCGCTATCCGATCGAAGGCGAGGCGTTCGACCCCGAGAACCCGAAGACCTTCATCACGGTCGCCACGACGCGTCCCGAGACGATGCTCGGCGACACGGCTGTCGCCGTGCATCCGGATGACGAGCGCTTCACCGATCTGGTCGGCCGCAACGTCGTGCTCCCGATCGTCGGCCGCAAGATACCGATCGTCGCCGACGAGTATTCCGATCCGGAGAAAGGCTCCGGCGCGGTCAAGAYCACGCCGGCGCACGATTTCAACGATTTCGAGGTCGGYAAGCGCCATAAATTGCCGGCAATCAACATCCTGACGGTCGAGGCGGCTATCAAGCTGAAGGACAATGAGGACTTTCTTGCCGGCCTCGAGGTGACGCCGGCGCGCCAGGCCATGTGGGACGAGCTCGATGGGCTCGACCGTTTCACTGYCCGCAAGAAGATCGTCGAGCTGATGGRGGCCGGCGGATTCCTCGACAAAGTCGAGCCGCACCGGCATACCGTGCCGCATGGCGATCGCGGCGGCGTGCCGATCGAACCGTTCCTCACCGACCAGTGGTATGTCAACGCCRCCGAGCTCGCCAAGCCGGCGATCGCCTCTGTGCGCGAGGGGCGCACCAACTTCGTTCCGAAGAACTGGGAGAAGACCTATTTCGACTGGATGGAGAACATCCAGCCCTGGTGTATCTCGCGCCAGCTCTGGTGGGGCCACCAGATCCCGGCCTGGTATGGCCCGGACGGACATGTCTTCGTCGAAAAGACAGAAGAGGAGGCGCTTGCTGCCGCTATTGAATATTATCTGGCGCTGGAAGGGCCGTGGAAGGCCTGGGTCGAGGACAAGCTCGAAAACTTCCAACCGGGCGAGATCCTGACCCGCGACGAGGATGTGCTCGACACCTGGTTCTCGTCCGCGTTGTGGCCCTTCTCGACGCTCGGTTGGCCTGACCAGACGCCGGAGCTCAAGACCTACTACCAGACCGACRTGCTGGTGACCGGCTTCGACATCATCTTCTTCTGGGTCGCCCGCATGATGATGATGGGCCTGCACTTCATGGATGAGGAGCCGTTCCACACGGTCTACGTCCACGCGCTGGTGCGCGACAAGAACGGGCAGAAGATGTCGAAGTCGAAAGGCAACGTCATCGACCCGCTCGAGCTGATCGACGAATACGGCGCCGATGCGCTGCGCTTCACCTTGACCGTCATGGCGGCGCAGGGGCGCGACGTGAAGCTCGATCCGGCCCRCATCGCCGGTTACCGCAATTTCGGCACCAAGCTGTGGAACGCGACACGCTTCGCCGAGATGAACGAAGTCGCGCGCGACGACGCTTTCTGGCTGAACGACGCCAAGCTGCCGGTCAACCGATGGATCCTGACCGAGCTGACGCGGGCGGCGCGTGCCGTCACCGAAGGCATCACCAGCTATCGTTTCAATGAGGCCGCGGGCGCGGCCTACCGCTTTGTCTGGAACCTGTTCTGCGACTGGTATCTGGAGCTGTTGAAGCCGGTGTTCATGGGCACGGACGAAGCCGCCAAGGCGGAGAGCCGGGCCTGCGTCGCCTTCGTGCTGGACGAGATCTACAAGCTCCTGCATCCGATGATGCCGTTCATGACCGAGGAGCTTTGGGCACAGACCGCGGGCGAGGGCAAGGAGCGCTCCTCGCTGCTTTGCCATGCCGCCTGGCCGTCGCCCGACTTCGAGGACGAGGAGGCCGCCGCCGACATCAACTGGCTGGTCGATCTTGTCTCCGGCATCCGCTCGGTGCGTTCGGAAATGAATGTGCCGCCGGCGGCGATCGCGCCGCTGATGGTGATCGGCGCCAATACGCTGACGCAGGAGCGGCTGGAGCGCCACGCCCAGGCGATCAAGCGGCTGGCGCGTGTCGGCGATATCGCGCTCGCCGACGCGCCGCCGAAAGGCTCGGCCCAGATCGTGCTCAACGAGGCGACGGTGAGCCTGCCGCTCGGCAGYCTGATCGACCTCCAGGCCGAGGCAGCGCGGCTGCAGAAGGAACTGGCGAAGGTCACCGAGGAGATCGCGCGCCTGCACAAGAAGCTGTCGAACGAAAAGTTCGTCGCCAATGCGCCGGAAGAGGTGGTCGAGGCCGAGCGTGAGAAACTCGCCGAATATCGTGAGGCGCAGGAGAAGCTTTCGGTGGCTTTGACCAGGGTCCGCGACGCCGGCTGACGGCCAAGATTCGGCACCGGGGAGAGGCGCTTTCCGGTACGTTAGCTGCCTCGAAAATGGCCGTGCCGCTACGTTAATTTTGACGTAAACGGAAAGTTTGCGCCCCATTGTTGCCATAATGTAACAATGGGGGCCGCTATACCCAAAAAGGGCTGTTTTTGGTCTGTTTTGGGTGGTTTTTGCGGATTTTTTTTAGCTGTCAGGCGTCTATCGGTGCGATTTCGGGGCCAATTGTGGCGCCAGCCACCATAGCAAGAATACGCGCTGTCAAGATGTACATGTACAGCTCTTGAAATCGTTGTTGCGTCATTAACCCGAATTGGTTCTAGCTTGAGCCACTTGTATTTCGGGGAGGGATTTCCATGAATATTTTGCGGCTCAAAGCTCTGGCGGGGGCAGGCTGCTTTTCGATCGCGTTGATCGGCGCCGCGATGAACCCAGCGCATGCCGGCGGTCTGGAGCGCGGCGGCTACGACATTGATCTGCTTTTCGATCCGGCGCCGGTCGCGACGGAGGCAGAAGCGACGTATGTGATGCCGGATCGCAAGTACAAGAATGCAACGGGGCCGTTGGGCTTCAATTTTCTCAGTTCTACTGCCGACGGAGCTGAGCCTTATTGGGTGCCGCGCATCGGCGTGAAGGCTCAGGTCGTGCAGGGCGTCGATTGCATGGTCGACTATTCGCAGCCGTGGGGTGCCCATACCGCCCCTGGCGCGTCGTGGAATGGCGCGTTTTCGAACGTTGAAACGGATATCAAGAGCAATAACTACGCCGGTACCTGCTCATACAAGTTCGATGCCGGTAAGGGCCAGCTCCGTTTTATTGGCGGCGTGTTCTATCAGGACATTTCAGGCTTCAAGGAGAGCTTGGTAGGTTTCAATCCAGTTGGGCCGTCGCCGATGGGCCGCGTCGACCTCGAGGCAAGCGGTTGGGGCTGGCGCGCCGGCATTGCCTACGAAATCCCTGAGATCGCRCTCCGGGCAAGCTTGGTCTACAATTCGAAAGTCAAGCTTGACAACATCTCGGGAACGCTGGATCTGACGAGTATTGGTCAGGGCATGATCCCAATCTACGGCTCCACGCAGTACATGCCTGACTCGGTCGAATTGAAACTGCAGTCGGGTATCGCTCCCGGCTGGCTCGCATTTGGTTCGATCAAATGGGTTAACTGGAGCACTCTCCAAAGTGTTCCGATCTGTTCCGAGCAGACCRGAGGTTTGGCCGCGTGTACAACGGTTTCCCCCAAGCCGGTCCGGCTTACCTCTCTTGACCTGATGTATCGTGACGGCTGGACTGTTTCGGGCGGCGTAGGTCACAAGTTCAATGATCAATGGAGTGCTGCCGGCCAGCTTAGTTGGGATCGCGGTACTTCGCACGGTTATGGCGTCCAAACCGATACCTGGACGCTCGGCGGCGGTGTTGCCTACACGCCCCGGCCAAATATTGAGCTTCGCTTGGCGGGTGCCATCGGCGTCATGACGAGCGGCCATTCCGGAACGCTTACTGACGCGAATGGATATACAGCTGGTACAGATGCCACCTACGACGTCGGCAACGATCTGATCACGGCGATTTCTGGCGGCGTCAAGATCAAGTTCTAAGTTTCTGAGAATTCAACAAAAAGGCCGGGCATCGCCCGGCCTTTTTCGTTGCGTGACTGCTGTTTTGGCTTCACCGTTCCGCCCGCTGTTGCAGATTCGCCGCGTAACCGGCGCCCCAAACGATTGTGACGTTTTGGCAACAGTTTATGAACAACCCCCGCGCTAAAAGGCTTGCCGAGGGAACTGCCCATTTCCCGCCATAAACCCGGAGCACCCGAGTTATGTCTCGGGATGCGTGCCAGGTTGGCCCGGCGATGGGACCGGCCGCGGGGTGTGCGGCAAGGACGATGATGGACGCCAAGGCAATCTCCAAGGCCAAGCTGCCCAGCCGCTACGTGACCGAAGGTCCGGCGCGCGCGCCGCATCGTTCGTACCTCTATGCCATGGGCCTGTCGGCGGCCGAGATCGCGCAGCCTTTGGTCGGCGTCGCCAGCTGCTGGAATGAAGCCGCGCCCTGCAACATCTCGCTGATGCGCCAGGCGCAAGTGGTGAAGAAGGGCGTTGCGGCCGCCAACGGCACGCCGCGCGAGTTCTGCACCATCACCGTCACCGACGGCATCGCCATGGGCCACCAGGGCATGAAGTCGTCGCTGGTTTCGCGCGAGGTGATTGCCGATTCGGTCGAGCTCACCATGCGCGGCCATTGCTACGATGCCCTGGTCGGCCTTGCCGGCTGCGACAAGTCGCTGCCCGGCATGATGATGGCGATGGTGCGGCTCAACGTGCCGTCGATCTTCATCTATGGCGGCTCGATCCTGCCCGGCAGCTATCGCGGCCGGCAAATCACCGTGCAGGACGTGTTCGAGGCGGTCGGGCAGCATTCGGTCGGGTCGATCAGCGATGCCGAGCTGCTCGAGATCGAGCAGGCGGCCTGTCCTTCCGCTGGTTCCTGCGGCGCCCAGTTCACCGCCAACACCATGGCCACGGTCGCCGAGGCGATCGGCCTGGCGCTACCCTATTCCTGCGGCGCGCCGGCGCCCTACGAAATGCGCGACCGCTTCAATTTCGCCTCGGGCGAAAAGGTCATGGAACTGGTCGCCAAAAACATCCGGCCGCGCGACATCGTCACGCGCAAGGCGCTGGAGAATGCCGCCACCGTCGTGTCGGCCACCGGCGGCTCGACCAACGCGGCGCTGCATTTGCCGGCGATCGCGCATGAGGCCGGCATCAAGTTCGACCTGTTCGACGTGGCGGCGATCTTCGAGAAGACACCCTATATCGCCGACCTCAAGCCGGGCGGCAAATATGTCGCCAAGGACATGTTCGAGGCCGGCGGCATTCCRCTGCTGATGAAGACGCTGCTCGACCACGGCTATCTGCATGGCGACTRCATGACGGTCACTGGCCGCACTTTGGCCGAAAATATGGAGCACGTTTCCTGGAATGAGAGCCAGGATGTTGTGCGTCCCGCCAATCGGMCAATCACCAAGACAGGCGGCGTTGTGGGCTTGAAGGGCAACCTTGCCCCCGAAGGCGCGATCGTGAAGGTCGCGGGCATGTCGGAACTGAAATTCTCAGGACCGGCGCGCTGCTTCGATTCGGAAGAGGAGTGCTTCGAAGCGGTCACGCAGCGCAACTACCGGGAAGGCGAGGTTCTCGTCATCCGCTACGAGGGGCCGCGCGGCGGTCCAGGCATGCGCGAGATGCTGTCGACGACGGCCGCGCTCTACGGCCAGGGCATGGGCGGCAAGGTGGCGCTGATMACCGACGGCCGCTTCTCCGGCGCCACGCGCGGCTTCTGCATCGRCCATGTCGGGCCGGAGGCGGCGGTCGGCGGRCCGATCGGCCTCGTCAAGGATGGCGACGTGATCTCGATCGACGCCCTGAAAGGCACCATCGAAGTGGCCCTGTCGGACACCGAGCTGGCGGCCCGGGCAAAGAATTGGAAGGCGCGCAGAACCGACTACCAGTCCGGCGCGATCTGGAAATACGCGCAGACGGTAGGGTCGGCCCGCGATGGCGCGGTGACCCATCCGGGTGCCGCAGAAGAAACGCGCTGCTATGCGGACATCTGAGGTGTTGAGGTCATCTGTCTTTTCGGCACTGGTCGCGCTTGCGACCTTGGCAGCCGTTGGGCAGGCCATGGCCTTCGACGACAAGGTGTTCGACGACAAGACCGGCGTGAAGCCGCAGTCGAGCCCGTGGGCCGTGTTCCAGTTCGGTTTCTCTGCCTACAAGAACGGCCACAAGGACCAGGCGGTCGAGGCCTATAAATACGCTGCCGAAAACGGTCAGATTGGCGCCACGTGGAAGYTCGCGCGCATGTATGCCGAAGGCGACGGCGTGACGCGCGACGACTATGCCGCCTTCAAGTTCTTCTCGGAAATCGTCGACCAGGATGTCGAGCCCGGCTCGCCGGAGGAAAGCTATGTGTCGGACGCGCTGGTGGCGCTCGGCGACTATCTGCGCAAGGGCATTCCCGGCACGCCGGTCGAGGAGAACGACGTCGCTGCGCAGGAATATTACATGCGCGCCGCCGCCAACTACCGCAACCCGAACGCGCAGTTCGAGATCGGCCGGATGTTCCTCAAGGGTGAGGGCGGCGTGAAGGCCAGCGTCAAGCAGGCCGGCCGCTGGCTGCAGCTGGCGGCCGAGAAGGGCCATGCCGGCGCGCAGGCGACGCTCGGCAATCTCCTGTTCCAGAGCGGCAAGATCGTGCGCGGCCTGGCGATGATGACGGCCGCGCTTGAGCGGGCTCCGGCCGCCGACCAGCCCTGGATCCGCAGCATGCAGGAGGAGGCTTTCGCCGCGGCCGGCGAGGCCGATCGCCGGACCGCGATCTCGCTCGCCGACGATATCCTGACCAAAGGCAACAACGGCGACCAGTAAGCGCCGGATTTCCAAGCGGCTGGCCTTTGGCGATAGCATGCATGGCAGCGTGGCGCATGCATTGTCCAATGGTGCGCTGGTCGACCCCCACTCCGTCCTGGCTTCGCCGAGCCACCTCTCCCCCGATCGACGGGGTAGAGGAAAGGCGCCAAGCTTATTTGCCGTCGACGCTCGTCGGGCAGGCTCCCTTCCTTTCCCTCCGGAGGGGGGAAAGGTGGTGCTGCGAAGCAGCGACGGATTGGGGGAACCACGTGGCAATCAAGCCGGGGCCTGATCAGTCGCGCCAGCCACAGAAAATCTGTGCATAGCGTAGCCTCGATGGGAGATCAGCGGAGCCTCAGTTTTCGGTCGGCTCAGTCGGCGCTGGGCCGGGCGCCGGGGTCGAGATCGATGTCGGGTGCGGTTTCGGCGCGTCTCCCGGACATTCGTCCTTGATCTTCGTCCAGGACGTGTTGTTCAGAACCATGTCGCAGCGGGCGAGGTGGCTTTCGCCGGCAACAGTCAGGCACGCCGTCTGGCCGATAGTGAAGGACTTGCCGTTGGCCAAGCAGGTCGGCGCCGCCAACGAGGGCGTCGGCACGGCAAGCGCCAAAGCAAGGCCGACCGGCCGGAAAAGAAATCGGATCGCCATTCAACCCCCACAGCAATCCGCATCAAAAACCGGATTTGTGGCGATATCTGGTCCAGAACGTCTCAGGCGGGCTGCAGGCTGAGCTCGATCGCGACCGGCACGTGGTCGGAAGGCTTCTCCCAGGCGCGCACGTGCTTTTCCACCGAGGCCGACGAGAAGCGGTTGGCGGCTTCCGGCGACAGCAGCAGGTGGTCGATGCGGATGCCGTTGTTCTTTTGCCAGGCGCCGGCCTGGTAATCCCAAAAGGTGTAGACGCCGGCCGAGTCCGTCACCGAGCGCACCGCCTCGGTGAAGCCGAGATTCTTCAGCCGGCGGAAGGCCTGCCTCGTCTGCGGCTGGAACAGCGCGTCGCCCAGCCAGTTTTCGGGAAAGCGGGCGTCGGCGGGCTCCGGAATGACGTTGTAGTCGCCGGCCAGCACCAGCGCTTCCTCGAGCCGCAGCCGTTCTTCCGCCCAGCGCTCCAGCCGCGCCATCCAGGCCAATTTATAGGAAAACTTCCGCTCGTCATCGACTGGGTTGCCGTTGGGCAGATAAAGCGAAGCGACGCGCAGGGCGCCCTRGTCGGTCGAAAAGACGCCTTCGATGAAGCGGGCATGGTCGTCCGCATCGTCCCCCGGCAAACCGCGGTTGACCTCGTCGAAACGAAGCTTCGACAGGATCGCGACGCCGTTGAAGCTCTTCTGGCCGTTGGTCTCGACGTTATAGCCCAGCGCCTCGATCTCGGCGCGCGGGAACTGGTCGTCGACCGTCTTGATCTCCTGCAGGCACACGATGTCGGGCGCGCTTTCGGTCAGCCAGTGGGTGAGGTTGCCGATGCGGGCGCGAACGCCGTTGATGTTCCAGGTGACGATCTTCATGCAGGCCTCGATGCTGTTCGGACGGAAGGCGTTCGACGCAGCGGATCGTATTGCCTGCACGGCTCTTTAGAAAGGGCGTCCGGTCGCATTCCTGCCAATAGTCAGCCGACGCAGCCATGCGCTACCCGGTTCGCACCGGTCATAGGCCTGCGAAATTGCAGCCGATCAGATGGAGAAGCTGGTGCCGCAGCCGCAGGAGGCGACCGCGTTCGGGTTCCTGATCTGGAAGGACTGGCCCATCAAATCATCGACGAAGTCGATCACCGAGCCGCCCATATAGACCAGCGACAAATCATCGATCAGGATGGTCGCGCCGTCCTTCTCGATGGCGACATCATCATCATTCGCATCTGCGACGAGATCGAATTTGTAGGAAAAGCCGGAGCAGCCGCCGCCTTCGACGGAAACGCGCAGGGCGGTCTTGCCCGGTTCGCCGGCGACGATCCTGGCGATCCGCTTTGCCGCGGCGTCGGTCATTTCGACCTTCATGGCAGTCTTGGCATCAGCGCCCATCGGCGTCACCTTGCTTTCGGTTTCACATGATAGGTATGAAGCGGGCGTGGCCAAGTCAACTGGTGGATCAATGGACGAGCGGCAGGGCGAGGATGCTCTCGGCGACATCGGGTTCGGCGATCGGCCGCGCGCGGCTTACGCGAGCGACCCGGCGCGCTCGCGCGGCCGCCTGTTCGACGAGCCGGAAAGCCMGACCCGAACGCCGTTCCAGCGTGATCGCGACCGCATCATCCATTCCACCGCCTTTCGTCGGCTGAAGCACAAGACGCAGGTTTTCGTCGCGCATGAGGGCGACCACTATCGCACCCGGTTGACGCATTCGATCGAGGTGGCGCAGATCGCTCGCGCGCTGGCGCGGGCATTGCGTGGCGACGAGGACCTCGCCGAGGCTGTGGCTCTTGTGCATGATTTCGGCCACACGCCCTTCGGCCATACCGGCGAGGACGCGCTCAACGAGAAGATGGCGGCCTGGGGCGGCTTCGATCACAACGCGCAGTCGCTGCGCGTGGTGACGCGGCTCGAGCGGCGCTATGCCGAATTCGACGGGCTGAACCTCACCTGGGAAACGCTGGAAGGGCTGGTCAAGCATAACGGCCCGTTGACCGATGCGAGCGGGAAGGGGCTCAAGGGTCCGGTGCCGCAGGCGATCCGCGACTATTCCGAACTGCACGACCTGGAGCTCGACCGCTTCGCCGGCATCGAGGCGCAATGCGCCGCGATCGCCGACGACATCGCCTACAACACCCATGACATCGACGACGGCCTGCGTGCCGGCCTGCTGACGCTGGATATGTTGGGGGAAGTCGGCCTGCCTGGCTCGATCCTGAAGGGCGTGCGCGCCAGATATCCTCAGCTCGACGATGTCCGCACCGGCCACGAACTGATGCGCCGGCAGATCACGCTGATGGTCGAGGATGTCATCGCATCGACCACCGGCAATATCGAACGCCTGAAGCCGGACAGCGCCGATGYGGTGCGGGCGGCGGGCGAGACCCTGGTGACGTTCTCGACAGGCATGGCCGCGGCCGAGAAGGAATTGAAGGCTTTCCTCTACAAGCATCTTTACCGGCATCCGGAAGTGATGCGGGTGCGGGCCGACGCCGAGCGCATCGTGCGGGAACTGTTCGACGTCTATTTCGCCGATCCGCGCGCCATGCCGGATGGCTGGCGCGAAGGGCTCGACCGGGCCGAGGACCGCATCAAGGCGCGCAGCGTCGCCGACTTCCTGGCCGGCATGACCGACACCTATGCCTTGAAGGAACATCGGCGTCTGTTTGACCATACGCCCGATTTGGGCTAGGGCGAGCCTCGATTTTGCCGGCCGTTGGGCCGGTCGCCTCATAAAGCCCAGAGCACTTCCAATGAATATCTTCGCCGATTTCAACGCGCGGATCGTAAAGGCCGTCGAAGCCCTTGACCTGAAGGACAAGGAAGGGGCCGCGCTCGACCTGTCGCGCATCGCGGTCGAGCCGCCGCGCGACGCCAGTCATGGCGACCTCGCCACCAACGCGGCGATGGTGCTGGCCAAGCCCACCGGGCAGAACCCGCGCGCRCTTGCCGAGAAACTCGCCGAAGCGCTGCGGGGCGACGCCGATATCGCCTCGGCCGAGATCGCTGGGCCCGGCTTCGTCAATCTCAGGCTCAAGGACGCGTTCTGGCACGCGCATCTGTCGGCGCTGCTCGGCGAGGGACGCAATTATGGCCGCTCGACCATCGGCGGCGGCCGCAAGGCCAATGTCGAATATGTCTCGGCCAACCCGACCGGGCCCATGCATGTCGGCCATTGCCGCGGCGCCGTGGTCGGCGACACACTCGCCAATCTGATGGCCTTCGCCGGCTACGACGTGACCAAGGAATATGTCATCAACGACGCCGGTTCCCAGATCGACGTGCTCGGCCGCTCAGCCTTCCTGCGCTACCGCGAGGCGCTCGGCGACGACATCGGCGAGATCCCGTCCGGTCTCTATCCGGGCGACTATCTGGTCCCAGTCGGCCAGGCGCTGGCCAAGGAATTCGGCCGCGGCCTGCTGCAAATGCCGGAAGAGGAGGCGCTGGCGATCGTCAAGGATCGCACCGTCGACGCGATGATGGCGATGATCCGCGAGGATCTGGCGCTGCTCAACGTGCATCACGACGTGTTCTTCTCCGAGCGCACGCTGCATGCCGACAACGCCAGGAAGATCAGGGCGGCAATCGCCGACTTGACGCTCAAAGGGCATATCTACAAGGGCACGCTCCCGCCGCCCAAGGGCGAGAAGCCGGACGACTGGGAGGACCGCGAGCAGACTTTGTTCCGCTCGACCGCGGTCGGCGACGACATGGACCGGGCGCTCGTCAAGTCGGATGGTTCGTTCACCTATTTCGCCGCCGACGTCGCTTATCTCAAGGACAAGGTCGAGCGTGGCTTCGTCGATCTGATCTATGTGCTCGGCGCCGACCACGGCGGCTATGTGAAGCGGCTCGAGGCTCTGGCGCGGGCGGTTGCCGGCGATAGCGTCAAGCTGACGGTTCTGCTTTGCCAGCTTGTCAAATTGTTCCGCRACGGCGAGCCGGTCCGGATGTCGAAGCGGTCCGGCGATTTCGTCACCCTGCGCGACGTGGTGGAGGAGGTCGGCCGCGACCCGATCCGCTTCATGATGCTTTACCGCAAGAACGACGCGCCGCTCGATTTCGACTTCGCCAAGGTCACGGAGCAGTCGAAGGACAATCCGGTGTTCTATGTGCAATACGCGTCGGCGCGCTGCCATTCCGTCTTCAGGCAGGCGAGCGAGCAGCTCGGCGAGGCGAATTTCGACCGCAACCGGCTCGCGGCTTCCGTGGCCGCGCTGGCTGACGAGGGCGAAATCGCGCTGATTAGGAAGCTGGCCGAATACCCGCGGCTGATCGAGTCCGCGGCGCTTTCGCTGGAGCCGCACCGGCTTGCATTTTACCTTTACGATCTGGCCTCCGGCTTCCATGCACAGTGGAATCGCGGCCATGACAACCAGGACTTACGTTTTGTTAAGGTTAACGACCGAGAATCAACCTATGCCAGACTAGGGCTGGTGCAGGCTGTTTCGGATGTCTTGACCTCCGGCCTGACGCTGATCGGGGCAGACGCGCCCACTGAAATGCGTTAGGTTTGACTAAAAAACCTGTCACCTTTTGCCCACATTGCGCTGGTAAGGGCCAACCCTGCGCGACGTCCATGGCGTCCGACTTTGTGCGAGTTCGGGAACAATAATGGCAGACAGAACCCCRCTGAAAGTAGCCGACCACAACGACATCGCCGACGATGATCCGTTCGCGGAACTGACCCGGATCATGGGTTTCGACCCGCGCCAGCCGGTGCGGCAGCCGGCCCCCGCGGTCGAGAAGGCCATGCCGGCCAATCAGGCCGTGGAGGCTGACGATTTCGACATCGACCTCGAGAAGGAGTTGATGGGCGAGTTCGATTCCGTCGAGGAAAGCGCGCCGGTCACCCAGCAGGCGGCGCTGCATCGGATCAGCAATGAGACGGCCCTCGAGGCTGCCAGCGGTCCCGCGAATGACGACGAGCTTACCGCCTCCTTCGAGCAGGATTTCGTGTTCGACGACGCGGCGGATCATGCCGACTTCGTCGTGGCCCGCGCGCCGGAGCCGGATTTCGCGGCCGAGCCGCATGTCGCGCCGGAGCCGGACATTGCGGCGGAGGCCCATTTCGCGTCTGAGTCACAAGCGGCTCCCGAGCCGGAAGTGGCTTTCGACGATGATTTCGATAAGGCGGTCGCCAGTTCGCTGGATGTCTCGCCGCTTGATGCCTCGCCGCTTGGGGACGAGTTTCCGATCGATCAGGAAATGGCGGCTTCGCTGGACCAGGATTTCCAGCTCGACCATCACGAGTCCGCCAACCTAGACTATGAGCCGGCTGACACCCGTCAGGACGCCGTCGAAGCCGTGCAGGCTGCGAGCGAGGAGGCGTTCGACGCCGATTTCGACAATGCGGTCCAGATGTCGCTCGAAGACGAGCTGTCGTTTGAGAGCCACGAGCCGGAGCAGCACGCGCCGGCCGTCGAGCCGGTCGAAGCTCATGCCGCCGCCCCGTTGATTTCCGAGGATGATTTCGCTGGCCATTTCGACCAGGCGATGAGCGATGCCGATATCAATGCGGACCAGGATGAGGGTCTTCAGGAGCCGGCGCTGTCGCTTGACGACGAGCCCGCGCCAATGGTCGAGCCCCAAGTCGAGACGGCCCACTTTACCGCCGAGCCGGAGTTCGCCGCGCCCGAACCTACCGCCGCACTGACCCTCGAGGACGATTTCGAACTCAGCTTCCGCGATGCGCTGAACGAGGAGCCGCAAGTTCCGGTCGTCGAGCCCGTTGCCGCGCCGCAACCGGCCGTGGTTGAGCCGGCTCCCGTCGTCGCTGCTCCGGTGCCGCCGGTCGCCGCCGTTGAGCCGATGAAGCCGGCCGCCAGCGAGCGTAGCCTGGAGGACGAGCTCAATGCGCTGCTCGGCGCCATGACCGCGCGGCCGATGCCGGCGGTCATGGAGCCTGCTCCCGCGCCACGGCTGGTTGCGGAACCCGAGAGCCACGCGAGCGGGAAGGCGGCAGCCGACGATCTCGACTGGGATCTCGACGAGCACCAGCCGGCGCCGAACGGGCAGGGTGCTCAGCCGGTCGAAAGCGACCTGGACGACCTGCTTGCCAGCGAGCTCGACCGCCAGGATTTTGTGGCCCCGGCCAAGACCGAGCCTTCCAGGGCCGAACCGGACGTTGATTTCGACGACGACGCCTTCGGCGCCGCTTTCGCCCGGAGTATCGAGGCCGAGCAGGAGGCCGCCGCCCAGGCGAAGTCTCCGGCAAATTCGTCCGGCTGGCTCCATTCCGCCGAGCCGTCAAGGTCGTGGAGCCGTTCGACCCCGACCGCCGCCCCGGTGCAGGCTTCGTTCGCCGCCCAGCCGGCGTCCCCGGCGCCGGTGCAGGCAGTGCCCTCGGCTCCAGCGCAGGCAGCGCCTTCGTCGCCGGTGCAGATGGCGGCGCCTGCCTCGCCTGACTATCGCAGCGAACCGGCAGTGGATTATTCCACCTACGCCAAGCCGGCGTCTTCGTCGCAGGCTCGCCGGCATGAGGACGTGCCGGATGTGGAGACTGTCGATGTTCCGGAGCGCGTGGTTGCGCTCGCCGACGACCTCGACATTCCGGAGCTCAGCTTCGAGGAAGACCAGCCGGCGGCCCCCGCTTACGACGATCTCGATGCGGAATTCGCCAGCCTGCTCACCGATATGAACGCGACGGAGATCGCGTCGGCGCCCGTGCCAAACCGCGGCTATGACGACGAATCCTACAATGCCGGTTTCAACGGCTATGACCGTCGCGACTTGCGCGCCGAGACCCCGGCGGCYCCGCCTGCTCAGGCTTCGTTCGCCGTCGCCAACGATTACGACGCCGACGATCTGCCCGGCAGTCGGCCGGTTTCGCAGCAGGACGACTTCGCCAGCGAAGAGCTCGATTACGACCCTGAGCTCGAGGAAGCGATGGCGATCCCCGGGCTTGCCGAGCGTGAGGCGGCGCAGCCGCGCCGGCGCGGCATGATGGTGGCGGCGCTCGTCGGCGCCGTCGTGGTTCTTGGCGGTCTTGGCGCTCTGGCCTTCTCCTTCGGCGGCAAGGGCGGCAGCGAGGCTCCGGTGATCGTCAAGGCCGACAATTCGCCGATCAAGGTGAAGCCGGAAAATCCGGGCGGCACGGTTGTGCCGAACCAGGACAACAAGGTTTATGACGCGGTGACCAAGGGCGCCGGCGCGGCCAAGCCCGCCGAGCCGGTGCAGCAGAAGCTGGTGAACACCACCGAGCAGCCCGTGGACCTGGCCTCGAAGGAGCCGCCGCAGAGCCGCGTGGTCGATCTTTCGCCCAACGATAACGGCGCCGCGGCGGGTACTGATGCCGCCGACAATTCAAGCTCGGCGTTGCCCGGCGTCGAACAAGCCGCTGTGCCCGAAGGCGCGCAACCTGCCGCACCGGTAAGCGCGCAGCCGGCCGCGCCGGCGCCGAAGTCGGAAGACCGCATCGCCCAGGTGTTGCAGCAGGATGCCGAAAACACCGCCAACAACAACGATGTCGTCGCCGTCGCGCCGCGCAAGGTGAAGACCATGATGGTCAAGCCTGACGGCTCGCTGGTGCCGCGCGAGGATCCGGCCCCGGTTGCGCCGAAGGTCGCGGCGGCCGAGCCGAGCGATCCAGCGCCGCAGCATGTCGCGCAGGCCTCCGACGGCCAGCAGACGGGAACAGTGGCTTCCGACGCGGGCCAGGCCGATACGGGCCAGGCTGATGCAGCGACCATCAAGCCGGCGAAGCCTGCCAAGAAGATTGAAGCCAAGGCGCAGTCGGCCAACACCCCGGCAACGGTGCCGGTGGCGCCGGCGCGCCCGTCCGACCAGCCGGTCGATATCGTCGGCGAGGTCAAGCCGGACCAGGTCGCTTCCATCGATCCGGCGGCGGYGGCCGGCGGCGGCTCGTGGTCGATGCAGATCGCCTCGCAGCCGACGGTCGAGAGCGCGCAGTCGACCTATCAGGACCTGCAGCGCCGTTATGGCAGCGTGCTCTCCGGCCGCACCGCCAACATCGTCAAGGCCGAGGTCGCAGGCAAGGGCACCTTCTACCGTGTCCGCGTCCCGGCCCAGTCGCGCAACGATGCGATCAATCTTTGCACCAGCTACAAGGCGGCCGGCGGCAACTGCTTCGTATCGCGCTGACGGGATATTGGTCTCTCAGAGCCGGCGCCGCCGTAAGGCCGCGCCGGCTTTTCGTTGTGGACGGTTGCGGGCTTTGGCCGGTCCGAGGGCAGGGGTGATTCCCTTTGCCCGCTCAAAGCCTTAAGCTTCCGTCCATGAGCGAATCAAAATCCATGATCCTCGGCTGCGCCGGGAAAGCCCTCACCGAAGACGAAATCCGCTTCTATCGGGACGAACGCCCTTGGGGCTTCATCCTGTTTGCGCGCAACATCGGCGAGGCCGGGCAGATCCGCGACCTTGTCGCCTCGATGCGTGACTGCGTCGGCCGTCCAGGCGCCCCGGTCTTCATCGACCAGGAAGGCGGCCGGGTGCAGCGCCTGCGTCCGCCGCTGGCGCCGAACTATCCCGCGGGCGGCGCGCTCGGCGCGTTGTGGCGCGAGGACAAGCAAGCCGGCCGCCGCGCGGCCTGGCTGATGGCGCGGCTGCATGCCTTCGATCTCTCCCGCCTGGGCATAACGGCCGACTGCCTGCCGGTGCTCGACGTTCCGGTCGAAGGCGCCAGCGACGTCATCGGCGCGCGCGCCTATGGCAAGGAGCCCGACGCGGTGATCGAGCTCGGCTGCGCTTCGGCCGAGGGATTGATGTCGGGCGGCGTGCTGCCGGTGATGAAGCATATTCCCGGCCATGGCCGCGCCTTTGCCGACACGCATTTCGCGCTGCCGACCGTCGATACGCCGCTCGACGAGCTCAGTCGGCATGATTTCGCCCCGTTCAAGGCGTTGAACGAGCTGCYGATGGCGATGACCGCGCATGTCGTCTACAGCGCCGTCGACCCCGACAATCCGGCGACGACGTCCGCCAAGGTCGTCAATCAGGTGATCCGCGGCGAGATCGGCTTCGACGGGCTGTTGATGARCGACGACACCTCGATGAAGGCACTTTCTGGGGATTTCCCGACAAAGGCGGCCTCGATCCTTGCGGCCGGCTGCGATCTCGTCCTTCACTGCAACGGCGTTTTCGAGGAGATGTCGGGGATCGCCTCGCGCACGGCGGCGCTGTCGGGCAAGTCCATGCAGCGCGCGGAGCGGGCGCTGACCTATATAAAGGATCGCGACGTCGCCGACGAAACGGCGATACGCGCGGAATTTGCCACCTATTTCGAAGCGGTGGCCTGAACCGAAGGGACGAAAGGCAAGTGGCGGAGACATTGGAAGGCAAGGCCGCGAAGGCCGCACCGATGGACCGTCTGTGGGCCGAGAACGACGATTCACGCCTGACAGGCGACCCGTCGCTGGTGGTCGACGTGGCCGGTTTCGAAGGTCCGCTCGATCTTCTCCTGCATCTTGCCCGTAACCAGAAGGTCGATCTGGCGCGCATTTCGATCCTGGCGCTTGCGGAGCAGTATCTGGCCTTCATCGAGAAGGTGCGGGCGCTGAGGCTCGAGCTTGCCGCCGATTATCTGGTGATGGCGGCATGGCTCGCCTTCCTGAAGTCGAAGCTCTTGATCCCGAAACAGCCGGGCGAGGAGGGCGAAAGCGGCGAGGAACTGGCGGCGGTGCTGCAATTCCGGCTGAAGCGGCTGGAGGCCATGCGCGACGCCGCGGCGCGGCTGGTCAACCGCAACCGTCTCGGCCGCGATGTCTTTGCGCGCGGCATGCCGGAAATGGTCATCATCGAGAAGCGCAATAGCTTTTCGGCTTCGCTCTACGATCTGCTCACTGCCTATGCGCAGCAGCGCCAGCGGCAGGCGATCAACAATGTGACGATCGCCCGGCGCGCCGTGTGGTCCCTGAAGGATGCGCGCGAGGTGCTGGCACGGCTGGTCGGCTCGGTCGGCGACTGGACGGCGCTCGACAGCTTCCTGATCGAATATCTGGCGGCGCCGGAAGAGAAACGCACGGCGATCGCCAGTTCCTTCGCGGCGACGCTCGAAATGGTGCGCGAGGGCAAATTGGAAGTGCGGCAGGAACAGGTGTTCGCGCCGATCTATCTGCGCGGCCGCGCGCAAGGGGTCAGGGCAGTCGAGGTGGTATCATGAGCGAACGCGCCAACGCTTCGGTCATCCCGTTCAAGGTCGAGGACGAACCGGACGACGATATGGCCGAACAGGGTTCCATTGAAAACCCCGCCGAGCGGCTGCAATTGTCCGAAGYCGTGCGCATGGCCGAGGCGATCATTTTCGCCAGCGCCGAGCCGGTCAGCGAAAGGCAGCTCGCCGCGCGCCTGCCCGAGGGCGTCAACATCGCCGCCGCGATGGCGGACCTGCAGGAAATCTATGCCAAGCGCGGCGTCAACCTAGTGCGGGTCGGCGACGCCTGGGCCTTCCGCACCGCGGGCGATCTGGCTTTCCTGATGAGCCGGGACTCCGTCCAGCAGAGAAAGCTGTCGCGCGCGGCGCTCGAAGTGCTGGCGATCATCGCCTACCATCAGCCGGTCACGCGGGCCGAGATCGAAGACATCCGGGGCGTCGAAACGTCGAAAGGCACGCTCGACACGCTGCTCGAAACGGAATGGGTCAGGATGCGCGGCCGCCGCCGCACGCCCGGACGGCCGGTGACCTACGGCACGACCGACGCTTTTCTCGATCATTTCGCGCTGGAGGAAATCCGCGATCTGCCCGGCATGGAGGAGTTGAAGGGCGCCGGCCTGCTTTCGACGCGCATGCCGGCCAACTTCTCGATGCYGGTGCCGCCGGCCGATCCGGACGCGCTCGCCGAGGACGAGGATGCGCTGACCGATATCGACCTCGAGGAGCTCGGGCTGCTGACGCCGCGCGTCACGGAAGAGTGACCACGAAACCGGCGCGAATGGTTTATTAGCAAGGCCTGCGCGGATTCGTAGCAAGGCGCTCACGCTGAAAGTGCGTGACATCCGCTAGCCATTTTATCAACTTCATTGCGGTTGTGTTTGAATCCCCGAGCGAAAACGCATAGATCATCGCCAGGGAAAACATTCGAGAGAGAGTAGCAATGGGTTCGTTTTCGATTTGGCACTGGATGATCGTGCTGGTCATCGTGCTTCTGGTGTTCGRCCGTGGCAAGATCCCCGAGCTGATGGGCGACATGGCCAAGGGCATCAAGAGCTTCAAGAAGGGAATGGCTGACGACGACGTTGACGACAAGCGCACCGTCGAGCACCGCGCCGACGAGACTGTTTCGCCGGCCAAGGAAAAGGTCAGCAAGAGCTGATCCCGGTTGTTGCTTTGAGCATGCCGTTGTCCCAAAACCGCTTCGCATGTGCGGGCGGCATGCACGCGTCGGATTAGATTGCCATGTTCGAAGTCGGTTGGAGCGAACTGCTGGTGATCGCGGTCGTCATGATCGTGGTCGTCGGGCCCAAGGATTTGCCCAACATGCTTCGCACTTTCGGTCGCACCGCGGCGAAATTGCGCGCCATGGCCGGCGACTTCCAGAAGCAGTTCAACGAAGCGCTGAAGGAAGCCGAGCTCGACGACGTGAAGAGCTCGATCGACAGTCTTCGCGGCCTCAATCCGATGAACGAGGTGCGCAAGCAGCTCAATCCGTTCGAGCAGGCAGCGGCCGATGTGCGCGCCGGCGTCGATATGATGATGAAGCCGAAGCCGGCCGCCGATCCGGCGGCGCCGGCAGCAGCGACGCCGCAGGCCGCCGAACCGCTCAAGAACGGCGCGACGGACATGCCCGGCCTCAACGGAACCGAGGCCGCCTCGGCCGCTCCGACCTTTCCGGCCATGACCGACGCTTCTGTTACCGCGCCGGCTTCCGAAGCACCCGCAGCGGCCAAGCCCGCGAAAAAGGCCGCGACCGCCAAGGCCAGGACGGTCGGCGCCGCGGCGAAAACGGCAACCGCGTCAAAGGCACCGGCTGCAAAAGCGCCGGCCAAAGCCGCGCCGGCTCAGGTCAAGGCCGCCGCGCCTGCCGCCAAGGCTGAGGCGAAGCCTGCCGCGGCCAAGAAGCCTGCGACCAAGAAGACAACCGACACCAAGAAGACGGCGGGAGCCGCCAAGTGAGCGTATCGGACGAGGAGCGGGAAGAAATCGAGAAATCGTCGGCGCCRCTGATCGAGCATCTCATAGAGCTGCGCCGCCGCCTTATCTGGTCGCTGGGCGGCTTCTTCGTCGCATTTCTCGTCTGCTTCTTCTTCGCCAAGCGCCTGTTCAACCTGCTGGTCATCCCGTTCAAATGGGCGACGCAATGGGCGGGGCTCGATCCACACAAGGTCGAGCTGATCTATACCGCGCCGCAGGAGTTCTTCTTCACCCAGGTGAAGCTTGCCATGTTCGGCGGCATGGTGATCGCCTTCCCGCTGATCGCCACGCAGATCTACAAGTTCATCGCGCCGGGTCTCTACAAGAACGAGCGCAGCGCCTTCCTGCCGTTCCTGATCGCTTCGCCCATCCTGTTCCTGATGGGCGCCTCGCTGGTCTATTTCTTCTTCACCCCGATGGTGATGTGGTTCTTCCTGGCCATGCAGCAGGTCGGCACCAACGACCAGGTGCAGATTTCGCTGCTGCCGAAGGTGTCGGAATATCTCAGCCTGATCATGACGCTGATCTTTTCCTTCGGCCTGGTGTTCCAGCTGCCGGTGGTGACCAGTCTTTTGACGCGCGTCGGCCTGTTGTCGTCGCAGGCGCTGGCCGAGAAGCGCAAATGGGCGATCGTGCTTTCCTTCGTGGTCGCCGCGGTGCTGACGCCGCCGGATCCGATGAGCCAGTGCGGCCTCGCCATCCCGACCATCATCCTCTACGAAGTCGCCATCTGGTCATCGCGCATGATCGAGCGCGCCCAGGCGCGCGACCGCCTGGYGCGCGAGCAGGCGGAAGCGGGGRACTCCGTCGCTAGCAACACGCCGGACGCCTCGTCCACCTAAACGGGGCTTTCCGGTCGGGAAATCGCGGYGGCGCGCTTATCCGCCGTCTTGCATCGATGGCGGATGCGGTTTACCCCCTCGGTCCTTGAAGCGCGTCGCGCTGAAACGGATTCAAGCGACGCGCTTTAAGTCTTAGCTTTGATGCATGTCGTTGTCCCAGAACCGCGGCACACTTCTGGGCGACATGCATGACTTTTGAGGATCGACCATGCTTGACATCAAATGGATTCGCGAAAACCCGAAGGCCCTTGTCGAGGCGCTGGTGAAGCGCTCGTGGTCGGCGGGCGAGGCGCAGTCCGCGGTCGACGATCTGATCGCCAAAGACGAGGCGCGGCGTTCGCATCTGAGCGAATTGCAGGTCAAGCAGGAGCGCCGCAATGCCGCCTCGAAGGAGATCGGCAATGCCATGCGTTCAGGCGATGCCGCACTTGCCGAAAAGCTCAAGGGCGAAGTCAGCGACATCAAGGCGTTCATCCAGAACGGCGAGGCGCGCGAGCGCGAGCTCGACAAGGCGCTGAACGACGCGCTGGCGGTGCTGCCCAACGTGCCGCTGGAGGACGTGCCTGTCGGCAAGGACGAGCACGACAATGTCGTCAAGCGCATCGTCGGCGACGTGCCGACGCGGCCGAACTGGGTGAAGGAGCATTTCGAGATCGGCGAAGCGCTCGGCATGATGGATTTCGAGCGCGCGGCGAAACTGTCCGGCGCGCGTTTCACCGTGCTGAAGAGCCAGCTGGCGCGCATGGAACGCGCGCTTGGCCAGTTCATGCTCGACCTGCACACCACCGAGCACGGCTATGAAGAGATCATTCCGCCGCTGATGGTGCGCGACGAGGTGCTGTTCGGCACCAACCAGCTGCCGAAGTTCGAGGAAGACCTGTTCTTCACGCCGCATGGCGATGGCCGTCTCGGCCTCATCCCGACGGCCGAGGTTCCGCTCACCAACCTCGTGCGCGAGGAGATCACCGCGCACGAAAAGCTGCCGCTGCGCTACACGGCGCTGACGCCGTGCTTCCGCTCGGAAGCGGGCTCGGCCGGGCGCGACACGCGCGGCATGCTGCGCCAGCACCAGTTCTACAAGGTCGAGCTGGTCTCGATCACCGACCAGGAAAGCTCGATCGCCGAGCATGAGCGCATGACGCAATGCGCCGAGGAGGTGCTGAAGCGGCTCGGCCTGCCGTTCCGCACGGTGACGCTCTGCACCGGCGACATGGGGTTYGGCGCGCGCAAGACCTACGACATCGAGGTCTGGCTGCCGGGACAGAACGCCTATCGCGAAATCTCGTCCTGCTCGGTCTGCGGCGATTTCCAGGCCAGGCGCATGGATGCCCGCTACAAGGACAAGGACGGCAAGGRCAACCGTTTCGTTCATACGTTGAACGGCTCGGGCACGGCGGTCGGGCGCGCTCTTATTGCCGTCATCGAGAACTACCAGAATGAGGACGGCAGCGTAACCATTCCTGAAGTGCTGCGGCCTTACATGGGTGGTCTCGCCAAGATCGAAGCGAAGTGACTCGATGCGCATTCTCCTGACCAATGACGACGRCATCCACGCCGAAGGGCTGGCGTCGCTCGAACGCATCGCGCRCACGCTGTCGGACGATGTCTGGGTGGTGGCGCCGGAGCAGGACCAGTCCGGCTATGCGCATTCGCTGTCGATCTCGGAGCCGCTCAGGCTGYGCAAGATCGGCGAGAAGCATTATGCCGTGCGCGGCACGCCGACCGACTGCGTCATCATGGGCACGAAGAAGATCCTGCCCGGACCGCCGGACCTCATCCTGTCCGGCGTCAATTCCGGCGCCAACATCGCCGACGACGTCACCTACTCCGGCACCGTGGCGGGCGCCATGGAAGGCGCGTTGCTCGGCGTGCGCTCGATCGCGGTCAGCCAGGCCTATTCCTATGTCGGCGAGGACCGCGTGGTTCCTTACGAGACGACCGAGGCGCTGGCGCCGGCGCTGCTCAAGAGACTTGTGGRAACGCCGCTGCCGGAAGGCGTGCTGCTCAACGTCAATTTTCCGAACTGCGCGCCCGACGAGGTCGAGGGCACCGTCGTCACCTCGCAGGGCAAGCTGGTTCACAGCCTCTGGGTCGACGAGCGGCGGGACGGTCGCGGCCTGCCTTACTACTGGCTGCGCTTCGGCCGCGAGCCGGTCGAAGGCAAGAAGGGCACCGACCTTTACGCGATGCGCAACCGCCTGGTGTCGGTGACGCCGCTGCAGCTCGACCTCACCGCCCATGAACTGCGCGACCAACTGACCAAGGCGCTGTCATAGATAAGGTTTTGGCATGAACACGGTTTTTGCATGAATACCGGCATCGACGACCGCGAAGGTTTCGCCGCTTTCCTGCTCAGGCTGCGGGGCAGGGGCACGGCGCCGAAGCCGCTGGTCGCCGCCTTCGAGGCGACGCCGCGGCGTGGTTTCCTGTCAGCCCAGTTCCACGCGCTCGCCTGGTCGGACGGCATGCTGCCGATCGAATGYGGCGAGGCGATCGAGGGCGCCGATCTGCAGGCCGCCGTGATCGCGGCCCTTCATGTCGAACCGGGCAACCGCGTGCTCGAGATCGGCACCGGTTCGGGCTACACGGCGGCGGTCATGTCGAGGCTTGCCGCGCGCGTCATCACCGTCGACCGCTACAAGACCCTGACCGAGCAGGCAAAGYAGCGCTTCGAGGCGCTGGCCATCAGCAACGTCATCGTCCGCCAGGCCGACGGCTCGAATGGCCTGCCTAATGAAGGGCCGTTCGACCGCATCGTCGCCTGGGCGGCCTTCGACAGCCTGCCGCGCTTCCTGCTCGACCAACTGTCGAGCGGCGGCGTCGTCATCGCGCCGATCGGCCCGGAGGAGGGCGAGCAGGTGCTGGCCAAGCTCACCAAGGTCGGCAGCCGCTTCGAGCGCGAGGACATCGGCATGGTCAGGCTGCAGCCGATCCTGCGCAGCGTCGCAATGGTGATCTAGCCGCTGTCAACCATTCCAGTGGAAGTTCAGCCGCAGGCCGACTAGGTCGACGTCCTGGCTGATGCGATCCGTGCCGAACGGGAAGGGCAGCCCGACGGTCGCGAAAGCAGTGGTCTTGTCGGGCATGAACAGGTGATCGTATTCGATCGCGAGTGACCAATTTGGGGCGAAGCCGTATTCAAGGCCCGCGCCCAGCGCGCCRCCCCACCGGGCCTGATCGCCGGTCTTGCCAGCAGGGATATCCGGAGGAAAGAGGACCTCAAAACGGTCGTGCGTCACGGCCGCGCCGCCCTTGACGTAAAAGAGTGTGTTATCGACGCTGTATCCGAGCTGGGCCGTCAGCAATCCAAACCAGTCGACACGGGAACGGTCTATAAAAGGCGGAATGAATTCGCTGACATTGGAGCCCTTCAGATCGGTCCAGTTGCCTTGCGCTTCCAGCCCGAACACCCAGTCATTGCGCTRCCAGCGATAGCCGAGCTGTGCGCCGACTGTCCCGCYRGTGGCGTTGTGACAGCCTTCGCTGAAAGACAGGCCGRCGAACTGGGYGTCCCAGCATGAGTGGCTCGATCCCCAGCCGCCATTGGCGCCGATGTAGACGCCGCTCCAGTCGTAGCTCGCGGCGACAGGCGTTTCGGTGAGATCGGCGGCGGACGCAGGCGCGACGGCGCCCAAAGCAGCGGCGAACGCCGCGGCGACGAGAAAACGTTTCATTGAAGGACCCTCCCAAGGTGCCCCGACGCTACCGGAACTCGGTCCGGAAATCCCGTGACCTTGCGGCAACAGTCCGGAATATTTGCATCCGAGCTATACTTGGACAGGAGACTGCATTGCCTGGGCCGACCGCTTCGATGCTTGGGGATTGAAGTTGTTCTCGACCCGGCAATGACACCAGGTCGGCGATCCCGAGAACCAGCTTCAGACCGGCCAGAAAACCGGCATGTCCGCGTCGCCGTCGTCCGGATTTTGGCGCCGCCAAAATTTCCGCCAATGTTTTAAGAAAATTTTCGTCGGATTCTAATGGGTTAACCCCCCAGTAACATTAACGCGCTTTAATCATGACCAGTTTGTACCGGGTCTGTGCGGGTTAGTGCGATGCAATTCAATCACTTGAAGGCAAACAGACGCAATCTGGCGCGCGGTTGCGCTGTCCTGATGATTGCCGGCGCGGCGGCCGGGTGCAGTTCCCAGTCGATGCGCTTCAACGGTGTCGATGATGTCTTCACATCATCCACCAACAATCAGCGCGCCATCATCAACAAGCAGAATGTCGACCAGCCCTATCCGGGCGACACGGTCGCGCCTGCTCCGGTCGACGGCACGCACACCCAGTCGGTGAGCCGATCGAGCCTCGAGCCGGTCACGGCGCAGCAGCTGCCGCCTCCGTCGGCGCCGGCGCCGGCAAAGCCGATGCGTACGGCTTCCGCTCCTGCCCTCGCTCCGGCTCCGGCGCTTGCTCCCGCGCCGCATCTCGACAGGACGGCCACCGGCACGGTCGCCCAGGCCAAGCCATTCAAGACCGCCGAGCCCGATGYGGTTCGCAATGCGAGCTCTGCGCCGCACGCGACCGAAATCGTGGTGCGGGACGGTGAGACGCTTTCGGGCCTGGCGGCGCACTACCATGTGCCGGCCGACGCCATCGCCAAGGTCAACGGGATCGACCCGAAGAAGGGCATCCGTAGCGGCCAGAAGATCGTCATCCCCGCCTATGCCTATTCGAGCAAGGCGGAGCCGAAGGTCGCCGAAGGCAAGCCGACGAACACGCCGAAGCAGCCCGCTCCGGAGAAGGTCGCCGTGCTGCCGCAGCAGCCCAAGGTCAAGGACGGTAAATCCGCCGCTCAGGTCGATACGTCGGCCGCGGCCGCAGGTTCCAAGAACCCGAAGCCCGCTCAGCAAGTGGCCGAGGCCAAGCCGGCCGGCGCCGGCGGCTCCTACACGGTGCAGTCGGGCGACTCGCTGTCCTCGATCGCCAGGAAGACCGGCGTCAGCGTGGTGGCGCTGAAGCAGGCCAACGGCATGCAGGACGGCTTGCTCAAGATCGGCCAGACGCTCAAGGTCCCGGCCGGCGGCACCGTCGTGGCGGCCGCCAAGCCAGCCGCTGCCAAGCCTGCCGTCGATCCTGTGACGACCGCGACGACRCAGCCGCCGGCGAAGACCACGCCGTCGCAGACGCTCGCCTCCTACACGCCGCCGAAGAAGGACGCCAAGGTCATCCAGCAAGCCGAGGACGACGATGCGGTGGCCCCGGACGCGACCGGCATCGGCAAGATGCGCTGGCCGGTCCGCGGCCGCGTGATCTCCGGCTTCGGCTCCGGCAAGGACGGCGTCGACATCGCGGTGCCGGAAGGAACGCCGATCAAGGCGGCGGAGAACGGCGTCGTCATCTATGCCGGCGACGGCCTCAAGGAGTTCGGCAACACCGTGCTGGTGCGGCACGAAAACGGCCTGGTCACGGTCTATGGCCATGCAAGCTCGATCGAGGTGCAGCGCGGCCAGAAGGTCAAGCGAGGCCAGGAGATCGCGCTTTCCGGCATGAGCGGCACCACCGACTCGCCCAAGCTGCACTTCGAAGTGCGCAAGAACTCGGCCCCGGTGGATCCGTCGGGCTATCTCGAATAGAACAAGAACAATTGCGGGCCGCCTGACCTCCAGTCCGGCCCGCCGTCTTCAGCCCGCTCCGCAAGGAGCGGGCTTTTTCAGTTGCGGAAGATGCCTGCCGCCGGCTCAGAGATGATCGCGGAGCGTGTCGGCGATCATCTCCTCGAGGCTGCTGGCCTTCACGCCCAGAAGCGTCTCCGCGTCGGAGGAATCAACCAGCAAGGGAGTCTCGAAAAGGTATCTCATCTCGATAAGCTCCTGCATGCCCAGCGCTTCCATCTCGGGGATGGAATAGGAGCGTGTCTCGGCAACCTCGCGGCCGAGCATCGCCGCGGTTTTGCGGATGAGTTCGTTGGGCGAGGCGTGTTGCGAGGGGACATGAAATGCCCGTCCCCATTCGCCCGTGTAGCAGGAGGCCGCGACGAGCGTCCTGGCGACGTCCTTGGTGAAGGTCCAGGCATGAGTGGCGTCGAGGTCGCCAATGAAGGCGATCGGCTTGTCCTCGATGATGGAGGGCAGGGCGACCAGGGAAAAGTAGCTTATCGCGCCGTGCCCGAGATAGTCGCTGGAGCGTATCTCGATCGCCGGCACGCTGGCACGGGCCGCCCGCTGCCACATGATCGTCCTGGCGGTTCCCTTCTTCGAATTCGGGTCCAGCGGCATGTCGGAGCGCAGCGGGCTTTCGCCATTCCTGCCGTAACCATAGAGATTTCCGAGCACGATGAGCTTGGCGCCGACTGCTTCCGCTGCTTGCACGGTGCCGTCGATTATGGGGAAAAAGTCGGCTGGCCAGCGATGATATGTGGCCATCGCGCACATGAACACGGCGTCGGCGCCTCGGCAGACACGCGACAGCGCCGAGGCATCGGTGGCGTCGGCCTGTATGGACCGTACATTGCGCAACGCGCTCGAACCGACGCTTCGGCTGGTCAGGATGACGTCATGGCCTTCCTCGCCAAGAAGGCGGGCCGTCTCGCGTCCGACCGGGCCCGCGCCGACAACAACATACGAACTCATGACAACCTCTCTTCCATGTTTGAAGGAGAGGCGGGAGTACAGCTTCACGGCGTTGAAAATCGCGCGGGAATTGCCAAATCTTGAGCAGGTTTCGCCATGAATCGAGAGAGCATGCYTCCACAATTCGCTCGGGCCCCTTGCGATGTCACGATGGTTTCCCGGCATGTGGAAGCAGGTGTGCATCGGCTGCCCCGGGCACTACATCATCGCGTCATGGTGCATGCGAGCGCTGCGACGCGCTCCTACTGCAATCAGGCCGGGCGATATTTCGTCAGGCGCGCCGGCGATATTGACCTGGTGCCGGCCGGCGAGGAGGGCGGCTTCGAGGCCGAAACGCCGTTCGAGACGATGGAGATCGTCTTGCCGCCGGCCTTGATGGAAAGGGTCGCCGCGGAACTCGGTGACAAGGCGCAKACATCGCGGTTCGATACCCGCCATCTGCTTCGCGATCAGCGCATCGAGTATCTCGCCCGCGCATTGCAGAGCGATCTCGCCGCAGGCGCACCGAGCGGCCCTTTGTTTGCCGACAGCATCGGCGCCGCGCTTGCCGTGAGGCTGCTCGGCCTCGATGGCCCGGACCAAATTCGCGTGAGCCGGCTTTCGGACGCGCAGCTAAAGCGTGTCCTGGAACACATTGAGACCGCTCTCCATGACCCGCTCACGATCGATCGCCTGAGCCGGGTCGCCGGCGCGAGCAGCTCGCATCTGCGCACATGGTTCAAGGCGGCGATGGGCGTCACCTTGCATCGCTACGTGTTGCGGCGCCGCGTGGAAAGGGCATGCGTCCTGCTGCGACGAGACGATCTCAGYACGAGCGAGGTTGCGGCGCTGACCGGCTTCGCGCACCAGTCGCATCTGGCGCATTGGATGCGCCGCGAGATTGGCCAGACGCCACGTGATCTGCGGYGGGCGCAGCTTCCTAAGTGACATTCAATCCTTCAGCGGCTTGCCGAGCCGGCCGGCGAGGTCCTGCGTGAATTGCCAGGCGACGCGGCCGGAACGGCTGCCGCGCGTCGTTGCCCATTCCAGGGCTTCGGCGCGCAATTGCTCGGGATCGATCGTCAGGCCGTGATAGCGGACATAGCCGCCGATCATATCGAGATATTCGTCCTGCGAGCATTTGTGGAAGCCGAGCCACAGGCCGAAACGGTCGGATAGCGAGACTTTTTCCTCGACCGCTTCCGACGGGTTGATCGCGGTCGAGCGCTCATTGTCGATCATGTCGCGCGGCAAGAGATGYCGCCGGTTGGACGTGGCGTAGAAGATGACGTTGATGGGCCGACCCTCGACGCCGCCTTCCAGCGCCGCCTTCAACGACTTGTAGGAGGTGTCGTCATGGTCGAAGGAGAGGTCGTCGCAAAACAGGATGAACCTATAAGGCGCGGCCTTCAGGAGACCCATCAGCTTGGGCAGCGTGTCGATGTCCTCGCGGTGGATCTCGATCAGCTTCAGCGGCTGGTCGAGCCTGTCGGAGGCGTTGACGGTGGCATGCACGGCCTTGACCAGGGAGGACTTGCCCATGCCGCGCGCGCCCCACAAAAGCACGTTGTTGGCCGCATAGCCGGACGCGAAGCGCTCGGTGTTGTCGAGCAGGATGTCGCGCACGCGGTCGACGCCGCGGATCAGGCCGATGTCGACGCGGTTGACCTTGCGAACCGGTTCCAGATAGCCGGGCTCCGCCTGCCAGACGAAGCAGTCGGCTACCGACAGGTCGGTTTGCGGCACAGGCGGTGGGGCGAGGCGGGAAACCGCCTCTATCAGGCGGTCGAGTTTCTTGTTCAAGGCGTCCAGGCTGTCGGTCATTTGGGGTCTTTTTGTTGAGGTCTTTCAGCGTGCGGGAGCAGCTTCCATGACATCGCTGCAAGAACCAGGTCCAAACTTTTGTTGGAACATGATCTTTTCGGCAGCCTCGAAGCGGCTTCCGCTGCGACGCTCTAGCACGTCGCAAACAGCTGGAAAAGCRACGGATTGGGCTGGCGGCGCAGTTGCATTGGYAAGTTTAGCGACTATATTCCGGCCAAATTTTCGCGGGGCGACCGCGGCGGTATTTCACCACCCAGGAGTTTCTTGATGTTYGTTACACCGGCATACGCCCAGGGCGTCGGCGCCTCGCCAGACATGTTCATCTCGATTTTGCCGTTTGTCCTGATTTTCGTAATCATGTATTTTCTGATCATCCGGCCGCAGCGCGCGCAGCTGAAGAAGCGCCAGGAGATGCTCTCGGCGGTGCGCCGCGGCGACACGGTGGTGACCGGTGGCGGCTTCATCGGCAAGGTGACCAAGGTGATCGACGACAATGAGCTGGAGATCGACCTTGGCGGCACCAAGGTGACCGCGTTGCGCTCGACGATCTCGGACGTGCGCGTCAAGGGCGAACCGGTGGCGAACCAGAACGCCAAGAAGTAGGCGAAATCCCAGCGGCGATGGCCGCGGGCAGGGTTCTGACGAACGGCGGCATATGGTCTATCTTTCGCGCCTGAGGGTCATTTTGATCGGGATTGCCCTGCTCTCGATGGTCTTCGGCGCGCCGAATGTCCTGGCCGCGGTGCCCGGTGCGCATATTGTGTTTCGCCTGGATACGGACCAGGTAAGAAGCCGGCGGCTGGAAGCAATGCGCGACCAGATCAGGGCGCTGCTTCGCGATGCAGAACCCAAGATCAGCTACAACGGCCTTGTCGTATCGGGCCCCACGGTTCAACTGCACATTGGCGATCCCGCGCAAGTCGAGGCCGCCAAAGCGGCACTCAAGGCAGTAGTCGATCCTATCGCCGGCAAGGAAGGCCCGGTCCAGGAGTTCGCGCTGGACGACAGCGAGCCTGGCCTGTTGAAGCTCACCATGACCRATGCCGGCGCGAAGTATCAAACCTCTGCCGCGCTCACACAGTCGATCGAGGTTATCAAGAATCGCCTCAATGAACTTGGCGTGGCCGATCCGGGGGTCCAGTTGACGGATGGCGGCATACTGGTTCAGGCGCCAGGCGTCGCGGATTTGCACAGCCTGGCGCRAACCCTCGCTCGGCAGGGCCGACTGAGCTTCCAATTGGTTGACACTTCGATGCCTGTGGACGATGCGGTCAATGGYCAGGCGCCTGCCGGTTCAACGGTGTTGTACACGCCGGATGAACCGCCAGTTCCCTATCTGGTCGAAGACCGGGTGCTTGTCTCGGGTGACAGCGTGCTGGACGCGAAAGCGACCCACGACAGCTCGACAGGACAGTTTATCGTCGCATTCCGGCTCGATTCCAAGGGTACACAACGTTTCAAGTGGGCGACCACGCGCAATATCGGCAAGCCATTTGCGGTGATTTTGGACGGTCAGGTGATTTCAGCGCCTATCATCCGGGAGCCCATCGAGCACGGCACCGTGCAGATATCGGGCAATTTCACAGCCCAAAGCGCCAAGGAATTAGCCTTGTTGTTCCGCACCGGCGCGCTGCCGGCGAGATTGACAATCGTCGAGGAAGCACGATAGGGCCGGCCGTGGTCGCAACGATAACCATAGCTGACAACCGAGCCGATGGCGGAACGCTGCCGCTTGTACGCCTGAACGGATAAGAACGAATGCTCTATTTCTCGCGCCTGAAGATGATCCTGATCTGGCTCGCCGTGGCCATCACAGTGATCCTCGCCGCGCCCAACCTCTTCCCGGCAAGCATGCTGGCGCAACTGCCGAACTGGGTGCCGAAGCGRCAGATGACGCTCGGCCTCGACCTTCAGGGCGGTTCGCACATCCTGCTCCAGATGGACCAGAACGATCTGATCAAGGATCAACTGGAGACGACACGCGACGAGATCAGGACGCTGCTGCGCGATGCCAAGATCCAATATACCGGACTTGGTGGAACGGGCCGGACCGTGCAGGTACGCATCAACGATCCGAACCAGGTCGAAGCCGCAAAGACGGCGTTGAAGCCGATAACCAATCCGGTCACCGCCGGCCTCTTTACCGGCGGTTCCGTCCAGTCGATGACCCTGGACGATTCCGAGCCCGGGTTGTTGAAATTCACCGTCACGGATGYGGGCATCAAGTACCGCACATCGACGGCGTTGTCGCAGGCGATCGAGGTGGTGGAGCGGCGCGTCAACGCGCTCGGCACGACGGAACCGATCGTGCAGCGGCAGGGTGACGATCGCATTCTGGTTCAGGTGCCCGGACTGCAAAATCCGCAAAGRCTCAAGGACATCATCGGCCAGACCGCCAAGCTGACGTTCCAGATGGTCGATACGTCCGTGCCGGTCCAGGATGCGATCAAGAACCGCCCGCCGCCCGGCGATTCGGTCCTCTATTCGCAGGACGATCCTCCCGTTCCTTATCTGGTCGAAAACCGCGTCATCGTGTCGGGCGAAGACCTGTCGCAGGCGACGCCGACCTATAATTCGCAGACAAACGAGCCGGTCGTTTCGTTCACCTTCAATTCCCGCGGAGCGACCCGGTTCGGCCAGGCGACCCAGCAGAATGTCGGTAAGCCATTTGCCATCGTTCTCGACAACCAGGTGATTTCGGCGCCGGTTATCCGCGAACCTATCCTTGGCGGCAGCGGTCAGATCTCCGGCAATTTCACGGCCGAGAGYGCCAACGACCTTGCCGTGCTGTTGCGAGCGGGCGCCCTGCCGGCAAAGCTGACCATCATCGAAGAGCGCACGGTCGGCCCTGGCCTTGGCCAGGACTCGATCCATGCGGGTAAAATCGCCGGCATCATCGGCTCGATCCTCGTCGTCGCCTTCATGTTCGTCGCCTACGGCTTCCTCGGCTTCCTCGCCAACATCGCGCTCGCGGTCCACGTGGCGATGATCGTGGCCGTGCTGTCGCTACTGGGTGCAACGCTGACCTTGCCAGGCATCGCCGGTATCGTGCTCACCATCGGCATGGCGGTGGACTCCAACGTTCTGATCTACGAGCGCATCCGCGAGGAGCGGCGAAACGGCCGCTCGGTGATTCAGGCGATCGATACGGGCTTCTCCAAAGCGCTGGCGACGATCGTGGACTCCAACGTCACCTCGCTGATCGCCACCGTGGTGCTGTTCTGGCTGGGCACCGGACCGGTCAAGGGGTTCGCCATCACCTACGCGATCGGCATCCTGACCACGGTCTTCACCGCTTTCACCTTCACGCGCATGCTGGTGTCGATCTGGCTGCGCCGCGCCCGGCCGAAGGAACTGCCGCGCGCGCCGGTCACCTTCATTCCGCCGGGCACGAAGATCCCGTTCATGGGCATCCGCCGCTGGACCTTCGCCCTGTCCAGCCTGTTGTCGATCCTGTCGGTCGTCGGGTTCCTGACCATCGACATCAATTACGGCATCGACTTCAAGGGCGGCTCGATGATCGAGGTGCAGGCGAAGCAGGGCAACGCCGATCTCGGCGACATCCGCAACAGGCTGTCTGAGCTCAACATCGGCGAGATCCAGGTGCAGCAATTCGGCGCGCCGAACGACGTGCTGATCCGCGTCGGCACCCAGGACGCCGGCGAGAATGCCGAGCAGACCGTCATCGACAAGGTGCGCGGCGAACTGCAGGACCAATACGACTTCCGCCGCGTCGAAGTGGTCGGACCGACGGTTTCGGGCGAGCTCGCCAAGCAGGGCACGATCGCCATGCTGATCGCGCTAGTCGGCATCCTGCTCTATGTCTGGTTCCGCTTCGAATGGCAGTTCGCGGTCGGCGCCATCATCGCCACGGTGCACGATGTGGTGATGACCATCGGCTTCTTCGTCCTGACCGGGCTGGAGTTCAACCAGTCTTCGCTGGCGGCGATCCTGACCATCATCGGCTATTCGCTGAACGACACGATCGTCGTCTATGACCGCGTCCGCGAGGATCTTCGAAGATRCAAGAAGATGCCGCTGCCGCAGCTGTTGAACAACGCCATCAACGAGACGCTGTCCAGAACCACGCTGACGTCGGTCACCACCATCCTGGCGCTGTTGGCGCTCGTGCTGTTCGGCGGCGAGGTGATCCGCTCCTTCACGATGGCAATGCTGTTCGGCGTGATCTTCGGCACTTACTCGTCGATCTTCATCGCCGCGCCGCTGCTGATCCTGTTCCGGTTGCGGCCGCAGGCCGCGACCGAAGAGGAGAAGAAGCCGGTGAACGGCAAGGCCGTGACGACCTGACGCCAATGCCGGATGATTTCAAGTCGAGTCGACCTGAAATCATCCCAATCAAAGGGATAGGGCATGATGTCGTCGGAAAACCGCTCCAGACTTTTCGGCATCATGCTCTAGACCCATGGCCAAAGGCATCATCATCCGCGAGGCGCATTTCCCCGGCAAGGCGCCGATCGAAGCCTATGGCAATGGCGGCTTCCGCTTTGCCGACATGTCGCATCGCGGATCGCTGCTCGTCCTGCCGTCGGGCATCCATGGCTGGGAGCCCGCCGATCCGCTGGCGCTGAAGGCCGCGGATTTCGACAGGCTGTTCGCCGAGGCCGGCAAGGTGGAGATCCTGCTGGTCGGCATGGGCAAGGAATTGCGGCCGCTGCCGGCGCCTCTGCGCGCCGCGCTCAAGGAAGCCGGCATCTCGGCCGACCCGATGTCTACCGGAGCGGCGGTGCGGACCTACAATGTCCTGCTCGCCGAAGATCGCGCCGTCGCGGCCGCGCTGATCGCCGTCGATTGAATGGCCAACACGTCCACCACCGTCAAGAATGGCGACGTCGTCATGGAGGCGGTGCGCTCAGCCGACCATGACCGGTACCTGTCGGCGCTCTACGCGCCGGCCGACAAGCGTGACGCGCTGCTCGCGCTCTACGCCTTCAACGCCGAAGTCGCGAGCGTGCGCGATCGCATCCACGAGCCRCTGCCGGGTGAAGTCAGGCTGCAATGGTGGCGGGACGTCGTTTCGGCCGACGGGGATGCCGAGACGGGCCATCCGACCGCCGATGCGCTGCGCGCGACGATCGCTGCCAACCATCTGCCGAAGGCCGCCTTCGAGAACATGCTCGAGGCGCGGATCTTCGATCTCTATGACGATCCGATGCCGTCGCGGACCGACCTTGAGGGCTATTGCGGCGAAACGGCCGCGGCGCTGATCCAGCTTGCGGCGATGGTGCTCGATCCGGCCGCGGCGCCGGGCTTTGCCGAGCTGGCAGGTCGAGCGGGCTGCGCCCAGGCCATCACYGGGCTGCTGCTTCTGCTGCCGTTGCACCGTCGGCGCGGCCAGTGCTTTGTGCCCGCCGATATACTGGCGGCAGCCGGCACGGCACCGGAAGAGTTCGTCAAGGGAGAGGGCGGGGCTGCCGCGGAGCGGGCGGTGGCGGCGATGATCGCGCTGGCGCGGGAACATCTCAACGTTTTCGAGAAAGCCGCGCCGACGCTTCCGGTTTCGCTACGCCCGGCCTTCCTGCCGCTGGCGCTGACGCGCGCCTATCTCGACAAGATGGAAAAGGCGGGCAGTTCGGCGCTCAGCAGGACGGTAGCGCTCTCCATCCTGCGCCGGCACTGGCTGCTCCTGCGTCACGCGATGCGGGGCTGGACGCCCCTTTGACGTAAACGTCAATCATGCTAGGGATTCCATCCACGTGGACTCGCGTCAAAGAAATGCGGGCCGCCGGAGGAGCCGCCTTTCCATGAGCCTGCCAGTCCTGGTCGTTCTTGTCGTGTTCGGCATCGCGCTGTCGGTCGCGGCCGTGCATTTCACCGGCGGCACGACAACCGCGACACTTGCTGGCGCAGATCAGGCTCTCGCACGCTTTGCCGAGGATTTTCCCGACGAAAGGCCGGGCACCGTGYGGCTGACAGCCGACAACCATACCGCCTTTCTCGATCTCGGCCCGCAGCGTTGCGGCATCGTCCAGAGCATAGGCGACTGTTTTCTGACGCGTATCGTCACACCGCACGACATTCTGGCGCTGGCGAGGGAAGGCAATGCGGTCTCGCTGCGGCTTAGTGATTTCACCTGGAAAGGCGRCAGTTTCGTCTTTGCCGACGAAGCCGGCGCGCTGGCCGTGGTGGCGGCATTGCAGGGCCACGATCGAATCCGGAAGGCGGCGTGATGGATCAGTATAATTTCCCTCAGGTCACCCAGCTTGCGATCCCCTTCTTCGTCGCGGCGATCCTGATCGAGCTCTGGCTGGTGCGCACCGGCCGCGCCAAGGGATCGTTCGAGACGCGCGACACGCTGACCAGCCTGATGATGGGGACCGGCAATGTCGTCGCAGGCCTGCTGCTCGGCGTCGTGTCCTATTGGGCGCTGCTGTGGCTGTGGCAGTTCCGCTTCTTCAATCTCGGCCTGTCGATCTGGGTGTTCGTCGCCGCCTTCCTGCTCGATGATCTGCGCTACTATGTCTATCACCGCATAGCGCACCGGGTGCGCTGGGTGTGGGCCGAACACGTCAACCATCATTCCAGCCAGCACTACAATCTTTCGACGGCGCTGAGGCAGAGCTGGACCGGCCTGTTCACCTTCACCTTTATCCTGCAGGCGCCGCTGGTGCTCGCCGGCTTCCATCCGGCGGTGATCGCCTTCGTCTTCGGCTTCAACCTCGTCTGGCAGTTCTGGATCCACACCGAGACGATCGGCAAGATGTGGGGCTGGTTCGAGTTCATCTTCAACACGCCCTCGCACCACCGCGTCCACCACGCCATCAACCCGCGCTATCTCGACGCCAACTATGCCGGAACGCTGATCATCTGGGATCGCATGTTCGGCACCTTCGTCGAGGAGTTGGAGGAAGACCGGCCGCGCTACGGCATCGTCAAGAACATCGGCACCTTCAACCCGCTGAAGGTGGCGTTCCACGAATGGATCGGCATGTTCAAGGATGCGCTGGCGCCGGGGCTGACGCTTGGGCAGCGGCTGAATTACCTCATCCAGCCGCCAGGCTGGAGCCATGACGGCTCAAGGGATACGTCGGAGACGCTGAAGGCGGCTTATATCAGACGCAATCCGGGCGAGGCGGGTAAGCCGGGATTGCCGGGGGCGAGGGCGGCGGCGGATTAGCTACTCCGCAGCCTCGGCCCGCACCGGCAGCCCCAGCCATGCTCGGCAATCGGCCAGCGCGCGCGAGGTGATCGCGTGCCTCTTGGCGACGGTCTTGTCCTTGCCGCGCAGGCGCTTGCCTTCGGCCTTCGGCGTCTCCACCGGCGGGAACAGGCCGAAATTGACGTTCATCGGCTGGAAGGAGCGTTTTCCAGGCTCGTCGTCCGAGACGATATGGCCGCCGGTGATGTGGTTGAGCAGCGCGCCGAAGGCGGTGGTCGCAGGCGGCAGYGAGGGCGCCTGTCCAAGCCGTTCGGCGGCGGCGAAGCGGCCGGCGAGCAGGCCTATTGCCGCGCTTTCGACATAGCCTTCGCAGCCGGTGATCTGGCCGGCGAAGCGCAGGCCGGGGCGCGATTTGAGCTGCAGCGAGGGGTCGAGCAGCGTCGGCGAGTTGATGTAGGTGTTGCGGTGCAGGCCGCCGAGCCGTGCGAAGTCCGCGTTTTCGAGCCCCGGAATGGTGCGGAAGATGCGCACCTGCTCGGCATGTTTCAGCTTGGTCTGGAAGCCGACCATGTTGTAGAGCRTGCCCAGCGCATTGTCCTGGCGAAGCTGCACCACCGCATAGGCCTTGACCGACGGATTGTGGACGTTGGTCAGGCCCATCGGCTTCATCGGCCCGTAGCGCAGCGTCTCGACGCCGCGCTCGGCCATTACCTCGATCGGCAGGCAGCCGTCGAAATAGGGCGTGCCTTCCCACTGTTTAAACTCGGTCTTTTGGCCCTCCAGCAGCGCTGCCACGAAGGCGAGATACTGCTCCTTGTCCATCGGGCAGTTGATGTAGTCCTTGCCGGTGCCGCCGGGGCCGACCTTGTCGTAGCGCGATTGAAACCATGAAGTGTTCATGTCGATCGTGTCGAAATGCACGATCGGTGCGATCGCGTCGAAGAAGGCCAGCGCATCGGCGCCGGTCGCCTCGGCAATCGACTGCGCCAGCGAAGGCGCCGTCAGCGGGCCGGTGGCGATGATCGCCTGGTCCCAATCCTGCGGCGGCAGTCCGGGCACTTCCTCGCGCTGGATGGTGATCAGCGGATGYGCTTCGATCTTTGCGGTGACCGCGTCGGAAAAGCCGTCACGGTCGACCGCCAGCGCGCCGCCGGCCGGTACCTGGTTGGCATCGCCGGCGCTCATGATCAGCGAGCCGGCAAGGCGCATTTCGGCATGCAGCAGGCCGACGGCGTTGTTTTCGGCGTCGTCGGAGCGGAAGGAGTTGGAGCAGACCAGCTCCGCCAGGCCGTCGGTCTTGTGCGCGTCGGTGCCGCGCACAGGGCGCATTTCATGCAGCACGACCGGGACGCCGGCTTGCGCGATCTGCCATGCGGCTTCGGAGCCAGCGAGGCCGCCGCCGATGACGTGTACGGGATTTTTGCTCATGGGCGCCGGAATAGTCGCTTGAGGACGCGATTGCAATTGCCGGCTGAGAACGCACCGTGCCGGTGCCTACGCCAAAAACAACAACACCCGCCGGGGGAGGAGGTCCGGCGGGTGTCGTTTTGGGGGTCGATCCTCGGGAGGAGGTGAAGATCGACCGTATTCGCCATCGCCGGGGAGGAGGTCGGCTTTGACGAAATCTCTTTCGCCTTTAAGGGCGAAAATTCTTTTTCGCCTTTTTAGAAGGGCGAAACCTTCGAAGACGAACTTCGTTCGCTTGGAAGACGAACTTCGTTCGCTTCTGAACAACGCCCGCCGGGGGAGGAGGTCCGGCGGGCGCCGTTTCGGTGGTCAACCCTTGGGAGGAGGTAAGGGTTGGCCGTATCCGTCAGGGTCGGGGAGGAGGTCGACCCTGGCGAAATTCCTTACTTAGATCGCCTTGCGGGCAACCATCTTGATCTCATCGCGAACGATGCCGAGATCATGGAGCTGGCGGTTCGAAAGCCGACCCAGCTCAGCAACGGTGTCGCGGTAGACGCGCCAGTTACGATAGCTGCGGATCAGGTTCATTGTCGTCTTGCTCTCTTCAAAACTGGTTCGGACCATTTGCGGTCCGAAGCGGATTAGACCGCCTTGCGGGCGACGTAGTGGATGTCGCTGCGGCTGATGCCGAGGTCGGTCAGTTCACGGTTCGACAGGCGGCTCAGCTCGGAAACGGTTTCCCGGTAGCGGCGCCAGTTGCGGTAGTTGCGGATCAGGTTCATGGTAGTTCTCGTTTCGTCTTTGGTTCGGATCATTCCGTTTGTGTACGAACGGAAAATAGGTGGGATCGTATCGGTTTAAAAGTGCCGTTGGCGCATGGCAGCAATGCAAATTGTGCAATGCAACATTAACGGCCATTCACGCCTGCGTCACAAAGAAGGCCGAATCGGAAAATGCCGCTGCGTCAACGGTTTGGCTGTTCCGGCTAAGGACATGACCTGGCTCCAGGGGAAAGCATGGCGGGCTATGCGACACGGGTGAGGGCGGATATAGCGCGCTGGCGGCAGGCCGGGCTGATCGATCCCGCAACAGCGGAGGCATTGACGCGCGACGTCGCGGCCAACGAGCGCGCGTCGCTGAGTTTCGGCTCGATCCTGGCGATGATGGCAGCACTTCTGTTCGGCGCCGCGATCCTGATCTTCGTCGCCGCGAATTGGGAGGTCATTCCGCGTCTCGTTCGCGTGGCGGCGCTGTTTGCGGTCATCCTCGCCGGCTATGTCGGCGGCGCGGTGCTGAAGACGCGCGACCATGACGCGATCGGCGAGGCGCTGTGGATCGTTGCGGCCGCCGCCTTCGGCGGATCGATCGCGCTGATCGGCCAGATGTATCACCTCTCGGGCGACGAGGCTTCGGCGCTGCTCACCTGGTGCGCCGGCACGGCACTGGCGGCGGTGGCGCTGCGTTCGAATCCGCTGACGGTGGCTGCGATCGGCATCGCCGATGCCTGGCTGGTGCTCAAGGGGTTCGGCTTCTACTGGCGCGCGGAAATTCCGCATCTCTTCATCGTCGTGGCGGTCGTTCTGTTCGCCATCTCGTTCTGGACGCGCAGYCGGGCCGCGCGCCATCTCATCATCCTGTCGGTCATCCTCTATCTGGTTCTGTTGGCGACGGATCACGACACGCTGCCGGTGGCGATTTCGCTGGCCATCGCCTCGGCGCTGCTCTTTGCCGCTTCGGTCTTTGCCGGCGACCCGATCGACAGGATCCTTCAACTGGGCGGCCGGCTGCCCTTGCACGCCTTGCTCGGCTTCCTCACCGGCGTGGCGATCATCCAGTTCGATCTGGCGGATGAAAGCACTTACAACAGCGGTTTCGCCGTCGCCTCGATCGTRGCCCTTGCCGGCATCGTCGCGGCAATCATGCTGGCGGGCCGCGAGAGCAGGGGGCTGCGCTGGCTGGCCTATGCCGGCTTCGCCTTCGAACTCGCCATCATCTATGGCGTCACCTTGCGGTCGATGCTGGATAYGGCCGGCTTCTTCCTGGCGGCGGCCGTGCTGCTCGGCATACTGGCGCTGGTCATCATCCGCATCGAGAAGCGCATGAAAGCGCCTGCCGGGACAGGAGCAGCGGCATGACCGGCAAGAAACTCATCATCTCGGCGCTGGTGCTGGCGCTCGTCCAGATCGGCTTCCTCAGCTGGATCATCGCCGGCCGGGYGGCAATCCTGCGCAACGGCAAGGAAGTGCTCTTGAAGGTCGAACCCGTCGATCCGCGCGATCTGCTGCGTGGCGACTACATCTCGCTCAACAACAACATTTCACGCATCCCGGTGAAGCTGATCGCCAACATTCCRCAAGGCGCGTTCTCCAGCGACGACGGCTCGATCACGGTGCGATTGAAGAAGGGYGCGGACGGTTACTGGCAGCCGACGGCGGCCTGGCTCGGCAAAGCGCCGGCCTCGGCTGCGGCGGACGAGGYGGATATCGCCGGACATGTCGCGGCGGGCTGGGATCTTCGCAGCCCCGACATGACGATCGCGCCCGACTATGGGATCGACCGCTTCTATCTGCCCGAAGGCGAAGGCGTGGCGATCCAGGACGACATTCGCGTGCGGCCGTTCGGCATCAAGCTCGCGCTCGCGGCCGACGGCACGGCGCAGATCAAGGCGCTGATGGACGGTGACAAGACGCTGTTCGAGGAGCCTCTATACTGAATTACCAGAACCAAAACGTCTTCATGCTTTTTAGGAAGACGTCGATTATCGGGTAGCCTGATTTGTCTCCAAGAACGGAATCGATGCCGCATTTGGGGCAAATAGCCGTTGCCCCACGTCCGGCTTCATCTTCATCTACCCATTCTTGGATATCAGAGGGAGGATAGACGGAAAGGCAAAAGAAACATCCGCAGATTAGGCTGCTCTCCACCTCTTGCCTATGGTTGGAGCTGTGTTTGTGGGCTTGCCTGAGTTCGTCAGGGATTTCCATCATCGAAGCGACATCGGCTAAGGGCGGCCTGCCACCCGAAGCTCGCCAGAGCGAAGGGTGGTGCGGATGAAGGGACTCGAACCCCCACGCCTTTCGRCACTGGAACCTAAATCCAGGGCGTCTACCAATTCCGCCACATCCGCTTTCCCCGGCAATCCCATGTAGCCATCATTCTGTCAATGTCGGGGCTCAAATGGCCATTATTCGCCTGATCGCGAAGATGGTTGAAAATTAGCCTAGCCTGTGACAAAAGGCGTGTCGAATGTGACGGGACGCGACTATCCGCTTCTGCAGAATGTAAGAAGAAGTAGGAAAAACAAAGACTTCTTCACATTTTGGGAAGTGCAGTTCAGGAGAGTTTGAGCCGCTTAGCGGTCAAATCACCGGGTTCCGTACAGAAAGCCATTTCCGGCAAGATTATACCGGCAGGCTGTGAACGGCTAAGGACCGTTTGGCAGCCTCATTGGTGAAGACAAAGGTTTTAGGATGCAGGTCACCGAAACACTCAACTCCGGTCTCAAGCGCGAGATCAAGATCACCGTGCCGGCCGGTGACATGGAAGCCAAGCTGATGGCGCGGCTGACCGATGCTCGCGACAAGGTGCGCATTAACGGCTTCCGCCCCGGCAAGGTGCCGGTGCAGCATCTGCGCAAGATGTACGGCAAGTCGTTCATGGCCGAGGTCGTCAACGAGATCCTCAACGACTCGACCCGTTCGATCATCTCGGGCCGCGGCGAAARGGCCGCCATGCAGCCCGAAGTGATCATGACCGAGGACGAGAAGGAAGCTGAGAAGATCCTGGCCGGCGGCGCCGATTTCGAATTCAGCCTCAATTACGAGGTCATCCCGGCGATCGAGATCAAGGATTTCTCCGACATCAAGGTGACGCGCCAGGTCTATGACGTGCCGGAGCAGGAAGTCGACGAGCAGGTCAAGCGCGTTGCCGAATCGGCGCGCAGCTACGAGCCGAAGACCGGCAAGGCCGCCGAGGGCGATCGAGTGAGCATCGACTATGTCGGYAAGATCGGCGGCGAGGCGTTCGCTGGTGGTGCTGGCACCGACCAGCCGCTGGTGCTCGGCTCCAAGGAGTTCATCCCCGGCTTCGAGGACCAGTTGATCGGCACGAAGGCCGGCGACGAGAAGCAGGTCACCGTCACGTTCCCCGAAAACTATCAGGCGGCGCATCTGGCCGGCAAGGAAGCCACCTTCGACGTCACCGTCAAGGAAGTGTCGGCGCCCGGCGCGCTCGAGGTCAATGACGAGACGGCCAAGAATCTCGGCTTGGAATCGCTGGAGCGCCTGCGCGAGATCGTGCGCGGCCAGCTCGAGAACCAGTTCGGCTCGATGACCCGCCAGAAGGTAAAGCGCCAGCTGCTCGACCAGCTCGACGCATCCTACTCCTTCGAGGCGCCGTCGAAGCTCGTCGAGGCCGAGTTCAACAACATCTGGGCTCAGGTCAACCGTGACCTCGAAGCCGCCGGCCGCACTTTCGCCGACGAAGAGACGACGGAAGAAGAGGCGCGCGCCGAATATATGCGCCTTGCCGAGCGCCGTGTGCGCCTTGGCCTGGTTCTGGCCGAGATCGGCGAGAAGGCCGGCGTCACCGTGTCGGACGAGGAATTGCAGCGCGGCCTGTTCGAGCAGGTGCGCCGTTTCCCGGCCAACCAGCAGCAGGAAGCCTTCGAGTTCTATCGCAGCAATCCGGAAGCCATCAACGCGCTGCGGGCGCCGATGTTCGAGGAGAAGGTCGTCGACTATCTGCTCGGCCAGATCTCGGTCAATGACGTCAAGGTCGGCAAGGATGAGCTGATGGCCGACGACGAAGAGGCCGAAACCGCGACCAAGGCGAAGCCGGCCAAGAAGGCCTCCTCGAAGAAGGCCGAAGCCAAGGCAGAGGCGGGCGAAGCCGCCGGCGAGGCCGAGGAGCCGAAGAAGAAGGCGGCGCCGAAGAAGAAGGCTGCCAAGGAAGCCGAGTGACAGGTTTCAATACCGCGATTTAGAAAAGGCCGCCTCGGGGCGGCCTTTTCATTAAGATCTGCTTCATTGTGGCGGCGCGGCAACACAGGCAACTTGTCTTGATGGGCCGCCGCTGGCGATACCAGCCGTTGAACATTATCTGCGTTTCATCGCATTCGCGGGTGTTTGGAGGCATTGGTGAGGCTGGGGTTCATGATGGGAGACGTGGTCGCCGCCGCGGCGCTCTTGTTTGCCGCAGCAACCGGCGCCGCGCGGGCCGAGCCGGATCTCGGCAATTGGAGCGTCGCCACTGGCGACGATGGCCAGATCACGGCATCGCTGCACGCCAGCAACAAGCTGATCACCGGAGGCGGGGCGCTGGGCTACAGCCCGGTGCTGACCTTGGCTTRCCGGCCCGACGGCCAGCCGCGGTGGAGCGAACGGCTCCAACTCAATGACGCCGTCTCCGCCAGTCGCAAGATCACCATCTCCGTCATTGTCGATGGCGGCGGCAGGATCGATGAAAGCTGGTCGGTCGGCCCGCGCGGCAGAACACTGGTCAAGGATGGAGACGACGGCATCAGGCGTCTGGTTTCGGCGAACCGGCTGACGCTGTCATGGCGCTTCGGCCTGCTGTCGGGGCGCGGCGAGGCCGATTTCGAGCTCGCCGGTCTCTCCGAGGCGATCGGCCAGATCGCAGCGAGCTGCAAGACCGATCCGCCTTGAAGATAGCTGCCTAGAGTAAGCTCGCAAGCTCGGCGGCCGTCATCACGCGCCCGAACACCTTGCCGATGATAGCGAGCGTGGCATTGTGCGATGCCTCGTCCAACCCGCCATTGGCGTCGCTGACGAAAGCCACTTTGTAGTCGCGCATGAAGGCGCTGCGGGCCGTCGATTCGCAGCAGATGCTGGTCACCGTGCCGATGATGATGACGGTGTCGACCTGGCCGGCGCCGCGGATGTTGCGCAGCACCGTTTCCAACTGGGTGTTGTGGAAGGCGTCATAGCGGTGCTTCTTGATGATCACCTCACCCGGCAAGGGAGCGAGTTCCGCGACGATCTCCGTGCCGGCGCTGCCTTCGCGCATGCCTTTGGCTTTCAGCCTTGGCTGGTAGGCGGTTTCGAGCGGCGATATGTCGAAATGGTCGCTCAAGACATGCTGCGTGTAGATCACCGGAACGCCATGCGCTCGGCACAGGTCGATCACCTGCCGCATGACCGGAATGCGATGCYGGGCCATCGCCACTTCCATCACCGCGCCTTCATCGACGAAGTCGCTCTGCATGTCGATGACCAGCAGGGCGGCGCGCGCCTTGTCGAACGGCCACGGTTCCTTGYCGTGCAGAGACATGTCGGTTCTTCCCATTTCAGATCAGCAGCAGGCCCTTCATCGAGGCATTGCCCTTGCGGCCGATGATGATGTGGTCGTGCACGGCAATGCCGAGGGGCTTCGCCGTATCGATGATCTGCTTGGTCATCTCGATGTCCGCGCGGGAGGGTGTGGGATCGCCCGAAGGGTGGTTGTGCACCAGGATGACGGCGCTGGCGGAGAGCTCGAGCGCGCGCTTCACCACCTCGCGCGGATAGACCGGCGTGTGGTCGACGGTGCCGGTCTGCTGCACCTCGTCGGCGATCAGCCCGTTTTTCTTGTCGAGGAACAGGATGCGGAACTGCTCGCGGTTCTCGAAGGCCATGGCCGAGCGACAATAGTCGAGCAACTGCGTCCAGTTGGACAGGACTTCGCGCCCGCGCACCTCGCCGCGCGCCATGCGCTGGGCCGTCGCGGCGATCACCTTGAGATCGGTCGCGACGGTCGGCCCGATGCCTTTGACTTCTTCAAGCAGGGATGCCGGCGCGCCGAGCACTTCGGCCAGCGAGCCGAAGCGAGCGATCAGCGCCTTGGCGATCGGCTTGGTGTCGACGCGCGGGATCAGCCGGAACAGCAGCAGCTCGAGCAGCTCATAGTCGGGCAGGGCATCCGGTCCGCCGGCGACAAAGCGTTCGCGCAGGCGGTCGCGATGGCCGTGATAATGGGGCTTTTCGGTCGCTGCGGCTTTTTTCAGCGCCGTCTTGGGCGGCTCGATCCAGCCTTCGGAAAAGAACGCCCGCTCGTCCTCGACTTTGCCCATATTCGCCCGCTCCCCCTCAGRCATAGTCGAGTTCTAGGCTGGCAAGCCGGGGCGGTCGAGCTTTTTCGGCGACAGCGTAAAGATCTCGCAGCCGGTGTCGGTGACGCCGATCGTGTGCTCGTACTGCGCCGACAGCGAGCGGTCGCGCGTGACCGCGGTCCAGCCGTCCGACAGCACCTTCACATGCGGGCGGCCGAGATTGATCATCGGCTCGACGGTGAAGATCATGCCGGGTCGCATCTCGACGCCTTCATTGACGGTGCCGTAATGCAAGATGTTCGGCGCGTCGTGGAAAAGCTGGCCGACGCCGTGGCCGCAGAAATCGCGCACCACCGAGCAGCGCTCAGCCTCGGCATAGGTCTGGATCGCGGCGCCGATGGCGCCGGTGCGGGCGCCGGGCTTGATCGCGGCGATGYCGCGCATCAGGCACTCGTAGGTCACCTCAAGCAAACGCTCGGCGGCGCGCTTGATCGTGCCCACCGGATACATGCGCGAGGAATCGCCATGCCAGCCGTCGAGGATGTAGGTGACGTCGATGTTGACGATGTCGCCTTCCTTCAGCGGCTTATTGTCGGGAATGCCGTGGCAGACGACATGGTTGATCGAGGTGCAGGACGATTTGGTATAGCCGCGATAATTGAGCGTCGCCGGTAGCGCACCGTGGTCCATGCCGAATTCGAAGACGAAGCGGTCGATCGTTTCCGTCGTCACGCCGGGCTTCACCATCGGCACGAGCTCGTCCAGGCAGCGCGCGGTGAGGTCGCAGGCCTTGCGCATGCCGGCAAAACCTTCCTCGCCATAGAGGCGGATCTGGCCGGTATTTCTAAGGGGGGCCGTGGAGGCGTCGAGATAGGTTACCATTTTTGTCCGTTGCCGGCGTTGGCTCCAAAAAGGCCGAACGCGAAAATCTGCTCCAGATTTGGCACCGGAAGCCGCAAGGTTCAAGGACGAAGTGCGGTTGCGACGTCCATTGCGGCTTTCCTTCGGCCGTTCCATGGGTTAGGCCGGGTCTGTTATCCGGAGATTGCCTTGACGGCACCTAAACGCGAAAGATCGACGCTGCTGCCGGCCAGGACCGCCTTTGCGGGCCTGATGGCGCTGCTGATGCTCGCGCTGCTGGGCTTTGCACAGGCCGGAATCTCCGCATCGGCCGTCTCGCTCCAAGGCGGCTCCAGCGTCAGCGCCACCCGCCAGGGCGACACGATCGCGCTGCTCAGAACCACCGGCAAGGCGCAGGCGCTCGAGGTTCGGGCCAGCCGGCCGCTGCCGGCAAAACCCGTCAGCGGCAACCCCGGCGCGCTTGCGCCCGCAGCCGATTTTCTGGTCGTCGCACAGGGGTTGTCAGCCGAGATGGGCGTCACGCCCGCGGCGGGAAGCGCGACGCCTTCGCGCACCAACCAGCCCCGCGCGCCGCCCGCTGCATAAAGCCTTAGCCGCAAGGCGCGGCACTCAAATCAAAAACATCTCTTCGCGTCGCGACCCGGCGACGGCCGCGGGCCGTCCGCCGGTCGCGTGCGCGTCAGTTCGGATTCCGTTCAATGCAACGCATCAAGACATTCAAGACACTTACCCGCGCCGCCGCCGCGGCCTCTTTTCTAGCAATCCAGGCGGTGATCTGCATCGGCACCGTATACTGGGCCGTTGCCGCCACYCTTCGCATGGAGGGAACGGCGGCGATGGTGCTCGCGGCCATCTTCGCGCTGCCGTCCGCCTATCTGCTGATGGTGGTTATCCGCATGGCCTATGACGCAGAGACAGACCCGGCCAACCAGTAGCGCCGACGATATGGAACAAGAGCAGGGCGGCGCGGGTTGCGTCGCCCTGTCACATAATGGTTATCCTGCGGCCTTAGTCAGGTTTTCCAGCCCCGGCGCTTGCCGGACTTCCTCAGCTTGATCAAGAACAGGTATTTCCATGCGCCAGATCGTCCTCGCCGCCGCCCTATTGCTGGCAACCGCCGCTGCGGGCGCCGCCGCCGACARCACGCTGGTGCTCTATACCAGCCAGYCGAACACCGACGCCCAGCAGACGGTCGACGCCTTCATGGCCAAGAACCCGGGCATCAAGGTCGACTGGGTACGCGACGGCACGCCGAAGATCCTGGCGAAGCTGCATGCGGAGATCGAGGCCGGCCAGCCGCAGGCCGACGTGCTTCTGATCGCCGATGTCGTGACCATGGAGGGTCTCAAGAAGGAAGGCCGCCTGCTTGCCTATCCGGAGGCCAAGGTCGACGGCCTCGACGCCGCGCTCTACGACAAGGACAAGAGCTATTTCTCGACCAAGCTGATCACCACCGGCATCGTCTACAACACCAAGGCGCCTTTCGTCCCGACGAGCTGGGAAGATCTGAAAAAGCCGGAGGCCAAGGGCCTCATCGCGATGCCGAGCCCGCTGACCTCGGGCGCGGCGATGATCCACACGGTGACGCTCACCGGCAACCTGCCGGAGGGCTGGGATTATTATGGCGCGCTCGCCAAGAACGGCGCRCAGGCGAGCGGCGGCAATGGCGACGTGCTCAAGGCCGTCAGCGGCGGCGACAAGCTGTTCGGCATGATCGTCGACTACATGCCGATCCGCGAGAAGGCCAAGGGCGCGCCTGTCGAGTTCGTGTTCCCGAAGGAAGGCGTGTCAGCCGTCACCGAGCCGGTCGCCATCCTCTCCACCGCCAAGAACAAGGACGCCGCCAAGGCCTTCGTCGATTTCCTCTTGTCGAAGGACGGACAGGAAGTGGCGGCCAAGATGGGCTACATCCCGGCGCGCGCCGATGTCGCGCTGCCGGCCGGCTATCCGGACCGCGCCTCGATCAAGGTGCTGGATTATGATGCGGCGGCCGCGCTCGCCAACGATGCGCAGAACAAGGAAAAGTTCAGCGCGGTGATGAGTCAGTAAGCGGCGCGAAGGGCAAGTTGGCCTCCGCGGAACATCGCGTCGCCGGGTCGGGCCCGGCGTTGCCGCGGGCAGGCGGTTTCGCGCTGCCAGGCACGATATCCGGCCGGCGTCTGTCGGCGCTGGCTGTTCTGCTCGTCGTCGCCGTGCTCAGCCTGCTGCCGATGGCGCGTCTCGTGCTTGCGGCGATCGCGCCCGGCGGAGAGGTCGATTTCGCAGCCTTCGCCGGGCGGCTTGCCAGCCCTGCCGCGCTCAAGGCGACGTGGCATACGCTGGACACGGCCTTCTTCGGCGCCCTGCTGGCGCTTTGCCTCGGCATTCCGTTCGCCGTCGCGGTGACGATGACCGATCTGCCKGGACGCAAGATCCTCGGCTTCCTTCTGCTCTTGCCGCTGATGATCGCGCCGCAGGTGACGGCGCTCGCCTGGCTGCATCTCTTCGGCCCGTCGAGCACRCTGCTCGGCATGCTCGGGCTTGCGCCTCAGCCCGGCAGCGGCAATCCGATGCTTGGCCGTGGCGGCATCGTCCTTCTCTATGGCGTCCAGCATGCGCCGATCGTCTTCATCACTATGCGGGCTGGGCTGTCGCGCGTGCCGCGCGATCTGGTCGAGGCGGCGCGCTCTTGCGGCGCACGGCCGCTCGGCGTGCTGCGGACAATCGTGCTGCCCGTCCTGCGGCCCTATGTGGTGGCCGCCGCTGCCCTTGCCTTCGTTTCCGGCGTCGGCAATTTCGGCATACCGGCGCTGCTCGGCATGCCGGTCAATTATCTCACCCTGCCGACCCTGATCTATCAGGACCTGTCGAGCTTTGGTCCGAGCGTGTTGCCGCAGATCGCGGCGCTGTCGGTGCTGGTCGGCGCCCTGGCGCTTGCGGGCATGGTGTTCCAATCGCTGGCCCTGCGCGGCGCCGGACATCGCATCGTTGCCGGCACGCCGGCGCAATTCGAGCTCGGGCGCTCGCGCATGCCGCTCGCCTGTGCCGGCTGGCTGGTCATCGGCCTGGTCCTCATCCTTCCGGCCTGYGCGCTGCTGGCGACGTCGCTGGTGYCGTCCTTCGGCGTGCCGCTCGGTCCGCGCACGGCAACGATCGCCAATTACGCGGAAGTGCTCGTCCGGCAGGCGTCCACGGTGCGCGCCTTCCGCAACTCGCTGCTCTTTGCGGGCGGCGCGGCGCTGATGCTTGCCTTTGGCGTCATCCCGATGGCCGCACGGCTCGAGCGCTTCGACAAGCGCTGGCGGCGCGTGCTCGGCGGCATCGTAGACCTGCCTTACACGATCCCCGGCGTGGTGCTGGCGATCGCCTGCATCCTTTTGTTCCTGCRGCCGCTGCCGCTGATCGGCAGCCTCTATGCGACCGCGTCGATCATCCTGGTCGCTTACGCGATGCGCTTCCTGACGTTGGCGATGAAACCGGTGACGACGGCCGTCGGGCAAATTCCGCGCGATCTTGACGAGGCGGCAGCAGTATCCGGCGCCGGCCCGATGCGGCGGCTCTGGACGATCACCGCGCCGCTCGCGGCGCCCGCGGCCGTGGCCGGCGGGCTGCTGGTGTTCATGAGCGCTTTCAACGAGTTGACCGTCTCGGCGCTGCTGTGGTCGAGCGGCAAGGAAACGCTCGGCGTCGTGCTGTTCAGTCTGGAAGAGGCGGGACTGGGCACGCAGGCGGCGGCAATCGCCGTGTCCACGATCGTCGTCGTGATCCTGCTGCTTCTGGTGCTCGACCGGTTCGGCCGCCGCTTGCCGGCCGGGGTATTGCCTTGGCGATGACCTTTGTTTTCCGCAATTCCGGACGGAAAACCGCTAAGCACTTTTTCTGGAATTGCTCTTAGGCGCCCGGCACCACCCAGGCATCGGACACCGCGACATGCACGCGCTGTCCCGTCGCCAGCGCCTCGGTGCTGTCGACCAGCAACTGCTGTCCGGGCTCGGYGAGCGCCAATCGCACTTCATGCACTGGCCCGCGATAGACGCTGTCCAGGACCGTCGCTGGCAGGCCTTCGGCCGCGATGCGCAAGGCCTCCGGGCGTAGCAGGACCTTGACCGCGCCCGCCGGTCTTTCGTGGCTGCGCGCCGCGAGCCGGTGGCCGGCGATATCGATGATCGAGGCCTGGTCCGAATGGCCGACGGTGTTGCCGGAGAGCAGGCTGCCGCGGCCGACGAAGCCGGCAACCGCGGYATCGGCGGGAGAACGATAGATCTCCTGCGGCGGTGCCGCCTGCAGCAGCCTGCCCTTGCTCATCACGGCGACGCGGTCGGCAAGCGCCAGCGCCTCGGCCTGGTCATGCGTGACATAGACGATCGTTGCGCCGGTGCGGCGATGGATGTCGCGGAAGGCATCGACCATTGCCGAGCGCAGATGCATGTCGAGATTGGCGAGCGGCTCGTCGAACAGGATGATGCCGGCCTCGGCGACCAGGCAGCGCGCGAGCGCCACGCGCTGCCGCTGGCCGCCCGACAACTCGTCGATGCGGCGCTTGGCGAAGCCGCCGAGCCCAACGATATCGAGCACGGACGCGACGCGATCTGGGATGCCGGCTGAAGGCACATGCCGGGCTTTCAGCGGATAGGCGACGTTTTCGGCGACATCCATATGCGGCCACAGCGCGTAGGACTGGAAAACGACGCCGACATTGCGCGTCTCCGGCGGCAGCTGCCGCTTCGGGTCGGCGACAAGCGCGTCGCCAAAAAACACGCGGCCTTCGCTCGGCGCCTCGAAGCCGGCGATCAATCGCAGCATCGTCGTCTTGCCGCAGCCGGAAGGGCCGAGCAGCGCCGTGAAGGAGCCCTTCGGAAAGGCCAACGAAACACCGTCCAGCGCGGTYGTTTCGCCATAGCGCTTGACCAGAGACTCGACCCGGATTTCGCTCATCTTTTCGCCCACGGCAGCTGTGATGGCAGGCAATACGGTGGAAATCCGGCATTGGCAATGCAGCCGGTATCGATGCGGACCGACGCCGATCTGCCGCACCGGCGAACCGATTCTTCACCGCACTGAGGTCACATTTGCGAGTCAGAAGCCCCCAAAAGAAACTTTTCAGAACGAGCGGCGTTGCTCCGGCTGCGCCAGTTCGGGAGACAGGGAATGGACAGACTGCAATTCGAGGTGCCGGTGCGCATCACGCCCGCGCCCGGCCTGCCCGTCGAGGAAATCTACAGTGTCGAGCAGGCGCTCGATTTCCTGCAGGATTGGCCGAAGCGCCGCCAGGGCAAGGTCTACGAAGCCGCGTTCAACGCCTGCTTCGGCGCGACGGTCGATGTTGCCAGTGCCGAGGAGGCCTGCCGCGCCTTCGCGGCCTTCTGTCGCGTTAGCGGATTGCTGGCGAAGGACGCGATGTTCCCTGGCAAGCGTGGCAACGGGGCGGGGACGTACCGCGAGGCGCGGGCGTAGGCGCAATCGCAGCTTTCAGCCRCCGAACGATACGCCCCGATAGCGCATCCCCACCTGCACGCCACGCACGATCACGCGTGACAGGATTTCCATGTCGAGCGGCATTTGCGGGCGCCACACGTCGAGCAGGAGCGCGACGCGGGGCTGATCCGAGTTGTTCATGACTTCATGCTCGAACGTGTCGTCCCAGAGCATGCACTCGCCGTCGGCGATGCGCCTTTCCTCGTGGTTGATCATCATGATCGTCGCCGGGCGGCCATCCGCCTGTTTCGGGATGACCAGGCCGAGATGGAATCGCATGATGCCGCGAAAAGGTCCGCGGTGCGGCGGGATATGCTTGCGCGGGGCGAGGAACGAGACGGCCGCCGATTTGACCTCGGGGCACTCCGCAAGCAGCCGGGTCAGCACCGGCATGCGCGCGAGGTTCTCCGGCACCGTCATGTCATAGGCCTTGAGCACGAACATGCGCCAGTCGAGACCGTCATTGGCCGAGATATCGGCCTGCTCCGGCATGATGTCGTGGAAGCGCGGCGCCGTGTTCAGCTTCGCTGCCAGCGCTTCGTCGCGGATATCTTGCCAAGCGGCGCTGAACTTCGCCGCATTGGGGAAATGCGTGCCGGCATCAAGAATGGCCGGTGCATCTATGCGCTTTTCATAGATACGGCGAACCAGGTTGGTTCCGAGATCGTAGGCGCCTGACATCTCATTACCTCAACGAGGCTGTTATATAGTGGGATATTGTTTGCGGCCACGGCTCACGGAGATTTGTACGGGCCGTCAACAGGCGGATAGACATCCTGCGCCTTGTCTCACTCGGCCTTCGATGCCAGTCGCGGCCCGGTGCCGACATCGATGATTTCAGGCCTGGCGGTGTCGATCGCRCCGTCCCAGCCGCCGCCAAGCGCCTTATTGAGGGCTATGTAGTCGGTGGCGATCGAGACGCGGCTTTGCAGGGCTGAATCGTCGGCGGAATAAGCCGACCGTTCGGCGTCGAGCACGTCGAGAAGGCTGGTCTCGCCAGCCTTGTAGAGCGTTCTTTCAAGCCGCGCGGCATCGCCATAGGACTTCGCGGAGGAGGCGAGCTTGCCGTTCCGGATGCGTTCCTGCGACAGCGAAACCGTGGCGTTTTCCACGTCTTCCAGCGCCGTCAACACGGAAGCCTTGTAGGCGACGAAATACTGGTCGCGTTGAGCCCTGGCGACGTCGACGRCTGCCTGCAGCTGGCCGCCATTGAATAATGGCACGCTGAGCGTGGGGCCAAAGGACCAGCCTATGGTGGAGTTCTTGCCGAGATCGCCGAGCTTGAGAGACGTGGTGCTGATGTCGCCGGTCAGGCTGACGCTCGGATAGCGCGCGGCCTCGGCCTGGCCGATCTTGGCGGTGGACTGCGCATACTGCCGTTCGGCCATGCGCACGTCCGGGCGGGTGAGCAGGATGTCGGCCGGGATACCGGTCGGGATCGGCAGGCGCGGCGCCGGGATCGGCTTTACGCGCTTCAAGCGCTCGGTKAGGGCCGCCGGCGGCCGCCCGGTCAGCACTGAAAGGCGATGCACGGCCTCGGCATAGCTCGCTTCCAGGCTCGGAACGCCGGCTTCCGTGCYGCTGGCCTGTCCTTCCGCCTTGGCGACATCCGCCGCGGTCGCCGAACCGGCCAGAGCCATCGTGCGGGTGAGCTGTGCGGTCTGCCGCTGCGATGCGGCGGAGCGCCGGGCAAGCGCTATGCGCGCCTGGTAGCCGCGCGCCTGGACGTAGTTCGAGGTCACATCGCCAACCAGCGTGAGAAGGGTCGAACGCAGTTCCTCCTCGGAAGCGTCCAGCCCGTAGCTCGCCGCCTCGACGCCCCTGCGGTTGGCGCCGAAGAGGTCGAGTTCCCAGCTGGAATCGAAGCCCGCCTGATACTGGCTGTAGGTCTCGCTGGCCGTCGTGCCAGCGGAAGTCGCGGAAACCCGGTTGCGGGTAGCCGAGGCCGAACCGTCTGCTGTGGGGAACAGCGTGCCGACCGACTGGCGGTAGCTCGCCCGCGCCTCGCGGATCTTGGCCTTCGCGCTTGCCACATCGAGATTGCCGGCAACCGCTTCCTCGACGAGCGCGTTCAGCTCGGGATCGCGCAGGCGCTGCCACCATTTCGACAGTTGCGCCGGCTTTGCCGGTTTCGCCGCCTTCTGCCCGCCCCAGCTCGCCGGCATCGCCAGCAGAGGTTTCTGGTAGTCCGGCCCGACGACGCATCCCGAGAGCAGGGCAGCGGCAAACGCGGGCAAAAAGAGCCCCTTCGCGGTCGCGAGACCGCGTTCAAAATCAAACATTTGAGAGAAACCTTTATTCCGGAGTGGCTGTGGCTTGTGTCCCGCCCGTATCCTGCTTGGCCGCCCTGCCTTTGAAGATGCGGCGCACCGTGACGAACAATAGCGGCACCAAGAAGACGCCAATTACCGTCGCCGCGATCATGCCGCCCATCACGCCGATGCCGACCGAGTTCTGCGCGCCCGAGCCCGCGCCGCTGGCGATCGCAAGCGGCGTGACGCYGAGGATGAAGGCAAGCGACGTCATCAGGATCGGCCGCAGGCGTTGCCGCGCCGCTTCCAACGTCGCTTCGACCAGCCCCATGCCGGCAGACTGCCGCTCGATGGCGAACTCGACGATGAGGATGGCGTTCTTGGCCGCGAGACCGATCGTGGTGAGCAGACCGACCTTGAAATAGACGTCGTTGGTCTGGCCGAAGAGAGTGGCCGCAGCCAGCGCGCCGAATATGCCGATCGGCACCGACAGCATGACGGCGAACGGGATCGACCAGCTCTCATAGAGCGCAGCAAGGCAGAGGAAGACGACCAGCGCCGAAATCGCGTAGAGCGACATCGCCTGGTTGCYGGAAAGCCGCTCCTGGTGCGAGAGCCCGGTCCATTCATGCGAATATCCGGCGGGCAGTTGCGCGACCAGCCTGTCGATCTCGTCCATGGCCGCGCCCGAGCTTTGGCCGGCGGCCGCGGCGCCTTGGATCTCGACGGCCGCCGAGCCGTTGTAGCGTTCGAGGCGGGGCGATCCATAGGTCCAGTGGCTGGAGGCGAAGGCCGAGAACGGCACCATGGCGCCGCCGGAGTTGCGGACCTGCCATTTGTCGAGGTCCTCCGGCTGCATGCGGAAATCCGGGTCCGACTGCAGATAAACCGGCTTAACCCGCCCGCGATCGATGAAGTCGTTGACGTAATCACTGCCCCAGGCGGTCGACAGCGTGTTGTTGATGTCGGCGAGGCCGATGCCGAGCGCGCTGGCCTTTTCCTGGTCGATATCGACCGAGAATTGCGGCTGGTCTTCCTGGCCGTTGGGCCGGGTGTTGGCGAGCAGCGTGCTCTTCGCGGCCAAGCCCAGAAGCTGGTTGCGCGTCTGGATCAGCGCCTCATGGCCGGCGCCATTGACGTCCTGCAGATAGAAATCGAAGCCGTTGGTGTTGCCGAAACCCTGGATGGCGGGCGGGRCGAGGGCGAAGACCTGGGCGTCCCTGATTTTGGAGAAGGCGCCCATGGCGCGGCCGGCCACCGCCGACGCGGCGAGCGCCGGCGTCTTGCGCTGAGCGAAATCCTTCAGCCGCACGAAGGCGATGCCGACATTCTGTCCGGCCCCGCCGAAGCCGAAGCCGGAAGCGGTGAACACGCCTTCGACCGCGTCTTTTTCTTCGTTGAGATAATGGTCCGTCACCTTGGCGAGCACGCGCTCGGTGCGGTCCTGCGTCGCGCCGACCGGCAGCGATGCGCTGGTGATGAGGATGCCCTGGTCCTCGTCCGGCAGGAACGAGCTCGGCAGGCGGGCAAACATCCAGCCCATGGCGATGACGATCGCCAGGAACACGGCAAGGAAGCGCCACGACCGGTTGATGATGCCGTGCGAGCCGTCGCGGTAGGCGATCGTGCCGCGGTCGAAGAGGCGGTTGAACCAACCGAAGGGGCCCCTCTGCGTCGCATGGTCCTTTGGCGCGCGCAGGATGGTGGCGCAGAGCGCCGGCGTCAGAACAAGTGCCACCAGCACCGAGAGCACCATGGCCGAGACGATGGTGACGGAGAATTGTCGGTAGATGATGCCGGTGGAGCCGCCGAAGAAGGCCAYCGGCACGAACACGGCCGACAGCACCGTGGCGATGCCGATTAGCGCGCCGGTGATCTCGTTCATCGATTTGCGCGTCGCCTCTTTCGGCGGCAGGCCTTCCTCATGCATGACGCGTTCGACATTCTCGACCACGACGATGGCGTCGTCGACGAGCAGGCCGATGGCCAGAACCATGGCGAACATGGTGAGGGTGTTGATCGAATAGCCGAAGAAGGAGAGCACGCCGAATGTGCCGAGCAGCACGACCGGCACCGCGATCGTCGGGATGATGGTGGCGCGCAGGTTCTGCAGGAAAAGCAGCATCACCAGGAACACCAGCACGATCGCTTCGGCGAGCGTCTTCACCACTTCCTCGATCGACAGGCGCACGAAGGGCGAAGTGTCGTACGGGTAGACGACCTCGACGCCTTGCGGGAAGGTCGAGCTCAGGYGGTTGATGGTCGCGCGCACCGCCTCGGCGGTGCTGATGGCATTGGCGCCGGTCGCGAGGTTGACGGCGACACCGGYGGACGGCTTGCCGTTGTAGTGGGCTTGGGTGGTGTAGCTTTCGGCGCCGATCTCGACCTTGGCGACATCGTTCAGCCGCACCAGCGAGCCGTCGGTGTTGCTCTTGAGGATGATGTTGCGGAACTGTTCGGCGGTCTGCAGCCGGCTCCTGGCCGTCACAGTGGCGTTGAGTTGCTGGCCCTTGCGCGCCGGCAGGCCGCCGAGCTGGCCGGCCGAAACCTGCGTGTTCTGCGCCTCGATCGCGGTGGCGACATCGCTCGGCATCAGCGCGTATTGCGCTAATTTGTCGGGGTCGAGCCAGATGCGCATGGCATAACCGGAGCCGAAGAGCTGCGTCGAGCCGACGCCTTCGACGCGCTTCAGCGTGTCGTTGACAGTGCTGTCGACATAGTCGGCAAGGTCGGTCGAGTTCATCTTGCCGTCGGTGGAGACGAAGCCGATGACCATCAGGAAGCCGGTCGAGGATTTGGAGACGGTGATGCCGTTGCTCTGGACGACCTGCGGCAGTTGCGACTGCACGAGCTGCAGCTTGTTCTGCGTCTGCACCTGCGCGGTGTCGGGATTGGYGGCGCTGGTGAAGGTCAACGTGATCGAGGCCTGGCCGGTCGAGGTCGACGTCGCCGTCATGTAGTCGAGATTGTCGATGYCGGTCATGCCCTGCTCGATGACCTTGGTCACCGAGTTCTCCACCGTCTGGGCGTCGGCGCCGGGATAGCTGGCGCTGATGTTGACTGTGGTGGGCGCGATTTGCGGATATTGCGAGATCGGCAACGTTTGCAGCGCGAGCAGCCCGCCCAGCATGATCACGATGGCGATCACCCAGGCGAAGATCGGCCGGTTGATGAAGAAAGCCGACATTGCTCAGTTCCCGGTTGCGCCAGAGGCGGGCTGCTTTGCGGCGCCGGCGGCATTGCCGCCGGCCGGCGCGGCCGAGGCGGAGCTCTGCTCGCGGTCCTTGATCTCGCCGGTCGTTTCGTCGATGGTCACCTCGACCGCTGCCGCGTCGCCGCCGGCGCGCACCAGCTGCAAGCCCTCGACGATGACGCGGTCGCCGTCGCCGACACCGGARTCCACCAACCAGTTGTTGCCGACGCTGTTGCGCACGCTCAGCGTGCGCTGCTCGACCTTGCCCTGGRCATTGACCACCATGGCCGTCGCCAGGCCCTTGGGGTCGCGGGTGACGCCGCGCTGCGGCACCAGGAAGCTGTTTTGCGCGACACCTTCCTCGACGATGGCGCGCACATACATGCCGGGCAGGAGAAGGCGGTCGGGATTGGGGAACTGGKCTCTGAGCGCAAAGGTGCCGGTGGACTGGTCGACATTGGCGCCGGCGAATTCCAGCTTGCCGTTCTGCGCGTAGATGGTGCCGTTGTCGAGCTTCAGCTTGACGCTGACATTGGTCCCGCTGAATTTCAGCCGGCCTTCGTTGATCGCCTGGCGCAGGTTCAGCAGGTTGGTGCTGGACTGCGTGACGTCGACATTGATCGGGTCGAGCGAGCGGATGGTGGTCAGCACCGTTTCCTGGTTGGCCGTGACCAGCGCGCCCGGCGTCAATGTCGATTTGTCGATCCGGCCGGCGATGGGCGCGGTGATCGAGGTGCGGTTGAGGCTGATCTTCGCGGTCTCGACGCTGGCCTTGGCCGATGCGACATCGRCCTGGGCCTGCGCAAGCGTCGCGGCGGCATCGTCGTAATCCTGCTTCGAGACCACATTCTGCTTCAGCAGCCCGGAATACCGGTCGAACTTCGCCTGCGCGGTCGGCACGGCGGCTTCCGCCTTCTGCTGCGCGGCGACGGCGCTGTCATAGGCGGCCTGATAGCTCGCCGGATCGATGAGGTAGAGCGGCTGTCCCGCCACCACCTCGGCGCCTTCCTGGAACAGGCGCTGCTGGATGATGCCGTCGACCTGCGGGCGCACCTCGGCGACGAGCGAAGCGGCGGTGCGGCCGGGCAGCTCGGCGGTGATCGCAACCGATTGCGGGTGCAGCGTGACGACGCCGACCTCGGGCCTGCCGACGCCACCCATGCCGGCCGGCATCTGGCTCTTTTCCTGCGAGCAGGCCGCCAGGAGCAGGGCAGCGCACAACATTCCGGCCCAGGAGGAAAACTGGCGCGGACTTGAAGGCAAAAAGGATTGATTAGATTGCATGGGCATTGTCTGAAACTTTCCCYGGAATGGCAGTTACGGCCCGGCTATCGGCGCGAGGTCCTTCGACCAATAGCTTGCCCAGATGCCGGGCAAGGAACCGCTGGATGTCGTCCATGAAGGTATAAACGACCGGCACGTAGACGAGGCTGAGCACGGTCGAGGAGATGAGGCCGCCGATCACGGCGATCGCCATCGGCGCACGCGTCTCGGCGTCGGCGCCGATGCCGAGCGCGATCGGCAGCATGCCGGCGCCCATGGCGATCGATGTCATGACGATGGGCCTGGCCCGCTTGCGGGCGGCGTCGAGCAGTGCCTCGAAGCGGCTCATGCCGTGCTCCTTCTCGGCGACCAGAGCATATTCGACAAGCAGGATCGAGTTCTTGGCCGCGATGCCCATCAGCATCAGTATGCCGATCAACGGCGAGATGCCAAGCGCCTTGCCGGTAACGAGCAGGAAACCAAGCGCGCCGCCGACCGAGAGCGGCAACGCGACCAGGATGGTCACCGGCTGCACGAAGCTGCGGAACAGCAGCACCAGCGTGAGGTACATCAGGATGATGCCGGCGGCGATGGCGGTGGCGAAGCCCGTGAACAGCTCCTGCATGCGTTGGGCATCGCCGCGCGCCAGCTCATGCACGCCGGCCGGAAGGTTCTGCATGGCGGGCAGGGCGCGGATGGCTTCGGTCGCTTGGCCGAGCGTCAGGCCGGAAAGATCGGCCTCGACCGTGGCGCTGCGGCTCCTGTCGACACGCGTGATGCTGTTGGGGCCGGCGTTGAAGCCTATATCGGCGACGGCGCCAAGCGGAACCACGCCCTTTGTGCCGGTCAGCGGCAGCATGGCGAGCTTTGCCGGATCATCGATGGCGCCGTCGGGCACGGTGACGATGATCGAGACCTGACGGTCGCCTAGATTGAATTTCGCCAGGCTGGTGTCGGTGTCGCCGATGGTGGCGATCTTGACTGTCGCGGCGATCTCGGTTGGCGTGACGCCAAGCTCGGCCGCCTTGGCGCTGTCGGGCCGCACGATGAGCTCGGGCTTGGTGGTGGCCGCGGTCGACGTCGGATTGATCAGCCCGGGAACCGATTTCATTGCGTCGATCAGCGCGTCGCTTGCCTTTTCGAGGGCTTCGCCATCGTCGCCAACCAGCGTGATCGACACCTTGGCGCCGGAGAAGCCGTCCGCGCCGAACTGGATCCGGGCGCCTGGGATGTCGTTGAGCTTCGGCGAAGCCTCGGCCTCGAATTGCTGCTGGCTCATTGTCCGCTCGGCGCGCGGCTTCAGGTTGACCGTGACGGTCGCGGTCCGCACCTCGGCCGAGCTCGAGCTTTGGTTCGGCCCGCCGCCCGACGAGGCGGCCGTGCCGATCGTGGCGAACACACTGTCGACGGCCGACTCCTGCTCCAGCCGTTTGGTGATCTCCTGCACCACCGCCGTGGTCTGCTCGATGGTCGAGCCAGGCTGCAGCTCGACCGAGATCATCGAGCGGCCGCGATCGGCCGCCGCCATAAATTCGGTCGGCAAGTGTGTCGCCAGCATCATCGAGCCGGCGAAGAAGGCAATGCCGGCAGCAAGCGTGATCCAACGGTAATCGAGCGCCTTGCGCAGCAGCCACAGATAGGTCGGCACCCAGGCCGGCGTGTCGTCCTCGTCATGGCCGCCGGCGCGCACCAGATAGGCGCCCATCAGCGGGGTGAGCATGCGCGCCACCAAGAGCGAGAACAGCACCGAGACGCAGACGGCGACGGCGAACGAGAAGAAGAATTTGCCGGGAATGCCGGGCATGAAGGCCACCGGCAGGAACACGGCGACGATGGTGGCGGTGGTCGCCACCACGGCCAGCCCGATCTCATCCGCGGCTTCGATCGCCGCCTGGTAGGCGCTGACGCCGGTCTGGCGCATATGGCGCACGATGTTCTCGATTTCGACGATGGCGTCGTCGACGAGGATGCCGACCACCAGCGACAGCGCCAGCAGGGTGATGTTGTTGAGCGAGATGTCGAAGGCCGCCATCACCGCGAAGGTCGGGATCAGCGACAGCGGCATCGCCACAGCCGACACCAGCGTCGCCCTGACGTCGCGCAAAAACAGCCAGACCACGCCGATAGCGAGCAGCGCGCCCAGCCATAGAGCTTCGAAGGCGGCGTCGTAGCTTTCCTGGACGAAGCCGGATGAGGAGGTGACTTCGGTGAACTTCGCGACGGTGGTCTTGGCGCCCATGTCGGCGATCGCGGCGCGGGCGGCCTTGACCACGTCGATTTCGCTCGAACCCACCGATCTGTAGACATTGAAGGCGACGACCTGCCTGCCGTCGAGATAGGCCGCCTGGCGCGGCTTTTCCCAGCGGTCGACGACCTTGCCGAGATCGGAGAGTTTCACGTCGCCCGCGCCGCTCAGCGCAATGCGGGTATCGGCCAGCGCCTCGACGGTCGTGGCGCTGGCCAGCGTGCGCACCGACTGCTCCTGGCCGCCGATATTGGCGCGGCCGCCGGGCTGGTTGACGTTGTTGGAAGCCAGCGTCTGGCTGACATCGCCGGCGCTGATGCCGAGAGCGGCGAGCCGGTCGGGGTCGAGCTCGACGCGGATGACGCGGTCGACGCCGCCGGAACGGGTGATCTTGGAGACGCCGTCGACACCGAGCAGGACCTTGGCGACGTCGTTGTCGATGTACCAGCTCAGTGCGTCGGGCGACATGGTCGGCGCCTCGACGACGAAGGTCAGCACCGAATTGCCGGTTGCGTTGACCTTCGCCACGACCGGCGTCTGGGCCGCGGCCGGCAGGCTGGACTGCACGCCGGAGACGGCGTTGCGGACATCGTTGGTGGCGGTCTCGGGATCCGTCCCGAGGGTGAATTCGACCGTGGTGACGGACGAGCCCTCGCTGATCGAGGTCGAGACGTCGTCGACGCCTTCAAGCGTCGCGACGGCGTTCTCGATGACGCGCGCCACCTGGACTTCCATTTCGCTCGGCGCCGCACCCGGCTGCGCCACCGTGACGGTGACGGTCGGCAAGTCGATGTCGGGCATGTTGTTGGTGCGCAGCTGCATGAAGCCGTAGACGCCAGCAACGCTGAGCGACAAGAACAGCACGATGGTCGGAACCGGATTGCGGATCGACCAGGAGGAGATGGCGTTCATTGTGCCGACTCCGCCGTGCTCGCGGCATCGGCAGCTTTCGTCTCGCCGGCGGCGACGCGCACGAGGTTGCCGTCGTTGAGGAAGCCGGCGCCGGCGACGACGACGCGGTCGCCTTCCGACAAGCCGCTTTCGATGGCTACCCGGCCGTTCTGACGCGTGCCGGTCGCAACGGGATGCGTGYTGACCTTGCCTTGATCGTCGACGACGAACACGGCCGGCTTGCCGTCATGCCAGACCAGGGCCGTCTCGGCGACGGTGAGCTGGCGGGAGGCCGCCGTCTCGATCGTGACGCGGGCGAACATGCCGGGCTTCAGGCCCGAGCCGTCGCCGACGGCGACATAGACTGTGGCGAGCCGGGTGGTCGCGTTGACCGTCTCGGCTATCCGGGAAACGCTGCCGGAAAAGGCGCGGCCGGAGGCATCGACGATGTTGGCCGGCTGACCGGCCGAGATTGCCGCCAGATCCTTTTCAGGGATAAGCACGCCGACCTCCAGCCTGCCGTCGCGGACGATCTTCATCAGCTCGGTGCCGGCCTGGACGATGGAACCCGTCACGGCCGGCTTGCTGGAGACGATGCCGTCGAATGGAGCGCGGATGGTCGTCCTGTCGAGTTGGGCCTGCAGCCGCGCCGCCGCGGCCTCGGCCTGATCGACGCCGGCCTTACCGGTTTTGACGGCGGTCGCCTTTTCCTCGGCGGTCTCCGCGCTGACGGCATTGCTGGCCAGCAGCTTGTCGGCGCGCGCGGCAGCCGACAGCGCGGAGTCGAGCGTCGCCTGGGCCTGGGCGACGGCTGCCTTCTGCTCGGCGAGCTGGGCCTTGAGAAGCGAGTCGTCCAATCGCGCGACGACATCGCCGGCCTTCACATGATCGCTCTCGGCCACCAGGACCTCGGTCAGGCGCAGGCCGCTTTCTTCCGCGCCGATCGTCGCTTCCTGCCAGGCGGCGACGGTGCCGGTCGCGCCGATCGACGACGTGACCGTCTCGGAGGCGACCTTCTCCACGGAAACCGTAAGTGTCGCCGACGACACGGGTGCCAGCGTGGCAGGTACGGGGGCGGCGCGGCCATAGGCCTTGAGCGCGGCGACGGCGGCCACCACAACAAGCACAGCCAGCAGAAGAAGATGTCGTTTACGCAATTTTGYGGTCATCGTTTTTGACGTTGGTCGAGGCGCTCGGGAGCGACAGCCGAAAGGCCGCGAAGTTCAACCGGATCGCGTCCCCGGTTGTGATGGGCGCGATCGCTGGCTGCGGCGCGCGCCGGCCGACCGGCAAGCCCGGAGCGACAGACACGATGAGGCGCAGCATCATGAGCGCTTCCCACATGGTGCTCTCCATTCGCGTCGGGCGGCTTGGCGGCAGCTCGACGCATCGTTCGGTTGAAAGAGGAGCCGGCCGGCCCTTGAACGGGTGGGTCAGAGGGCCGGCCGGTGCAGCCGGTTAGAGTTGCTCGCCACTCCGGGGGAGGGGTGGAGGGAGCTGTCCGCCGTGATCAGGCAGACCTCCGGGGCCGGCTGCGTCCGGCGGATCACCCCATGGACCGGGGGGCGGRCCGTGCGGCCGATCCGCCGAAGCGAGTATTTCGAGCTGTTCGGGCGTCAGCTTGGCCCGCAGCACCGTGATGGCGTCCTTGAGCTTGGCGGCCGAGGCGGCGCGCTTGGTCACCTCGTCGGCCAGCTTTTCCTGGAAGGCGAACGGATCGCGCTTTGCCTGATCCGGCTTGCCGCCGACAGCATCGTCGGGCCCCCGGCCGGGTGGGCCGAAATCGGGCCGCGGCGGCGGCGCCAGCACCGCTTGCAGCGCGCTGGTGTAGTCGCGCCAGGCGTCGAGCTGTTCGGAACGGATGCCGATCCGGGTTTCGAGCGCCGCAAGCCGGGCGGCAAGGAATTCCGGCGGCGGACCCATGCGGCGCGGACCGAAGTCCTCGGGGCCGTGCCGCATTGCCCAACGCTGGCCGTGCCACGGCATCGGGCCGGGGCCGGAGTCGGGACCCGCGTCATCCTGCCGGCCGATTGCCGGCGGTTCGTCCCCGGGAACTGCGCCAGGCTCCGGCTGCGCGGCGAGCACGGGGTGGATGGCCGCGACCGAGAAGAGGCCAAGCGCCAGAAGTCTGCTTCGCATGACATGATCCTTTCCTGCATGCTTCGGATGCCGGGGAGGATAGGAAGCGTCTTTTGCCCCATTGCTTCGGCGCGTTGCCGAAGGTTTCCGGAAAAAGGAGATTTGTTTCCGAATGTTTCCAGCGGCTTTGCGGAAACGTTCCGTTGCAATTTTCCATGCCGCTTGGCGGCGTCGCTCCCTATAATCACAAACAAACAGGCAAGCGGGCTAAGAATGCAGGCACAATCCCACATCCTTGTCGTCGACGACGACCGCGAGATCAGGACGCTGCTCGGGCGCTATCTCGACGGGCAGGGATTTCGCGTGTCGGTGGCGGCGGACCGGCGCGAATGCGAGCAGAARCTCGGTTCAGGCCAGTTCGATCTCATCGTGCTCGACGTCATGCTGCCCGACGGCTCCGGTCTCGACATCTGCCGGAGCCTGCGGGACCGCAAGCCGCACATCCCCGTCATCCTGCTGACGGCGCTGAAGGAGGATGTCGACCGCATCATCGGGCTGGAGCTCGGCGCCGACGACTATCTTGGCAAGCCTTTCAATCCGCGCGAGCTCTCGGCTCGCATCCGGGCGGTGCTCAGGCGTTCGGCGCCGGACGAAGCCGCCCCGCCCAAGGTTCGCGTCTATCATTTCGCCGGCTACAGGCTTGAGCCGGATACACGCAAGGTGATGGATGCCGACGGCGCCCTGATCGACCTTACCGGCGCCGAGTTCGACCTGCTGCAGGTCTTTCTCGACCGGCCGGGCCGGCTCTTGTCGCGCGACCAGCTGCTCGACCTGACGCAGGGGCGCGAGCGCGAGCCGCTCGACCGGTCCGTCGACGTGCTGATGAGCCGACTGCGGCGGAAGTTCGCCGAAGCGGGCGAGGAAAACCTGTTCAAGACCGTGCGCAATGGCGGCTATCAACTGACCGCGCGCGTCGAGACGGCGGAGACCGGGGCATGACCTCGCTGCGCCGGCGGCTGATCATCCTTCTGGTCGTGTCGATCCTGGGCGTGGTCGGGCTCGCCACCTTYGTCGCGGTGAAGGTGCTCGGCGGGCCGTCGCCGGAACTGATCATGGGGCCGCTCGCCCACCAGATCCAGTATATGGTGCAATTGGTTCCCGGCCGCGCGCCGAAGACAAGCGATGCGCCCGTCATCGTGAAGGATCGCCCGGCCGACGGCTTCGAGGACCGCAAGCACACAAAGGTGCTGAATGAGATCCTGCACCACAACGGGCTGGATCTTTCGGCCGTGGTCAGCCGCAATGCCGGCAGGCCGGGAATGGTCGCTTCCGTCGAGCTGCCCGACCATCGCTGGATGATCGTCGACGTGCCCGATTTCGGTCCGCCGCGCGATGTCTGGCACGGGCTCGCAGGCTGGATGGTGCTGATCGTGCTAGGGGCCACCCCGGTGTCGATCTACTTCACCGGCGTGCTGGTGCGGCCGCTGGAAATGCTCGAAGCCGCCGTCAGCAAGATCGGATCGGACGGGGTGCTGGCGACCTTGCCGGAAAAAGGCTCGGCCGAGGTGAGGGCAACCGCCCATGCGCTCAACGAGCTGTCCGCAAGATTGAGGACGGCGATGGAAAGCCGCATGCGGCTGGTTGCCGCCGCCGGCCACGATCTGAGGACCCCGATGACCAGGATGCGGCTCCGGGCCGAGTTCCTCGAGGAGGATCGCGAGAAATGGCTGAGCGACCTCGACGAGCTCGACCGCATCGCCGACAGCRCCATCCGCCTGGTGCGCGAGGAGGTCAATCAGGACGCGGTCGAGCCGGTGGAACTGGACCGGCTGGTCCGCGATATCGAGGTCGAGATGGTCTCGCTCGGCCATGCGGTGACGATCGACCATCTCGATCATGTGTCGGTCAAAGCCGGCGCGCTTGGCTTGCGCCGGGCGCTGCGCAACCTGATCGTCAACGCCGCCACGCATGGCAAGAGCTGCACCGTCGCGCTTGCGAGGCGGGGCGGCCAGGCGGTCCTCACCATCGCCGACCGCGGCTCGGGCATTCCGCCGGACCTCCTGAACAAGGCCTTCGAGCCGTTCTTCCGGGTCGATCCGGCGCGCACGCAATTCATTCCGGGCGCGGGGCTGGGGCTTGCGATCGCCAAGGAGATCATCGAACGCTACGGCGGGACGATCACGCTGGAGAACAGGCCGGGAGGAGGGCTGATGCAGACGGTGGTGTTTGCAACAGCCTGACGTCGGACATTGTTCGTCCTCGGGCAATTCCAGGCCTTTGGCGCGGGCTTCAGCTGCTTTTCAAGGCTTCGCTCGCTGCATCGTGACCGCGCCACCGTTGCGGAGTGGCGTCGCCAGATGCGAATTTGGCGACAGGATGTTTGCGAGGATGCCACAATGCCCATGCGCAAGATTGCGTTTTGCGCGGCAGCGATGATCGTTGCCGCCACAAATTTCGCCGATGCGCGGCCCGACACACGCACAATGACCTGCGCTGAGACCCAGGCGCTGATTCAGAGCCGGCACGCGGTGGTGCTGACCACGGGGGCGAACACGTATGAGCGCTATGTCCGCCAGTTCGGCAATGAGTGCGATGCTCCCTATGTCCCGATGGTCGACTATGTCCCGACCCGTGACGGGCAGTGCATGGTCTATCGGTGCGAAGAGCCGGCGCCGATGGTTCCGGATTGATCGGGGGTCGCCGTTTCTCTCTGCTGGGTGGCCGCTGCCTTTTCTGATCGTCAACTCGCGCTGGCTCGATCAACGGCATGCCGTTCGGCACAGAGCGCGCCGCCTCTCACTTGACCTTCTTGATCTCCGGGCCGGTCGGCTGGTCGGTCGCCGGGGCCRGTGTGCAATCCTGCCCCTTGCACTCCAAAGCGGGGTCGTTCCTCGGCGGCAGGCAATTCTGTCCCTCGCAGTGAACGGGCGGCAGCTGTTGCGACGCGTCGCCTTTCGACTGGGCAGGCTGATCCTCGGCGAGGACTGGCTGCAGCCCGCCCAGGCCGGTCATCACCGCSCATAAGAGAGCTGTCCGAAGCAGGTTCATCCGCGCCTCCATGGCGAGGCAGAACTCTACACCGTCCGATTGCCGCCAACATGCGTCACCCGACAACGCCGTTAACGACGCGTTTCGGCCCGGGGAGCGCGAGGTGCCGGATTGCAGGTGTTCAGGGGAGACAGGTCTGGTACGCCCAAGGGGAATCGAACCCCTGTTACCGCCGTGAAAGGGCGGTGTCCTAACCGCTAGACGATGGGCGCGCTCAGACGAAGCGGCTTATAATTGCGTTGTTGCCAGCCGGCAACCCATCCGCCGCCACATGCGACAACTTTTTTCAAGGGCGGGAAAATCCGGCTTTTCAGCGAGGCAGAGCCTGCTTAGTGGACCTACTCCGCGTTGCAGCCTTGGAGATTGGCTGTAACGCTTCTCGCGGTCGTCATTCTATGGCGGAGCAAGGAGCGAAGCGACGCGCGCAGACCATAGAATCCATTCCGTTACCCAGAAGCGTTGCAGCGGTGAAAATTCTGCTCGGCTGCATTCTTTCGCCAAGGTCACGGAATGGATCCTCCGGTCTGCGCGTCCGCTTCGCTCCCGCTCCGCCCGTGGATGACGAAGTTCGGAGGGCCTCGGCCAATGTCCACTATGGCTTGTTCAGACRAATGTCAGCGTTGGCTTGGATCGGCTCTCAACCCGGCTATGCGCACCGGGCCAAGCCGAACGTATCAGCCGTCCTCGCCACCGCCGCTGCGGCGACGGCAGCGCCAGTTCCAGTCGCGCTCGGGGCCGACGTCGACATGGACGGATTCGGTGTGGCAGTAGGTGCCGACGCCGCCGCGGCCCGGCATCGTGCGGACGTAGTTCRCCAGCTCCCACTTCGACACGCCGGGCACCTGGATGTCGGCGGCGGCGCAGTACATGTGCAGCGAGTTCTTGGCGCCGTTGGCGCGGCGGTTGCGCGAGGGATCGCGGTAGCCGGAGGTAACGACCATCTTGCGGCCGAAATGACCCTCGATCGTCTTCAGCACCCGCACCAGCGAGGGCTTGAGGCAGGCGACGTCGACGCTTTCGTTCTGCTTCAGGAGACCGTTGGGCGCGAGTCTCGCCATGCCGGCGGCCGAGGCCACCTGGTAGGAACCGCCGCCTTCATCCTCGTTAAGGTCGACGTCGCTCTCGTCGTCGATACCGGACTTGCGCTTGATCTCGAACAGCGCGGTCTGGCGTACGCCCGGAAGGGCATCGGCACCGGTGATGTGATAGCTCGGGTCGTCCAGCGAGGCGAGCTGCACCGGTTTTGCGGCCGGCGTCGCGGAGGCCAGCTCAACGATCGGCTTGGCGGGAGCCGGCGCGGCGGTCGCGGTCTTGGCTTGGGCCGCGGTCTGGTCGCCGGAGCGCGCATTGTTGACCAGCGGCGCGGGCGCGGCCGAAGCCGGCGTGGTGCTGAACAGCGAGGCAAACAGGCTCTTCTTCGGCGCGGCGATCTGCGGCTGCGCCGGCTCGCCCGCGGTGACATAGACACCGTTGCTCATGGCCTGCGTGGTCGCCTGGGCCTTTGAGGCAATGGCGGCGGCATCGCCGGCGGCGACCTGCTGGGCAACGGTTTGCGTCTGCTCCGCCGTTTGCGCCTGCTGAACCAGCGGTTGCGGCGTGCGGCCGGCAATCGCGGCGGAGCCCGCCGGCACGGAAACCGCCGGGAAGGCGGCGGCTTGCGGCCGTGTCTCCGGCACATAGGCGACCTTCTCGGGCAAGGGCGTATCGCCCTCGCTCATCACGGTCGACCCGGCTTCGGCCGGCGCCGAAGCCTGCAGCGACGAATCGGCCGCGGTCGCGGTCTTGGCGCCGGATGTCGCGCTCATTTCGGTCGCGGTTGAATTGTAGGCGGGCGAAACGACCGACATGGTCGGGTCGCCGGTCGAGGTGCAGGAGGCCAGCAGCACGGAGAAAAGCGCTGCCGCGATGCTGCGACCTTCCCTTCGTGCAAGACGCCAACCTGCTGATTTCAAAATAAATTCCCCCTCGGTATCCGGTCGGTTCGTCATCGCCGCGCCACTCCAGCATCGCGCCGCGATAACCCTCCTGTTCCCAACCGGAAACGGGACATGTGTCGAATCTGCAAGCCTCGGAATTATTCTGCGTCGGAAGGTGATTTGAGGCCGTGAAACGATTGACGCCACCATTTCGCCCTGTTTTGGCGGCCCGTCAACTCACCAGACATTACAGTCCGTTACACACGCACCTTGACGTAGGTGCCCGGCGCATCCCCCAAGGTTTTCATACGCTTGCCGGGTTTGCGGGCGGGTACGCGGATGTTGTCCTGGTTCTCKATCCAGTGCTGCCAGTGCGTCCACCAGGAGCCTTGATGCTCGTGGGCGGCGGCAAGCCACGCGTTGAAGTCGCCCACCGGCTTGCCGCCGGTCCAGTACTGGTACTTCTTGGCGGCGGGCGGGTTGAYGACGCCGGCGATATGACCCGAACCCGCCATCACATATTCGACRTCGCCGCCGAAGAACCGCGATCCCAGGAACACCGAAAGCGCCGGCGCGATGTGGTCTTCCTTCGTGGCTAGGTTGTAGACGGGGATGGTGATGTCGGCCAGCGAGACGGTGCGGCCGRCAAGCTCCATCGTGCCGCGCGAGAGATTGTTTTCGAGATAGCAGTTGCGCAGGTAGAACGAGTGGTTGGCCGCCGCCATGCGCGTGGAGTCGGAATTCCAGTAGAGCAGGTCGAAGGGCAGAGGCTCCTTGCCGCGCATGTAATTGTTGACGACATAGGGCCAGATCAGATCGCCCGAGCGCAGCATGTTGAAGGCGGTCGCCATCTTGGTGCCTTCGAGATAGCCCTTTTCGCTCATCGAGCGCTCCACGGCGGCGACCTGGTCCTCGTCGACGAAGACCTTGAGGTCGCCGGCATAGGTGAAGTCGACCTGCGTCGTGAAGAAGGTGGCAGATTTGAWGCGGTGGTCGCCTTCCTGCGCCAGCAGCGCCAGCGCGGCAGCCAGGAGCGTGCCGCCGACGCAATAGCCGATGGCGTTGACCTCCTTTTCGCCGGTCGCCTTCTCCACCATGTCGAGGCCGAATTGCAGGCCTTCGCGGATATAGGCCTCCCAGCCCTTGGCGCCGTGGCGCTCGTCCGGATTGATCCAGGAGATGACGAAGACCGTGTGACCCTGCTCGATCGCCCAGCGGATGAAGGACTTTTGCGGGTTGAGGTCGAGGATGTAGAATTTGTTGATCCATGGCGGGCAGATCAGCAGCGGCCGCTTCAGCACCGTCTCCGTCACCGGATCATATTGTATGATCTCGGCGACATCGCTGCGGCCGATGACCTTGCCGGGCGTGGTGGCGATGTTCTTGCCGATTTCGAAGGGCGTGTAGTCGGCCTGGCGCAGCTTCAGGTCGCCGCGGCCGGCGGCGATGTCCTCGGCCAGCATCTTCATGCCGCGCACCAGGTTTTCGCCATTCGAGGCGACCGTTTCGCGGAACAGCTCTGGATTGGTCAGGATGAAGTTCGACGGCGCGATCGCGTTCGACACCTGCTTGACGTAGAAGCTCGCCTTGTGGCGGGTGTGCTCGTCCAGGCCCTCGGCGTGCTCCACGAGCTCGTTCGCCCAGCGCGAGGTGACGAGATAGGCCTGCTTGAGGAAATCGAAGAAGGCGTTGCGGCCCCATTCCGGATCCTGGAAGCGCTTGTCGCCGCGCTCAGGCTGAACCGCGTCCTGCGGCGCCTCGGCGTTGGGATTGACCTTCTGGATGGCGTTCGCCCAGACCGTCATATAGCCGGCGAAGAGCCGCGTCTGGGCTTCGAGCGCGCGTTGCGGATCGCCCAGCCAGTACTCCGAGAGTTTTGAGAAGGTCTTGACCATGTCGACCACCGGTTCGGCGACATGATCGCGCACCTCGCCCTTCTCGCGCGGTTCGGTCCAAGCGGACGCCGCCTTGCCGGCCTGCTCGATCATGCGGGCCATGTTCAGGGCGAAACGCTCGGGATCCTTCACCAGATATTGCTCGATGGCCGAAGGTCCGCCATTTTCCGCTTTGTCCGAATCGGGAGCTTTGGACATGGTTCGCGGGGTTCCTCCCGGAGCGTTTTCTTGACATATTACCATGGGACATCTGACCGGGTCCAATTCGCTGTAACCCGGCTGCCAGGAAAACAATATGACGATTAATGTTGGCGGGACWTTTTTTCTCAGGCCGGGTTCGATTTGCCGCACGGCCGCCGTGGCGGGGCTGCTCGGCGTGCTGCTGCCCGCCGGCGGCYGCACAAGCACCAGCCCGAACRATGCGGCGCCGACGGCCCTGACCGAAGGCCCAAAGGACACCGGCTCCTATCCAAATCTCAACATCCCGCCGCAGGTGGCCGCCAAGCAGTTCACCAAGGAGGAGACCGCGGCGAACCTCGCCCAGCTCAAGGCCGAGCAGCAGGCGCAGGCTGCCAAGGGCGGCAGCGTCAAGGCGCCGACGAATTCCGCGGCGCTCAAGACGCTTGCCAAGACGCATGGCGACGACACGCTGAAGCAGATCGAGGGCAAATGCGACCCGACCCTCGACCCTAACTGCAATTAGGTTTATATCGCGCGCCGAAAGCGCCCCTTCGATCGTCTGGAACTGAAATGGAAGAATTTCACAAGGTCCGCCGGCTTCCGCCTTACGTGTTCGAGCAGGTCAATCGGCTGAAGGCCAGCGCCCGTTCGCGCGGCGCCGACATCATCGACCTTGGCATGGGCAATCCGGACCTGCCGACGCCGAAGGCCATCGTCGACAAATTATGCGAAGTGGTGCGCGATCCGCGTACGCATCGCTATTCGTCCTCGCGCGGCATTCCAGGGCTGCGCCGCGCCCAGGCCAACTATTACCAGCGCCGCTTCGGCGTGAAGCTCAATCCAGACACGCAAGTTGTGGCGACGCTCGGCTCAAAGGAAGGCTTCGCCAACATGGCGCAGGCGATCACCGCGCCCGGCGATGWGGTCCTGTGCCCCAATCCCACCTATCCGATCCATGCCTTCGGCTTCATCATGTCGGGCGGCGTCATCCGCTCGCTGCAGGTCGAGCCCGATGACGGCTTCATCCCGGCGGTGGAACGCGGCATCCGCCACTCGATCCCGAAGCCGTTGGCGCTGATCCTCAATTATCCGTCGAACCCGACGGCGCTGGTCGCCTCGCTCGACTTCTACAAGGATGTGGTCGCCTTCGCGAAGAAGAACGACATCATCATCCTGTCGGATCTTGCCTATTCTGAGATCTATTTCGACGGCAATCCGCCGCCTTCGGTGCTGCAGGTGCCGGGCGCGATGGACGTCTGTGTCGAGTTCACCTCGATGTCGAAGACCTTCTCCATGCCTGGATGGCGCATGGGCTTCGCCGTCGGCAACGAGCGGTTGATCTCCGCGCTGACGCGGGTGAAGTCCTACCTGGACTATGGCGCCTTCACGCCGATCCAGGTGGCGGCGGCGCATGCGCTGAACGGCGACGGCGCCGACATCGAGGAAGTGCGCGAGGTCTACCATAAGCGGCGCGACGTGATGGTCGATTCCTTCAGCCGCGCCGGCTGGACCATTCCCGCGCCCGCCGCCTCGATGTTCGCCTGGGCGCCCATCCCCGAGCAGTTTCGCCATCTCGGCTCGCTCGAATTCTCCAAGCTGCTCATCGAGCATGCGGATGTCGCGGTGGCGCCGGGCATCGGCTTTGGCGAACATGGCGACGACTATGTGCRCGTGGCCCTGGTCGAGAACGAGCACCGGATCCGCCAGGCGGCGCGCAACATCAAGAAATTCCTCGCGACCACCGCCAAGCAGCCCAACAATGTGGTGCCGCTCGCCGCGCGCCGCTGAATTTGCCGGACATTTGTTGAATTGAGGGGCGTCGCCGGACATGGCTGAAGCGTTGCGTGTTGGAATTGCCGGCCTCGGCACGGTTGGCGCCTCCGTGGCGCGCGTGCTGCGCGACAAGGCGACCGAGCTCACCCGGCAGTGCGGCCGCGACATCGTCGTGACGGCTGTTTCGGCGCGTGATCCGAAGCGCGACCGCGGCGTCGATCTGAGCGCGGCGAAATGGTTCGACGACCCGGTCAAGCTGGCCGAGAAGGCCGATATCGATGTCTTTGTCGAGCTGATCGGCGGCGATGAAGGCCCGGCGCGAACCTCGGTGAAGGCGGCGCTCGAGGCGGGCCGCCATGTCGTGACCGCCAACAAGGCGCTGCTTGCCAAGCATGGCGTGGCGCTTGCCGAGATCRCCGAGAAGAAGGGCGTGCTGCTCAACTACGAGGCGGCGGTCGCCGGCGGCATCCCGGTCATCAAGACGATGCGCGAGGCGATGGCCGGCAACGCGGTAACCCGTGTCTTCGGCATCCTCAACGGCACCTGCAACTACATCCTGACGCGCATGGAGGCCGAGGGCATTTCCTTCGACGCCTGCCTGAAGGACGCGCAGCGGCTGGGCTACGCCGAGGCCGACCCGACCTTCGATATCGAAGGCCACGATACGGCGCACAAATTGTCGATCCTGACCAGCCTTRCCTTCGGCACCAGGATCGCCGCCGGCGACATCTATATGGAAGGCATCTCCAACATCACCCAGGCCGACATCCGCGCGGCGGCCGATCTCGGCTACCGCATCAAGCTGCTCGGCGTCGCCCAGCGCACCGACAGCGGCATCGAGCAGCGCGTGCACCCGACCATGGTGCCGACGGCGTCGGTCATCGCCCAGGTGCATGGCGTCACCAACGCGGTGGCGATCGAGACCGATATCCTGGGCGAGCTTCTGCTTTCCGGCCCCGGCGCCGGCGGCAACGCCACGGCGTCGGCGGTGATCGGCGATATCGCCGATATCGCCAAGAGCCGGCCCGGGTTCCAGCACGCGCCGGTGTTCGGCTGGCCGGCGAAGGAGCTGAAACCCTACAAGAAGGCGCGGATGYGCAGCCATGCCGGCGGCTATTTCATCCGGCTGACCGTGCATGACCGCACCGGCGTCTTCGCTGCCATCGCCAAGCGCATGGCCGACAACGACATCTCGCTGGAGTCGATCGTCCAGCAGGCGGCCAGCGCGGAAAGCCAGGCGCAGAAGACGGTGATCCTCGTCACGCATGAGACGACGGAAGCTGYGGTGCGCAAGGCCGTCGAAGGCATCACCAAGGACGGTCACCTGACCGACAAGCCGCAGGTGATCCGCATCGAACGGGCGGAATAAACCAGGTCCGATTCCGTCTTCAATCGATTGATTTTGCTGTCATTTCGAAAAATGGCGAGCCAAGTCTTGCCGTTGTCATGGAGCTTTGCCAGAAGAAGCCCGCCTCTGGCGGGAGGCGGAGCAATTCCGGCGCTCAACCGTTCTGGGATCGCTCGACGCAAACAGACAACGAGGAATGCGTAATCCATGAATATCGCCCAGAACATTGCCGCTGGTCTCGACCGGATCCTTACGATGGAAGTCGTGCGCGTGACCGAACGGGCCGCCGTCGCGGCCGCCAGGCTGCGCGGGCGCGGTGACGAGAAGGCCGCCGACCAGGTGGCGGTCGACGCCATGCGCCAGGAGCTCAACCGGCTGGCCATCAAGGGCACGGTGGTGATCGGCGAGGGCGAGCGCGACGAGGCGCCGATGCTCTATATCGGCGAGGAGGTCGGCACCGGCAAAGGTCCGGCCGTCGACATCGCGCTCGATCCGCTCGAGGGCACGACGATCTGCGCCAAAAACCTTCCCAACGCGCTTGCCGTCATCGCGATCGCGGAAAAGGGCAGCCTGCTGTTTGCGCCCGACGTCTATATGGACAAGATCGCCATCGGTCCCGGCTATCCGGAAGACCTGATCGACATCGACGCCTCGCCGGCGGAAAACCTCGCCAATCTGGCCAAGGCCAAGGGCGTGGCGGTTTCCGACATCACAGCCTGCATCCTCGATCGGCCGCGTCACGCCAAGCTGATCGACGCCGTGCGCGCCACGGGCGCCGCGATCCGGCTGATCGGCGACGGCGATGTCGCCGGCGTCATCCACACCACCGATCCGGACGAGACCGGCATCGACATCTATCTCGGCACCGGCGGCGCGCCGGAAGGCGTGCTGGCGGCGGCAGCGCTGCGCTGCACCGGCGGGCAGATGCAGGGCCGGCTGATCCTCGACACGCCGGAAAAGGTGGCGCGAGCCGAGAAGATGGGCATTTCCGACCCGAAGCGGGTCTACCGCGCCCAGGACATGGCGCGCGGCGACGTGCTGTTCGCGGCGACCGGCGTCACCGACGGCAATCTGCTCGACGGGGTGAAGTTCGGCCGCACCTTCATCACCACGCATACCATCGTGCTGCGCTCGTCCTCGCGCACGGTGCGCGAGATCAAGGCGCGTCACCAGGACCTGGACAAGTTCTGATCTTTCCGCTTGAGCGTCGCATCCGGGGAAACCCATCCACACCTTTCCCCGGCTTGCCCGCTTGCCCGCAATTGCTCCAGACGTCGCATGTTGATATCTGCGCAAGTATGATGTGCAGACGGCGCGTCGCATGACGGGCGAGAAACGGTTCTTCCTCGATGTCAGGCAGTCGGCGACGGGTGTTTCCTGGGAACACCGGCTGACCGAGCGGCAGGATATGGCCGCCTTGGCCATCGCGCAGGGCCATGGCGTGCCGGACATCGTGGCGCGGGTGCTTGCCGGGCGCGGCGTCAGCGTCGAACAAACCGGGCGCTTCCTCGATCCGACCATCCGCGAGCTTTTGCCGAACCCGGCATCGCTGACCGACATGGAGAAAGCGGCGGCGCGGCTGGCGGACGCGATCGTCGCCAGCGAAAAAGTGGCGATCTTCGGCGACTATGACGTCGATGGCGCCGCGTCGTCGGCGCTCCTGAAACGCTTTCTCACGCATCTTTCCGTACCGTCCGAAATCTATATCCCGGACCGCATCTTCGAAGGCTATGGGCCCAACCCGGAAGCGATGCGGGAGCTGATCTCGCGCGGCGCGAAGCTGATCGTCACCGTCGATTGCGGCACCAACAGCGCGACCTCGATCGAGGCGGCGAGGGAAGCCGGCGCCGACGTCGTKGTGCTCGACCATCACCAGGTCGGCGGCCCGCTGCCGCCAGCGGCGGCCGTGGTCAATCCCAATCGCGAGGACGACCTGTCGGGGCAGGGGCATCTGTGCGCCGCCGGCGTCGTTTTCTTATGCCTGGTGCAGACGRCCAAAGTGCTGCGCGAGCGGCTGCCGAACGCCGCGCCGGTCGACCTGCTCTCGCTGCTCGATCTGGTGGCGTTGGCGACGGTCTGCGACGTGGTGCCGCTCACCGGCGTCAACCGCGCCTTCGTCGTCAAGGGACTGCAGGTATTGCGCCAGCAGAAGAATGAGGGGCTGGCGGCGCTGGCGCGGGTCTCGCGCATCGGCGAGCCGATCAACACCTTTCACTTGTCCTTCCTGATCGGGCCGCGCATCAATGCCGGTGGCCGCATCGGCGATGCCGCGCTCGGCAGCCGGCTTTTGGCCACCGACGATCCCGTCGAGGCGGCAAGYATCGCCGAGACGCTCGACCGGCTGAACCAGGAACGGCAGCAGATGGAACAGGAGATGCTGGCGCAGGCGCGCGCCGAGGCCGATGCGGAGCTTGCCGGCGGCAATGGTCCCGCGGTCATCGTCACGGCCAGCAACAGCTGGCATCCGGGCATCGTCGGGCTGATCGCCTCGCGGCTCAAGGACTATGCGCGCCGGCCGGCCTTTGCCATCGCCTTCAATTCGACCGGCGTCGGCACGGGCTCCGGCCGTTCGGTGACCGGCTTCGATCTCGGCCGGCTGGTGCGCGAGGCGGCGGCTGCCGGGCTGATCGTCAAGGGCGGCGGCCACGCGATGGCCGCGGGCATTACCGTCGAGCGTCCCAAGCTTGGCGAGTTGCGCGCCTTCTTCGAGGAGCGCGCCGCGGCCGACGTGTTCCGGTTGCAGAACGAGGAAAGCCTGGCGATCGACGGCGCTCTGGCCGCCGAGGGCGCCACGATCGCGCTGCTCGACGCGCTTGAGAAAGCCGGGCCGTTCGGCGCCGGGCATATCGCGCCGGTGTTCGTGCTGCCGCGCCACCGGCTGGCCGATGCGCGCGCGATCGGCACCAACCACATTCGCGTGGACCTGCAGTCGCAAAGCGGCGGCAACATCCAGGCGATCGCCTTTCGTGCCGTCGATACCGCGCTCGGCGAGTTCCTGTTCAAAAACAGGGGCAGGACCGTGCATGTCGCCGGTTCGCTGTCGGGCAATTACTGGAACGGCAATCGCACGGTGCAGTTTCGCATCAGCGATGCGGCACTCGCCTAGCAATAATAGCGGGAAATTCAGACCAGAACGGATTGCAGCCGGGTCAGTTCGCTGATCTGTGCCTTCGTTGCCTGATAGCCGATGCTGATCGCCTCGTCGGCGCGGTGGAATTCCGTGAGGCCGATATGGCTAAGCTTCGGCTGCAGCGACATATCCGGCGGATCGCCGGCGAGCCTGGCGCGCGAGATCCTGTCCTGGATGATGTTGAAGGCCTCGACCATGACGCCGGTGATGCCCAGGCGTGTCTGATGTGACTGGGAATTGACCTGCCCGGGGCGAGGCGCGTCGTTCTCGACGAGCAACTCGCCGGCGCTGTGCTTGATGACGGCCGCACGCCCGAACAGGTCGTAATGCAGGTTCACCGCGACGACGAGCGGCTGCTCATAGGCGCGGCAGACCGAAACCGGCACCGGATTGACCAGCGCGCCGTCGACCAGCACGCGGCCGTTGCAGGCCACCGGTTCGAAGACGCCCGGTAGCGCATAGGAGGCGCGCATGGCGGTGACGAGCAAGCCGCTCGACAGCCAGATTTCATGGCCGGTGCGGATTTCGGACGCGACGGCGACGAAGGGTTTCGACAGGTCTTCGAAGCGGGCGCCGTCGAGGTGCTCGCGCAGGCGCTGGTCCAGCTTCATGCCGCCGAACAGGCCGCTGCCGCGCAGGTTGAGATCGAGAAGGCCGAAGATGYGCCTTTTGGTCAGGCTTCTGGCAAACTCTTCCAGTTCGTCGAGCTTGCCGGCAAGATAGCRGCCGCCGACCAGCGCGCCGATCGAGGTGCCGGCGATCATCGACACTTCGATGCCGGCCTCGTCAAGCGCGCGCAGCACGCCGATATGGGCCCAGCCGCGGGCGCATCCGCCGCCGAGTGCCAGCGAGATGCCGGTTTTCGCGCCAGGTTTCGGATCGGGCAGGCCGCCCGACGATGCGGGGCCGTTAGCCTCCTGAACGTCAGGTCTGCTGCGCAATGACGCCCATTCGAGCATCACGATCTCCCATGTCCCATATCCCTTGTACCACAAGGACGTTTGAGAATAATGAATATGAGTGGTTTTTGAATATTGAACGGTTCACAGAGGCTTCCGATACGTTTGGTCCGCATCGAACAGCGGCCTGCTACCGTCGTCGGCAAGCGTCGCCCTGCCGTCACTCAGCCCCACCGTCCGATAAAAGCAGGAACGTCTGCCGGTGTGACAAGTTGCGTCGTGGCCCAACACTTTGACGCTCAACCATATCGCGTCCTGGTCACAATCCGTGCGCATCTCGACGACGCGCTGGAGATTGCCCGAGGTCTCGCCCTTCTTCCAGAGCGCATTGCGCGAACGCGACCAATAATGCGCGATGCCGGTTTCCAGCGTGAGCGCCAGCGCCTCGGCATTCATATGCGCGACCATAAGAAGCATGCCGTCGACGGCATCGGTGACGACGACGGTGACGAGGCCTGCGGCGTCAAAACGCGGAGAAAGGACGGTGCCTTCCTCCAGCGCTTTCTTGTCTGACGGAGCTTTCGGGAATTCAACTGCCGACATCGCCGGTCCCTATATGTTCTGGCCGGCGAGGGCCGGCAAATCAGCCGCCTGCGCGCACCATGGTGACGAAACGGACCTGTTCCTCGGGTGTGTCCTTGAAGACGCCGGTGAAGGTCGAGGTCAACGTGGTCGAGCCCTGCTTGCGGATGCCGCGCATGGCCATGCACATATGCTCGGCCTCGAGCATGACGGCGACGCCGCGCGGATTGAGCACGTCCTGGATGACGCCGGCGATCTGCGCGGTCATTGCTTCCTGCGTCTGCAGGCGATGCGCGAAGATGTCGACGACACGGGCGATCTTCGACAGGCCRACGACCTTGCCGTCCGGCAGATAGCCGACATGCGCCTTGCCGATGATCGGCACCATGTGATGCTCGCAATGCGAATGGAATTTTATGTCCTTGACGATCACGAGGTCGTCATAGCCGGCCACTTCCTCGAAGGTGYGGCCAAGCTCGTCGGCCGGGCACATGTCATAGCCGTTGAACATTTCGCGGAAGGCCTTGGTGACGCGCTTGGGTGTATCGACTAGGCCTTCGCGGTCCGGATTGTCGCCGGTCCAGCGCAACAGCGTGCGCACGGCCGCCTCGACCTCGGCTTCGCTCGGCCGATCGGTGACGGGCTTGTCCAGATATTGGGACGGGGGCATGATTTTCTTGATGACGGCATCCATAAAGGCGTCTCCCGTAGTCCCACTCAAAGGTGGGACGAGTTGAACGGACCACGACCTTTTGGGTGAAAATCGCCCATTTCCATCCCGCAAGCGGCGTGAACAGATGGGCAAGGACACTGGCTTTTCGTCGCCTTGTCGATGCCCGACTGCCACCATTATATATGGTTACAGCGAAGCGAAAGGAAGACGCGGGAGCGGCAAAGCCTGTTCGCTGGGCGGCGACGGATTGGAAAAATATGATCGACGACGTCTACAATGCGAAAATTCTCGGCTTCGCCGGGAACATAGGGCGGATCGGCCGGCTCGACGACGCCGACGCGACCGCCAGGGCGCATTCCAAATTATGYGGCTCGACGGTTACCGTCGACCTCAAGATGGACGGCGATGTGGTGACCGATTTCGCCCATGACGTAAAGGCCTGCGCGCTCGGCCAGGCCTCGTCCTCGATCATGGCCCAGCATGTGGTCGGCGCCAGCGCCGACGAATTGCGCGCCGTGCGTGAAACCATGCTGAAGATGCTCAAGGAGAACGGCGCGCCGCCGGAAGGCCGCTTCGCCGACCTCAAATATCTGGAGCCGGTGCGCGACTACAAGGCGCGCCACGCCTCCACGATGCTGACTTTCGACGCGGTGGTCGACGCGATCGGCCAGATCGAGAAGAAGCGCGCCGGGCAGGCGGCTTGAAATCGGGCTTAGGCCGCTCTCCTGGTCATCGCGAACTCGCTTCGGATCCAGTCGGCGAACGCCCTGGCAGGCTCCGTCAGATCCCCAAGGCTCCTGGCCACCAGCCAGTAGGCGCCGGAAGCGACATCGATGTCGAAGGGCTTGATCAAAGTGCCCGACGCGAGTTCCTCGCCGACCTGCAAGAGATCGCCGAGCGCCACGCCATGGCCCAGGAGTGCCGCCTGTTTCGAAAGCGCGACATCCGCCAGCATCGGGCCACGCGCGGGCACCGCATCGGCAGGCACACCTGCCGCCTGGAACCAGCGCGCCCAACCCTGGCGGTTTTCCTCATGCAGCAACGTGTAATGGCGTAGGTCGACCGGCTTTTCCAGCGGAGGGCCGGCGGCGAGCAGCGTCGGCGACAGCACAGGTGAATCGACGGTCGAGACCAGGCGCTCGGCCTCGCTGCGCGGCCATGAGGTGGCGTGCGCGCTGAAACGCAAGGCGAGCTCGGGCTGATCGCTGCGGAACTCGATCGGCCGGGGATCGACTTCGAGGGACACATCGATGTCGGGCCGCAACTGGCGAAAGCGATTGAGTCGCGGCACCAGCCACACGGCGGCAAGCGATGGCTCGACGCTGACGCGGACAATCGCCTGCGCCGGCGAGGCGGTGAGCTCCGAAAGCACGCGGTCGATGTCGTCGAAGCTTCTGACCAATCGGTCGAGCAGCCGATGTCCCGCATCCGTCAGCTCGACGCGGCGATGGAGGCGCAGAAACAGCGGTCTGCCCAAAAAGGTCTCGAGCTCGCGTATCTGCCGGCTGATCGCGGCCTGTGAGACGTACAGTTCTTCGGCCGCCCGGCTGAAGCTCAAATGCCGGCCGGCCGTCTCGAAGCTTCTGAGCGCTGTCAGCGGCAGCCGGCCACGCTTCATGTCGCATAACCTCAAGTTATCCGACGCGGAAATTATACTCGTTTGAGAGGGAAGGCCAGCGGCGGTCTAATCCGTCTCAAAGGAGACCTGCCATGAACGAGTTCCTGGCCATTTTCAGCGATGTGATACGGATAGCGACCTTCCAATGGCACGGCGAGGCCGTGCGTGGCGGACACCACCATGACTGTCGCGATCTTCCCTCTCACCATCGCCCATGGACCGGCAGCCATCCTGTCCGGCGCTCCAGACCTTGAGGGCAAAGGCATTGCGTTTCAGCGCCGAAGCCCACATCTATCGCGCAGTGAAACAGGCTGCGGAGCGATGGGYGACCATCACGGGCATATGCATGGCGTCCGGTCGGTCCAGCGCGGGCGCAATTGGCCGGGGCCCTGGCGCAAGACGCCCGGGCGCGTGCTCGGCACATCGCTCGTGCGCCTCTATCAGCTGACGCTCTCAGGCTTCGTCGGCAACAGCTGCCGGCATCTGCCGACCTGCTCCGAATACGCGCATGAGGCGATCGCCCGTCACGGCCTGTGGGCCGGTGGCTGGATGGGGCTGTTCCGGGTCCTGCGCTGTGGGCCGTTCGGGACGCATGGCATCGACCGCGTGCCAGAGACGCTTGCGGCGCGCTATGTCTGGTTCATGCCCTGGCGCTACTGGCGGATCGGCAAGAAACGCGGCGACCCCGAAATCTGATTGCTTCGCCGTCACGCGCGGCTCGGATCTTAACGGTCCGGTAGGGTTAACGCGAAGCTGCACAAACACTGCGAATTTGAGACAAAATCGAGACAAGACGCCTCGCTAAGCCGCTCTCGTAATCTCATACCGGAGTGACTTCGCCATGCGCCAGATGGACCGCTATCCCTTCATTTTTGCCATCGTCCTCTTCCTTCTGGCCTGGATGCTGGGCTTGCCGGTGCGGGCGCAATCGGCGCCGCTCAACGAGATCCACTGCACGCTGATCCTGGACGCGCAAAGCGGCGCAACACTTTACCAGGACGGCGTCTGCGACCAGCGCGTCAGCCCGGCCTCGACCTTCAAGGTGCCGCTCGCGCTGATCGGCTACGATGCCGGCATCCTGAGCGACCAGCACACGCCGAGCTGGGACTACAAGCCGGAGTTCAAGGCGGCGAAGCGCGACCAGAAGAGCGTCGATCCGACGATCTGGGAGCGCGATTCCATCGTCTGGTACTCGCGCGAGATCACGCGGCGTCTCGGCGCCGAGAAGTTCRCCAACTACGTGTCGAAATTCGGCTATGGCAACAAGGACGTCTCGGGCGATGCCGGCAAGGACAATGGGCTGACGCAATCCTGGATCAATTCCTCGCTCGAAATATCGCCGGCCGAGCAGACGGCGTTCCTTCGCCAGCTGCTCGCCGGCAAGACGCCGGTGTCGGCGAAGGCGCATGAAATGACCAGGGYGATCCTGCCGACCTTCGCGGCGGGAGACTGGACGGTGCAGGGCAAGACGGGCAGCACCAGGCTTGGCGAGGACGGCAAGCGCTCGCTCGGCTGGTTCGTCGGCTGGGCCGAGAAGGACGGCCGCCRCATCGTCTTTGCAAGGCTGGTCATCGATGCCAAGCGTACCGACAAGCCGAAGGGCCTCGTGACGCGAGCGGCGTTCCTGAAGGACTTGCCGCAGCTGGTGAAATGAGGCGCGCTCGACGCAAAGTCAGGACAAGGCGATCCGATGGGCGGATCGGTCGCGGTTGATCAAACGGCGCGTCAGGCACGCTCGTGCGGTCGCGCTCAGATCAATGTGCGGACGTRGGCTTCGCGGCCRTAGATCGAGACCAATGCGAGAATGACGATCCCCAGCGCGGCCTGCACCGTGGAGGGCGCGAGGCCGAGGCCGATCAGGAAAGTGTTGAGCTCGATCAGGACTGCCGAGCCGGCAACCGTGCCGATCAGGCTGCCGCGCCCGCCGACGAGCGCGGTGCCGCCGATCACCACCGCTGCAATGGTCTGGAACAGGTAAGGTTGGCCGACGTCGCCATAGGCCGAGCCGGTGAAGCCGAGCAGCAGGACGCCCGCGAGCGCGGCGAACAGGGCGCTCAGCGCGTAGCTGACGACGACGATCCGATGCGGGTCGATCAGCGCCAGCGGCGCTGCCGTCGGGTTGCTGCCGAGCGCATAGACCTGCCGGCCGAACGGCGTGCGCGCAAGCATCACATGGACAAAGACTGCCAGCACCGCGAAGCACGGCACGACCCACGGCACGGGCAGCGGGCCGATCGCCCCGCCGATCGACACGAACTCGCTCAGATAGGCTGGAGCCGAGCCGGTGGGCAGCCCGCCCGTCCACATCAGCACGATCCCCTGTACAGCGGTGCCGACGCCAAGCGTCACGATCAACGGATGGATCCTGAGGAAAGAGGACAGCGCGCCGTTGAGGGCTCCGATGGCCATCGACAGCAACGCCACGATGAAACAGACCAGCCAGAACGCCATCCCGTCGCCGTAAAGCGATGCGGCAACGACATTGGCGAAGCCGATGACGAAGGGGATCGACAGGTCTATGCCGCCAAGCAGGACCACCAGCGTCTGGCCGATGGACGCCACGGCTATGAATGTCGCTAGAACGAGYATCGAGCGGATGGCGAACGGCGCGCCGAAACCCTCGATCATCAGTGAGCCGAGGACGAGCAGCACCAAAGCCATGCCTGTGGCGCCAAGGGTGCGGCGGGTGTTGGCGCCGAGGTCGGAAAGGACGTTCATCTCGATCCTCCCGCGATGCGGCCGGTGAGCGCGTTCAGCGACACGGATGCCACCAGGATGACACCGTAGAGGGTGTGCAGCAGGAAGCTCGAGACGTTGAACTAGGTGAGCGTGCTCTGCAGCAGGAAGATCACTGCCGCCCCAAGCGCCGCGGCCGCGAAGCCGCCGCGCCCTCCCGCAAGGCTCACGCCGCCGAGCGCCACGCCGGAGATGGCGACCAGCGTGAAGGTGGGGCCGACATTGGGGTCGGCCGAGCCGAGCAGCGCGCTGAGCAAAAGCCCTCCGGCGCCGGCAAAAAGGCCGCCAAGCGTGTAGGCGAAGACACGCACGCCGGTTACGGGGATGCCGGCGGTGAAGCAGGCACGGTCATCGCTGCCGCACGCCATCAGCCAATCATAGACGGTCAGGCGCTTCGCCAGCAGCCAGACTGCCGCCATGCCGGCGAGCGGGACGATGGAGTAGGGGCCGGCAAGGGCCTTCAGCCAGGCGGGCGCCGCGCCCTCCGGCGCAGGCAGCAGGGTCAGTGTCACGCTGCTGAGCACCAGATAGGTGCCGAGCGTGGCCACGATCGGCTGGATGCGCGGCACCGCGGAGAGCAGCCCGTTGAACAGCCCGACGAGCGCGCCGATCGCAAGGGCGACCGGCACCAGCACCCAGGGTTGGTCGATGCCCATATCTCCCGCCAGCACCTTGACCAGGATGATGTTGATGACCCCATCAACGGGCCGATCGAGACGTCGATGCCGCCGCGCCCGGCCATGATCGCCGGCATGGAGGCGATCGCTGCCGCCATCGTCGGGCCGGCGAGGCCGATGACGGTGCCCCAGGAGCCGGGCAGCATCCAGGCCCGGTTCAGCCACAGGTCGACGATGAGCAGTGCGGCAAGGATGACCAGGGCCGGCGCCGACTCGCGACGGCCGGCCAGGAGCGCCCCGATGCCACGCGATCGCGCAGGCGCGTTGCCGGCAATTGGCGCGGCCGCTGTCATGCGACGCGCCCGAACATTGCCGCGATCACTGTGCTGCTGTTCATATCGGCCCCCGAAAAGGTAGCGACGACGCCCTGCTCGCGGAACACCAGGAGCCGATCGCAGAGGCGGAAGATTTCCTCTAGCTCCGAGGACAACACGACAAGCGTCATGCCCTCCTGTCGCGCGAGATCGCGGAAAGCCTGGTAGAGCGTTTCACGGGTCCGCTGATCGACGCCGCGCGTGGGGTCGTTGAGGAGGAGAATCCTCGGTTCGCGCGCCAGCCAGCGCGCCAGCAGCACCTTTTGCTGGTTGCCGCCGGAGAGAGCCGTGATCGGCTTGTTGCCGCCGGGCGCGACGATCGACAGCCGCTCGCGGTAGCGCTCGAAGCGTTCGCGCCTGGCGCGCGGGCTGATCAATCCGAAGCGACGATCGCGCCCCAGCGTCACCATGCTGAAATTGTCGAGGATCGACAGCGAGGGGAAGATGCCGTTGGCTCTGCGGTCACGGGCAAGATAAGCGATGCCGAGCCGTGTGGCGTGGCGGAAATCGTCGATTTCGACATAGCCGGCGCTGCCACGACGGACGAGGATGCGACCGGCGACCGGCGCGCGCAAGCCGGCAAGCGTTTCGAGGAAGGCGTCCTGGCCATGCCCGTCGAGACCGGCGAGGCCGACGATCTCGCCTGCATGGACGCGTTCGTCCAGCCCGGGCGTGTTGTGAGCAAGCGATACGCCTTCGACACGCAGGGCCGGCTCAGAGGGCATGATCGAGCTCCCTGGCGGTGGCGGGTGCCATCAATTGCAGCAGCCGTTCGGCCGAAACCGACGCGGTTTCGAGCGTATCGACCAGTTGTCCATTGCGCAGCACGGTGACCCGATGGGCAAGACGCATCACCTCGTCCATCCGGTGCGAGATGAACAGCACCAGGCCGCCCGCCCGGGCGTGGCCCTCGATCATCTCGAACACCGCGTTGCGGTCGCCGAGGTCGAGCGCGGCGGTGACCTCGTCGAGCACAAGGATTTTCGGGCGGCGGACCAGAGCCCGCGCCAGCACGACCAATTGGCCCACCGCCAGCGACAGCGACCCGGCGGGCGCATCGAGATCGATCGGCAGGCTGGTGACCCGCGAGAGGGCGGCTGCGGCGATGCCGTGACGCGCCGAGCGGCTGGCGCGCCAGCCGAAAGCCGACCCGGTGCCGAGCACGATGTTGTCGGCCACGGAGCGTTCGGGGGCGAGCAGCACTTCCTGGAAAACCGTCGCCAGGCCGAGTTGCTGGATGCGCGCCGGATTGGAGCCGGTGACCGGCCGGCCAAGCATCCGGATGGTCCCGGAGGAGGGCGCGACGATCCCCGAGAGTAATTTGACCAGCGTGCTCTTGCCRCAGCCATTCTCGCCCAGGATGGYGTGGACCGAACCCGGCTGGAACGCGAGATCGACGTTCGACAGCGCCACGGTCTCGCCATAGCGCTTCGACAGGCCGCACGCTTCCAGCATCGGGGCGCGCTCGCCGGTCATCTCATTGGCCGTCCATGCCGATGYCGTTGCTGCCGGCGCCGCAGATAAGCGTCGCGATCTTGGCGCGCGGCGGCAAGCCCAGCTTGCCCGAGCGCAAGGCAGCAATGCCGGCCGCGCCGCTCAGGTCGGCCGCGATGCCGAATTCGAACCACAGCCAGCGCGCAGCCGCCTGCATGTCCTCGTCGCCGACCAGGATGATCTCGTCGACATGCTCTTGCACGATGCCGAAGATGCGCTCGTCGGTCCGCCCGCAAGCCATGGTGGCGATGCGGGTGGTGACGGCCGGCAGGGTGACCACATGGCCGGCGGCAAGAGAGGCCTGGAGCGTCGGCGAACCGGCGGGCTCTATGCCGACGATCCGGATCGAAGGTTTCAGCGCCTTGAGYGCGACAGAGATGCCGGAGATCAATCCGCCGCCCCCGATAGCGACCAGCACGGTGTCGAGTTCCGGCAGCGCCTCGATGAGCTCGAGCCCGATCGTGCCCTGGCCGGCCACGACCTGGGGATCGGCAAAGGGATGGAAATAGGCTGCGTTGCGTTCCTTGGCGAACGCCAGGGCCGCTCGGTTGGTGGCATCCCAGACGGCGCCCTCGACACGGACCTCGGCGCCCCACGCACGGAGCTTTTCGATCTTCGCCTGCTCGGCCGTCTCAGGCACGAAGACCGTGGCCGTCACACCGGCGATCGTTGCCGCCCGCGCGGTCGCGAGACCGTGATTGCCTCCCGAAGCGGTCACGATGCCGGCGGCGAGCTCTTGCCGGGGCGTGGTCAGCAGGCGGTTGGTGGCTCCTCTGGCCTTGAAGGAGCCGGTCGGCTGCAGCGACTCGAGCTTCATCCAGACTTCGGCATCCGCCAATGGCTGTCGAGTAGCCGTCATCTTCACGACCGGCGTGCTTCGGATGTATGGCGCGATGCGTTCGGCGGCCRCCCGCACATCGTCGAGGCCGATCACGGCAGTTGCCCGCGATAGGGCGTGGCCACGACCATGCAGACGTTGCCGGGCCGGACCTGGCCCGGCTGGCGGCGCACGTAAACGATGCCGTCGGCCCGGTAGTAGAGCGTTACCGGGGCGCGGCCGGGATTGGCAAGAAAATGAATGCGCCCGGCCGGCTCGCCGGCATGCACCTCGACGCCGTTGAGATGCAGCGGTTCGAACACGCCTGTCTCGGTGGCGAGCACGTAGGCATCGGGAGTGATCTCGTAGATGTCGGGTCGCGTTATGGAGGGCGGTCCGTCCTTTCCGGGCGGCAGCACGCCAAAATGCGCCAGCAGGTTGCGCAGGCCGCGCCGGACGACCGCCAGCGCTTCGACGGACACCCCGCCGCCGCCGGCGAGCTCGGTGCCGACCACCGTCAGCCCCGCGCGCACCGCCGTGGCCGTCGAGGTTCGTGGATCGCCGCGGTTGGAGATGACCACGACCATGGGCGCGCCGAACGCCACGACCGCGTCGATGTTGCGCTTGAAATGCGCTGGATCGGCTGCCGGCTCGATGGCGGCGCTCGGCACATTGACCGATGACGACCCGCCGGAGTGGAGGTCGACGAAGACATCGGCCATCGGGAACAGGACATCGCTGATGTAGGCGGCGATCTGGGCRGTGATGGTGCCGCCGTGATCGCCGGGGAACACGCGATTGAGATTGAGGTCGTCGACCGGCGAGGTTCTCCGACCCGCCACGACCGCCGGCAGATTGATCGCCGGCACGATGATCAGCCGGCCCGCGATCGAGGCCGGATCGAGATCGCGGATGAGCTCGCCGAGCGCGATCGGCCCCTCATATTCGTCGCCATGGTTGCCGCCCTGCAGCAGGATGGTCGGCCCCTTGCCGTTCTTGATGACGGTGAGCGGGATCGGCACGACGCCCCAGGCATCCTCGTGAACGGAGAGCGGGAGGTTGACGAAGCCGATCTGCTTTCCATCCTTTTCGAAATCGATATCCGTGCTGGCCGTGCTGACAAGCTTCATGGTGGTTCTGCCAAAAATGTCTGGAAGTGAGGAAGGGCCCTCCGAGGAGGGCCCTTGGGAGGTCTCGACGGGCGTTATTGGGCGCAGGGATCCGGCGTCTTGGCGTAGTCGAATTGCGGCGTCGGCGCGGGCTTCTTGAAGTAGCCGTTCATCAGGTCCTCCGGCATCGGATCCTGCGGCGCGACCGGGAAGACCGAGACGGCGTCGGCCGTCATGCATGAGCGGTACCATGAACCAAGGTCGCCGATCTTGACGTCGGGGACCGGGATTTCCACCAGGCTCACCTTGGGCTCCTGGCCCAGCAGCATCCGCACGCCGACGCGCACGGCCGTCTGYGCGGTCCATGACGGCAACAGCGCGCCGCCCGTGAACTTGAAGTCGGGATGCGCTTTCCAATAGCCGAGGGCATCGCCCGAAATGCTGCCGGTGATGACAGGCGCCGGCCGGCCTGCCTGCGCGAAGGCCTCAGCCACCACACGCGCTTCGCTGYCCGAAGTCCACACCGCTTCGATCGGACCGGGATTGGTGGCAAGCGCCTGCAGCACCACCGTCTTGGTCACCGCCGCGGTCCAGTTGCCGTTGACGTCGCGCACCACCTTCACGTCCGGCGATTCCGCGAACCCCTTATCGGCGCCGACGCGCTGCTCGGCCACCAGCGGACTGCCGGCAATGCCCTCGACCCTCARCACATTGCCCTTGCCGTTGAGCGCCGTGGTAATGTCCTTGGCCATGTCATAGCCGAACTTGATGTAGTTGGAATCGACACTGACCGCGTAAGGGGTGGTGACGAGGCCCACCGAGACCACCGGAATGCCCGCTTTGTAGGCCGCCTCGATGGCGTCGTTCAGCGCGGTCGACGATCCGGCCACGACAGTGATGATGCTGCATTTCTTGTCGATGAAGGCACGGAGCTGGGCGATCTGCTGGCTGGTGTCACCGTTGGAGTCCGAAAGCTCGAAGCTGCTGACGCTGCCGTCGGCCTGGAAAGCGCCGACAAGGCTCTTGAAGTGGTTGGTCAGCGCCACCCGCCAGGGATTCCCCTGATACGATTCGGAGTGGCACCATTTCCATGGCTTGGCCGGCATCGCGAAGCCGTCGAAGGCCGACGGCTGCACATTCTGTTCAGCCCCGACATACAGGCTCTGCAGATTGTCCGGCAGCGTGGCGAGGGCCGCCTTGCCGTCGGCGAGAGCGGTATTGGGAAGTGCCAGCCCGGCGAGCAGCAGAGCTGGAAGAAGTATGCGAACGGCATGCGTATCCATGGTCGTGTTCCCCTGTTGATTTTATATATGATAGTCTATTTTAATAGGTAATAGGAACTTTGCGCGCTTGTCAATCGCCGCCGAGACCAGCAAGTTCCTGCGAACCGGAACGGACGGGACCAGAATCAAAATGGGTGGGCCAAGGAAAAGCGACGTCGCCGCGCGGGCGGAGAAGGCGCCCAAAGAGGGGCAGGCAACCTATCTTGCGCCCGCGCTGGAGAAGGGCCTGGACGTGCTCGAACTGCTTGCCCGGCAATCCGAAGGACTGACCCAGAGCCAGATCGCCCAGCAGCTCAGCCGTTCGTTGCAGGAAGTCTACCGCATGGTCGTCTCGCTGGAGCGCCGGGGCTATATCCGGCGCGGGCCGCAGGATGAGGCCTYCAGGCTGTCGATGAAGCTCTACGACCTTGCGCTTGCTTTTCYGCCGATCGAGATGCTCACCACGGCGGCCAATCCGATCCTGTTGCGGCTCGCGGCCGAAACGCAGCAGTCGATCCTGCTGACGGTGCTGGAGGGGGCGTTCATCCGCACCATCGCCTATGCCGACAGTCCGGCGCCGCTCGGCTTTAGAGTGCGGCTCGGCACATCGAGTCCGGCCGAGCATACCGCCTCGGGCCGGGTGATCCTCGCCTTCCAGCCGCCAGCGACACGCGAGTGGACGTTCGACGCGCTCGCAGCCAACGGTATCGATCGCGCGGAATTGCGGCGGGCGCGGCAGCGCATCGAAGCCATCGCCGCGCAGCACTACGAGCTGATCGCAGGCGAAAACATTGCCGGTATCACCGATGTGAGCTTCCCGATCCTCGACGGCCGCGGGCAGGCCCTGGCCGCGCTGACCATGCCGTTCCTTCAGTCGGTGCGCGGGCGGGTGCCTATCCAGCAGGCAGCCGCTTCGCAATTCAAGGCGGCCTGCGAACTGTCGAGCATCCTGGGCGGCACGCCGCCGGCACCCGAGTTCCCGCTATCGGACCCGTTGACCCGCGCTCCGCATCCCGAATGAGAGCAGCTTTACGGCTCGGCGCATTTGTCGAATCCCCGACACCGCATAAATAAGAAACGCGAAAGCGGGCGAAAGCTTTACGACGACATTTCCTGGCGAGCGCTCTTTACCTGACGTGGCACTGCCTCTAAAACCGCGCCGCCGGCCAACATCCATGTGATTGGCGCCTCCGGCTAACCCTCTGCATGCTGCTGAGCATCCTTCCGCATGCATTTCACCACCCGCGCTCGTTTGCGGGACTGGATAGGAGAACCCTGATGCCGAATTCCGTTTCCCTGACATTTCCCGATGGTTCCGTCCGTGAATATGACGCGGCGCTGACCGGCGCGGGGCTTGCCGAATCGATCTCCAAGTCGCTGGCCAAGAAGGCTGTCGCCTACAGCCTCGATGGCACCGTGCGCGATCTTTCCGATCCGCTCGGCACGTCCGGCAAGGTCGAGATCATCACCCGCGAGGATCCGCGCGCGCTGGAACTCATCCRCCACGACACGGCGCATGTGCTGGCCGAGGCCGTGCAGGAGCTGTGGCCGGGAACGCAGGTGACCATCGGGCCGGTGATCGAGAACGGGTTCTATTACGACTTCGCGAGGAACGAGCCGTTCACGCCGGACGATTTCCCGGTGATCGAGAAGAAGATGCGCGAGATCATCCAGCGCAACAAGCCGTTCACCAAGGAAGTGTGGTCGCGCGACAAAGCGAAGAAGGTCTTCGCCGACAAGGGGGAGCGCTACAAGGTCGAGCTGATCGACGCCATTCCGGAGGATCAGGACATCAAGATCTACGCGCAGGGCGACTGGTTCGATCTGTGCCGCGGCCCGCACATGGCCTCGACCGGGCAGATCGGCAACGCCTTCAAGCTGATGAAGGTGGCGGGCGCCTATTGGCGCGGCGACTMGAACAACCCGATGCTGACCCGCATCTACGRCACCGCCTGGGYCGATCAGGCGCAGCTCGACGCCTACCAGACGCTGCTGGAAGAGGCCGAGAAGCGCGATCATCGCAAGCTCGGCCGCGAGATGGACCTGTTCCATTTCCAGGAAGAAGGGCCGGGCGTCGTCTTCTGGCACGCCAAGGGCTGGAAGATGGTGCAGAACCTGATCAACTACATGCGCCGTCGCCTCGACGAGCACGGCTATCAGGAAGTCAACGCGCCGCAGGTGCTGGACAAGAGCCTGTGGGAGACGTCGGGACACTGGGGCTGGTATCGCGACGCGATGTTCAAGGTCACCGTCGCCGGCGACGACACCGACGACGACCGCGTCTTCGCGCTGAAGCCGATGAACTGTCCCGGTCACGTCCAGATCTTCAAGCATGGGTTGAAGTCCTACCGCGAACTGCCCGTTAAGCTTGCGGAGTTCGGCAATGTGCATCGTTACGAACCGTCGGGCGCGCTGCACGGGCTGATGCGCGTGCGCGGCTTCACGCAGGACGACGCGCATATCTTCTGCACCGAGGAGCAGCTGGCGGCCGAGTGCCTGCGCATCAACGACCTGATCCTGTCGACCTATGCCGATTTCGGCTTCGAYGAGGTCAGCGTGAAGCTCTCGACCCGGCCGGACAAGCGCGTCGGCACCGACGAGGCCTGGGACCATGCCGAGGCGATCATGAGCAACGTGCTGGAGACGATCCGCACGCGCTCCGGCAACCGCATCAAGACCTCGATCAATCCGGGCGAGGGCGCTTTCTATGGGCCGAAATTCGAATATGTGCTGAAGGACGCAATAGGCCGCGAATGGCAATGCGGCACCACGCAGGTCGACTTCAACCTGCCGGAGCGCTTCGGCGCCTTCTATATCGGCTCGGATTCGGAAAAGAAGCAGCCGGTGATGGTGCATCGCGCGGTCTGCGGCTCGATGGAGCGGTTCCTCGGCATCCTGATCGAGAACTATTCYGGCCATTTCCCGCTGTGGTTCGCGCCGCTGCAGGTGGTGGTGGCGACGATCACCTCGGATGCGGACGAATACGCCATGAAAGTGGTCGAGCGACTGAAGGCTGCGGGACTGCTGGCCGAGACCGATCTGCGCAACGAGAAGATCAACTACAAGGTGCGCGAGCATTCGCTCGCCAAGGTGCCGGTCATCCTCGTCTGCGGCAAGCGCGAGGCCGAGGAGGAAACCGTCAACGTTCGCCGGCTGGGTTCCCGCGACCAGGAATCGCGAAAGCTCGACGATGCGGTGAAGGCTCTCGCCGAGGAGGCGGTCTCGCCCGATCGCAAGCGCCGCGCGGCAGCCTGACATACCAGCACTTTCTAAAATGGCGGTGGCGTGCCCACCGCCATTTTCATATGCCTGTCACGCCAGCCCTGTAACGAGCCGCCATGCTCAAATTGAAACTGYGGGAAAGACGTTTTCCCGAGCTCTCCTATGCCAACCCGCATCAGCCGGTGCTGACGCGCTGGTTCATCCATTCCGTCGAGGGCTTGTCCGGCCGCGACCGCTTCGCCGCGCTTTACGATTTCTGGCGCCGGCAGGTGGTGCCGACCGGCGATCGCGTGTTCARCCGCATGCTGGAATTGATCGACGTCAAGGTTCGCAACGCCGTGCAGTGGCCGCCGGYGACGCTGCCGGATACGCCGCTGGTCATCGTCGCAAACCATCCCTTCGGCATCGGCGACGGCATCGCGGTGTTGTCGCTGGTCGAGCAGCTCGGCCGGCCGTTCCGGGTCATGATCCACAAGGACCTGCTCAGGATCCGCGAGATGGAACCCTATTCGCTGCCGATCGATTTTTCCGAGACCAAGGAAGCGCTGAAGAACAACATGGCGGTGCGCCATGAAGCCGTGCGGCTGTTGAAGGAAGGCGTCACCATCGTCGTCTTCCCGGCCGGCGGCGTCGCCACGGCGCCCAAGGGTTTCGGCCGCGCCATCGACCTGCCGTGGAAGATGTTCCCGGCCAAGCTGATCCAGGACGCCAAGGCCTCGGTCATCCCGATGCATTTTTCCGGCCAGAACGGCCGCCTGTTCCATCTCGTCAGCGGTCCGATGAACATGGCCGAGCGCGACAACCGCGTGGCGAAGTTCATCGGCAAGGCATCGCTGACGCTGCGCACCTCATTGCTCATCCGCGAGTTCGCCCGCCTGTCGGGCAAGGCGATCGAGGTGCGCATCGGCGACGTGCTGAGATGGAGCGACCTCGAGCCGCTGCGCGACCGCAAGGCTCTGCTCGACCGCCTCTATCGCGCGGTCTTCGACCTTGCGGCGCCTTCCACGCAGCGTGGCCGCGTGCCGTTCCTGCGGATGCGAAAGGCGGCCTGAGTAGAAGAGATCAGTCCGCGCCTTCCTCGGGATCGATGGCGGACTGTTCGTTGGCCACGACCTCGATTTCCTGGTTCTGGCCGGCGACGACCGTGAAATCCTTCTGGTAGATGCGGTCGCGGTTCTTGGCGATGATGGTGTACTGGCCCTCGGCCAGCACCATCGAGGCGAAGGCGCCGACCGCTTCCTTGATCGGATCGCCGCTCTCGTTGAGCAGCGACCAGGACGTGTCGGCGATGGCTTCGCCGCCGGGCTCGCGCACCAGCTTCATCGTCATCTCGGCGGCGCGGTGCTCGACGGTCGCTTCCGTCAGCTTGCCGGCCTCGACGCGGATATCGGAGCGGATCACCGCGTTGACCGCGCCATAGGTGGAGACGACATGATAGGTGCCGGCGTTCAGGCGCACCACGGTGTTCGGCGCGACGTCGGGGGCGATCAGCGGCCGGTCGCCATTGGCCGCGGCCTCGCCTTCGTAGATCGAGAAGCGCAGTTTCTTCGGCGGGATGGGCGCGCCGCCCGATGTCACCGCGTCGAGCTTCAGGCCGCCGGCGTCGAGGACGAGGCTTTCGCGCCTGGCTTCCTTGCCGACTGTGATGCGCTTGGTGGCGCCGGCGCGTCCGTAGGAGGCATGGACGAGATAGCTGCCGGGGTCGAGCTGGAACACGGCCGTGCCGCCATGGGCGGATGCCACCATCGGCAGCTTGCCATCGCTGGCGGGCTGCGGCTTGAAGACCCGCCAGACGATGCCGCGGGTGATGTCGGCACCCTTGTCGGTCAACTGCGCCGACAGCGTGATGGCGCCGCCATTGCCGAGCGCCAGCGGTCCCTCCGACTTCGGCGTCGCGTAGCTCGAAATGCCCGGAAGCTTGATGTCGCCGACATCGTTGGCGTTCTGGGCCAGGGCGAAGGAAACCGGCACCGCGAATAACGCAGCGACGAGTGCGATCACGAAAAGGCGCAGAGTCCCCTCAAACATGCCTTGCGTTGAAGYCCAAGGCGGTGGCAATTTCAAGGCCTAGGAGCGCGCTGCTTCCCCTCAGCGGCTTCTTATTCGGCGCAAAACGCCACCGCCCGAGCCGCCCGACCTCCCGATGGCGTGCTTCAGCTCAAAATCGAATGCCTTCAGGAGACTTGGCCCCCATGGCGTCGCCGATCATAGACTTCCTGCTCACCCGCAATTCCGCGCCGATTCCCGACCTCAAGGAGCCGGCGCCGAGCGATGCCGAGATCGCGACGATGATCGCGGCCGCCTCGCGCGTCCCCGACCATGGCCGGCTCGAGCCCTGGCGCTTCATCCTCTATCGCGGCGAGGCGCGCGTCGAGATCGGCAAGAAGCTGGCGGCGCTTGCCGAACAGCGCGAGGGGCCGCTGCCGGAAGGCCGGCGCAACCAGGAACTGGCGCGCTTCTCGCGCGCGCCACTGGTGATCGGCGTGGTGTCGGTGCCGAAGGAAAACCCGAAGATCCCGCAATGGGAGATGTTCCTGTCGGGCGGCATGGCRGCCATGAACCTGATGATCGCGGCCAACGCGCTGGGCTATGGCACCAACATGATCAGCAACTGGTATTCCGACGTGACCGAGGGCAGGGCGATCCTCGGACTCTCGCCGCGGGAGCGCGTCATCGGCTTCGTCCATATCGGTTCTTATCAGGGACCCGCACCGGATCGGCCACGGCCCGATCCGGCGAAGCTCTACGCCGATTACGCCGGCCCCTGGGCCGGTTAGTCACATCCTGCGCGCCTTTGACGCCGCGGCTGCCACGCTGGAGGAGGGACTGGCCCGACGCGCCGTCATGACGGCGCGCACATAGCCGGGCTCGCCGATGCGGATGCTGCCGTCGGGAAGCCCCAGGATGCGGTCGAGCRCGATCTCGTAGAGCCTGACACGCCTTTCCAGGGTTTCGATCGCAATGTCCATATCGGCATCGCTGCCGCCGGYGAATGYCTTGGYGATCACATCGTGCGTGGCCAGGCCGAACTGCATGACGATGTCGGCGACKCCTTCCGGATCGAAGGTGCGGAAGGTTCCGTCCGCAACGCCTTGCTTGATGATTTCGACCAGCAAGGGCGAAAAGGCCGCGTTGGCCGCCACGTTGATGCGGTGGAACAGCACCAGGTTTTCCGGCCGGAACATCGTCTCGAACAGTGCCCAGGCTTCCGCCGCGGTCTCGACCTTGGCCTGCCGTGATTTCGCGAGCAGGGCGTTGAGGCGTCCGAGCGGATCGAGCGCCRGATCGCCGAGCACATCCTGGACGCCGGCGAGCGCCTGCCTGGCGAAACGCTCCGCCAATGCCTCCAGCAGGGCCTCCTTGGAGGCGAAGTAGTGATAGAAGGCGCCTTTCGAGATGCCGGCGGTGGCGATGACGTCGTTGAGGCTCGCTTTGTCGTAGCCATGCATCAGGAACAGCGCCTGGGCATGGTCCAGCAGCTCTTCTCGCCTGAGCTCCGGGTGCTTGATGATACGTGGCATGACAAAACCTTGTGCACGCGGCAGCCGTTTGCGTCCAGATGCCTCGCGCTGATTGCGCTTGAGCATAGACCGTCGGTCGGTATAATAGACCACTGGTCGGATTCGACAACGGTGGCGGGGGACGTCACGGAAGGTTGGTCATGTTCTCGAGATTGGTTTTCCAGACATTCATATGGTTCGGCGTCATGGGCGCGCTGATGTTTCTGTCGGCCGGCACGCTGCGGTGGACCGCAGCCTGGGTGTACATAGTCGTGATGGTCGGACTGAGCCTTACCATGGGCGTGGCGCTCGCCCGGCGCGATCCAGGCCTGATGAACGAGCGCCTCCGTCCGCCGATCCAGAAGACCCAGACCGCGGCCGACAAGATATTGCTGAGCATATTGCTCATCGGCATTTTCGCCTGGCTGGTCCTGATGGGGCTCGATACCCGTTTCGGCTGGTCGGTAGTTCCCGTCTGGGTGCAGGTGATCGGCGCTCTGGTGCTGCTCGTCGGCATCTGGATCTGCTATCTCACGATGCTGGAAAACAGCTTCGCGGCGCCTGTCGTGAAGATCCAGGACGAGCGTGGACAGAAGGTGATCACCACCGGTCCATATGGCTATGTCCGCCACCCCATGTATGCGGGCGCCATAGTCTATTTCGCCGGCACCGCGCTGCTGCTTGGCTCCTGGTGGGGACTGGCAGCGGTCCTCGCCTTCATCCTGCTGCTCGCCCTCCGCACCTTCATCGAGGAAAAGACCTTGCGGACCGGCCTGCAGGGCTATGACGATTACGCCGCGCGCGTCCGCTACAAGCTGATCCCGATGGTCTGGTAGCGGTCAGACGGATACGCCTGCCGCCTTGGCGCGCGCGAGCAGCCGCTCGGCCAGCCGCAGATGCGGCCTGTCGTACATCTTGCCGTCGATGCCGACGACGCCCGGATTTCCCGACGCCGCGAAGGCCTCTACGATCGCCCGTGACCGCGCGACCGCTTCGGCGGACGGCGTGAAAGCGGCGTTGATGACGGGCACCTGCGCCGGATGGATCGCCATCTTGCCGGTGAAGCCGTCGCGCTCGGCCTCCCGGCATTCGGCCTCGAAGGCGGCCATGTCGCGGAAATTCGGAAAGACCGTGTCGATGGCGGCGACTTCGGCCGCGCCCGCCGCCAGAATGGTCATGGTGCGCGCCAGGCGGAACACGTCGGTGTATCGGCCGGTCTCGTCGCGGGCCGTGCGCGCGCCGATCGCGGCGGACAAATCCTCCGCGCCCCAGGTCAGGCCGGCAAGCCGCGCGCTCGTTCCGGCATAGCTTGCCGCCGCGAGCACACCTGCCGCGGTCTCGGAGATGATCGGCAGGATTCTTATAGCGCCGTCCGGCAGCCCGTTCTCTGCCTCATGCACCCGCAGCTTCGCCGCCAGTTGCTGGACATCTTGTCCRCTGTTCGACTTCGGCAGCATGATGCCGTCGGGCTTCGCCGGGACAAGAGCCGCAAGGTCTTCGTCCGTCAGGCCGGTGGAAAGGTCGTTGACCCGCACATAGATGGCCGAACCTGTCCGGTGCCTTCGGCTGGAGATGAAACCGGCCGCGGTCGCGCGCGCCGCCGCCTTGTTGGCGGCGGCAACGGAATCTTCCAGATCGACGATGATCACGTCGGCGCCGGCCTCGAATCCCTTTTCCAGCTTGCGCTCGGAATCGCCGGGCACGAACAGCAGCGAGCGCATCAGGCCGCCTTCCTCAGCATCATCGCCTGCCTGGTGCATTTGGCGACAAGAACGTCGTTCTGATTGTAGGCGCGGTGCTCGAACTCCACGATGCCGCGATCGGGTTTCGACTTGGAGTCGCGTACGGAGACGACCGTCGTCTCGACCCGGATGGTGTCGCCGTGGAAGACGGGGTGCGGGAACACCGTCTCCTTCATGCCGAGATTGGCGACGGTCGTGCCGACCGTGATGTCGTTCACCGAAATGCCGATCATCAGGCCAAGCGTGAACAGCGAGTTGACGAGCGGCTTGCCCCATTCGGTCTTCGCGGCAAAGTCGAAATCGATGTGCAGGGGCTGCGGGTTCAGCGTCATCACCGAGAACAGCATGTTGTCGCTCTCGGTCACGGTCTTGCGCAGCGTGTGGCGGAAGACATGGCCGACGACAAACTCTTCCAGATAAAGYCCGGCCATGGTTCGATCTCCTCCAATGTCGTTGCTTGATAGGCGTTGCCTGCGCCTCCATCAAGCCGGTTAAGAAACATGGTGAACCGTTCGTAAACCATTTCCAGCCTACCGTTCACAGCGGGGCCGGGGACATTCCGRCAGGGGCGCAGCTGATCGGTATGGTTGTTTCGCATTTTCTAAAATGGATTGATACGGCAAGGGTTTCCGAGCGCGCCGCCGCCGCGAGCGCGCTGGCGCGCGCCTATATCAATTCCGATCTGCCGTTCGAGGATCGCTGCGCCGCAGAGGCGGYGCTGACGCTGCTTCTGGACGACGCTTCCTCCAAGGTGCGCCTGGCGCTCGCCGAGGCGCTGTCGATGAGCCATCACGCGCCGCCGCAGGTGATCAGCGCCCTGGCCGCCGACCAGCCGGAAGTGGCGGCGCTGGTGCTGGCGCGTTCGCCGCTGCTTACCGATGCCGACCTGGTCGAGCGCGTCGCCTGCGGCCAGAAGGCGACGCAGAAGCTGATCGCCAACCGTCCGGTGGTCTCGATGTCGCTGGCGGCGGCAATCGCCGAGGTCGGCGAACCGGAAGCCTGCGCCGTGCTGATCGGCAACAGCGGCGCCGAGATTGCCTCGCTCAGCTTCCGCCGCATGGCCGAGCGGCACGGCCACCTGCCGCTGGTGCGCGAAGCACTGATCGCCGATCGGCGCCTGCCGGCCGACTGCCGGCACATGCTGCTGGTCAAGCTCGGCGAGACGCTGAAAGGCTCGCCCCTGGTGCTGGCGATGATGGGGGCCGCGCGCGCCGATCGCGTCATGCGCGACGCCTGCGTGAAGGCCTCTGTCACGCTGATCGAGGGAACGCGCATGGAAGAGCATGCCGCGCTGATCGAGCATTTGAGGCTGCGCGGCGACCTGACCGCAAGCTTCATCATCCGCACCGTCGCGCATGGCAAGGTGGATTTCTTCGGCTCGACGCTGGTGGCGTTAGCCCAACAGTCCGAGCAGCGGGTGACGGCGCTTCTCGCCGGTGGGCACGACGTGGCGCTGCAGGCGCTGTTCCGCCGCGCCGGGCTTGCGCCGGCGACGCATGGCATCATCCTGCGCGCGCTGAAAATCTGGCGCGAGGTCGCCAATGGCCGGCGTGTCGCCGGCGTGCAAGAGGTGAGCTGGCTGATGCTGAAGGAGCTCGGCGGCCAATCGGCCGAGGGCGATCTTGCCGGGCTGGTGAAGGCGATCCACCTCGACGCGCTGCGCGAAAACGCGCGCGGGCATGCGCTGGCCATCGCCGCGGCCTAAGGCATCATGTTCAAGGCTCAGCCGAGTTCCTCGGCCAGTCCGATGAGAAGCCCTTCAGGCCCGCGGATGTAGCAGAGCCGATACACGTCTTTATACCGGACCACTTCGCCTACGAGCGAAGCGCCGTGCTTGCGGAGCCTCTCCAGCGTGTCGTCGATGTCATCCACGGCGAACATGACGCGCAGATAGCCCAGGGCGTTCACCGGGGCGTTGCGGTGATCCGCCACGACGCGTGGCCTGAGGAAGCGGGACAACTCGAGTCGGCTGTGGCCGTCCGGCGTGCGCATCATGGCGATTTCGACATGCTGATCGCCTAGTCCGGTCACGCGCCCGGCCCATTCCCCTTCGATCGTGGCGCGCCCTTCGAGCTCAAGGCCGAGCTCGCGAAAGAAATCAACCGTCGCATCGAGGTCTTCAACGACGATTCCGATGTTGTCCATACGTTTGAGAGCCATCTGTCCACCTGGAAGTATCGACCAGTCTAACAAGGGACCTTTCCGAACCGGTCCGACCTGAAACGCGTCACGTCCCCAATTGTTCAGGCGCGACCCTTCGCAAAGAAATCCGGGTAATCCTCCATCGCCGCGGCGATAATGCGCAGGGAGGCGGCGATCTGCAACATTTCGAGCCGGTTGCTGCGTTCCGCGATATTGGCCGCATATTGCCTCGCCACCGCAATGGTCGCGGTCTGTGGTTCTCCAGGGCGCCGAAACAGCAACTCGCGCGCCAGGCCGCGCAGGAAATTGCCGATGGACTCGACTGTTTCGTGCGCGATGGCGGAGTTCAACTGGGCCTGGCGCAGCCGCAGCACCTCCAGCCCGACGGTGACGGCGGCGATGCTGCCGCCAAGCATGGGGTCGCCCTTGCGGCCCGTCCGCTGCACCTGCGGCATCAACTGGTTGATCCGGTCATAGGCGAGGCTTTCGAAGGCCGAGCGCCGGGGAATGCGCTCATGCAGGCAAAGCCGCGCCAGATCCTCACGCATCGCTTGCGAGATTCGCTCCACGGTGACCCAGGGATCGGCCGGCAGCACGACGATGAAAACGCCGATGGCGATCAGGATGCCGACCAGGATCGAGGCAGAACCGGCTAAGAACGGCCCGGGATCGTAGATCATCTGCTGATGCGGGCTGAGGAAGGCGAGGAAGTTGATGGCGAAGGCGGTGGCGACGCCGACATGGCGCGGATTGGCCATGCCGAGCGCCGCGGGCACCAGGATCGGCACGACGAAGAGCGTGAACCAGCCGAAGCCAGGCAGCGCCGGCAGCGCGACCTGGCCGACCAGAAAGGCAAAAGGCAGTGCGAGCAGCGTTCCGGTGAAGAAGCCCCAGGCCGACTGGACCGGGTCGGGGCGTGCCGCGAACAGGCTGGAGACGACGGCGACGAGGATGACGGTGCCGGCCGCTTCCGACCACTTGGTCGTCAGCCAGAAGATCGCCACGAGGAAGGTCGCGAGCGCGGCACGCACGGCGTTGYGGCATGCGGCCTGGTAGTCGCGGTGGACGACCAGCGCTGGCTGGCTTCGCTCGCTCGATTTGCGGGAGACGGGCGAGCGAAGCGCCTCCAAGCCGCGCATAACCTGCTTGAGCGCCTCGGCGAAATCGCCGGCAATGGTCAGGCGTGTGATGGTGCCGACCTTGTCTTCGCCCGGGTCGCCGGGGCCCGTGTCGCCGGGGCCCGTGTCCTCGGGGACCTTATCTTTGGGCAACTCTGGCATCTCCTTGGCCTTGGCCGCGATCGCGTCGAGCCGGGCGACCCAGGGACCTGTGTCGTCGAGTGCGCCAGGTGTTGCCGCCAGTTCGCCGACGAAGTTTTTCAGGTCCCGGCGCATCGGGATAAGCGCAGCATTCTTCGGCGCGCGATGGCTGTGCAGCGCGCGCGCCGCCGAAAGCGCCCATAGAAGCTGGCCGATCGTGCGCCGCACGGGATGGGCGCGGGTGGCGAAGCTCGGCGCTTCCAGCCGCGCATAGGTGCGCATCTCGGCGAGCGTCTGGGCGTCGGTGATGAGCTTGCGCTGCAGCGCGGCAAGGCTTGCCGGATCGCCTCCGGAAAAGGCGCCGCCGGCATATTCGGCGAGGTCGAGGATGCTGCGTTTCAGACGGGAGATGATGGCGTCGGCCGCGAGCTTCGGCAGGATCAGCCGGCTGGTGACGCCGGCGCAGACGATCCCAATCACGATTTCGGCRCATCGGGCGATCGCCAGGTCGACGACGACATGCGGCTGTCCAAGCGCCGGCAGGCTGATGATCATCGCCGTATAGCCTGCAAGGGCGGCGCCATAGGCTTCCGGGTTGCGCAGTAGCGAGGAAACGAGCGTGCAGACGCCGATCCACAGCGCCAGCACGGTGACCAGCAGCCAGGGATTGGCGCCGAACAGGGAGGTGATGCCGATGGCCGCCAGGCCGCCAGCCAGCGTGCCGAGCAGCCGGTAGAAGCCCTTCGCCAGCACCATGCCGGCGACCGGCTGCGCGACGATGAAGACCGTCATCATCGCCCATTGCGGATGGTCGAGCTTCAGCGCGTAGGCAACAAGCAGCGCGATCAGCCCCGCCGAAACCGTGCGCAGGGCGAAAATCCAATCCGAACGGGTCGGCTGCGTCAGGCCGCTCAGYGGTGCCTCGRCAAGCTCYTTCAGCCRCGTCCAGGTCACATGTCCGTCTCCATATCGGAGCCTGTTATGGACCGGATGACGTTCAGATATCCAGCACGTCCGTCTCGGCGAATTCGGCGCGCTCCTGGATGAAGCGGAAACGCGCCTCGGGCTTGGTGCCCATCAGCGCGTCAACGGCATCCTTGGTGGCCTGCTCGGCGTCGATCACGTCGWCCCTCAGAAGCGTGCGCTTCTTGGGATCCATCGTGGTTTCCTTGAGCTGCGAGGCCATCATCTCGCCCAAGCCCTTGAAGCGGCCGATCTCGACCTTGCCGCGCCCGGTGAACTCGGTGCGCAGCAACTCGTCCTTGTGCGCGTCGTCGCGGGCATAGCCGACCTTGCCGCCCTGCCGGATCGAATAGAGCGGCGGCACGGCCATGTAGAGATGGCCGCCGCGGATCAGGTTCGGCATCTCCTGGTAGAAGAAGGTGATCAACAGCGAAGCAATGTGCGCGCCGTCGACGTCGGCGTCGGTCATGATGATCACGCGATCGTAGCGCAGGTCCTCGTCGCGGTATTTCGAGCGCGTGCCGCAGCCGAGAGCCTGGATCAGGTCGGAAATCTGCTGGTTGGCGGCAAGCTTGTCGTTGCCGGCGCTGGCGACGTTGAGGATCTTGCCGCGCAGCGGCAGCACTGCTTGGCTGGCACGGTCGCGCGCCTGCTTGGCCGAACCGCCAGCCGAGTCACCCTCGACGATGAAGATCTCGGCGCCGGCGGCTGCGTTCTGCGTGCAATCGGCGAGCTTACCCGGAAGGCGCAGCTTGCGCACCGCGCTCTTGCGCGAGACTTCCTTCTCCTGGCGGCGCCGCACGCGCTCGTCGGCGCGCGCGATGACCCAGTCGAGAAGCTTCGAGGCTTCCTGCGGATTGTCGGCGAGCCAATGGTCGAACGGGTCGCGGATTGCGTTTTCGACGATGCGCATCGCCTCGATCGTCGCCAGCCTGTCCTTGGTCTGGCCGACGAATTCCGGCTCGCGGATGAATACCGACAGCATGCCCGCGGCCGAGATCATCACGTCGTCTGTGGTGATGATTGAGGCGCGCTTGTTGCCGATGAGGTCGGCATAGGCGCGCAGTCCGCGCGTCAGCACGTTGCGGAACCCGGCCTCATGCGTGCCGCCCTCGGGGGTCGGAATGGTATTGCAATAGGAGTTGAGGAAACCGTCGCCGCCGAACCAGGTGACGGCCCATTCCAGCGAACCGTGGCCGCCCTGCTTGTCGCTCTTGCCAGCGAAAACCTCGCGCGTGACCTGGAATTCGTCCCCCAGCGTCRCCTTGAGATAATCCTTGAGGCCGCCGGGGAAATGGAACTCGGCCTTGGCCGGCGTCTGGTCCTTGTCCTTGATCAGCGACGGATCGCAGGTCCAGCGGATCTCGACGCCGCCGAACAGATAGGCTTTCGAGCGCGTCATGCGGTAGAGCCGCGCCGGTTCGAAGGCGGCGCCCTTGCCGAAAATCTGCTCGTCGGGATGGAAGCGGGTCCTCGTGCCGCGGCGGTTGTGGACCTCGCCGAGATGCTCCAGACCGCTGACCGGGACGCCGCGGGAAAAACGCTGGCGATAGAGCTGGCGACCGCGCGCGACCTCGACCTCGAGATGGTCGGACAGCGCGTTGACGACCGAAACGCCGACGCCGTGCAGGCCGCCGGAGGTCTCATAGACCTTGGAGTCGAACTTGCCGCCCGAATGCAGCGTCGTCATGATGACTTCGAGCGCCGGCTTCTTGAATTTCGGATGCGGATCGACCGGAATGYCGCGCCCATTGTCGGTGACGGTCAGGAAGCCGTCGGCGGAAAGCTCGACGTCGATGAAGGTGGCGTGGCCGGCCACCGCCTCGTCCATCGAATTGTCGATGACCTCGGCGAACAGGTGATGCATCGCCTTGTCGTCGGTGCCGCCGATATACATGCCTGGGCGGCGCCGCACGGGCTCAAGCCCTTCCAGCACCTCGATATCGGCGGCGCTGTAGCCTTCGCTGCCGTCGCGGGCGGCGGTCGAACGCTTTGCTGCCTGCACCAGCGGATCGGCGGGGCGCGAGGGCGCGCGCACCGGCTGTGCCGGCTTTTCCATCTTGCCGAAGAGATCGTTGCTGTCGTCCATGCTGGGCCTAGCGTCCGGTAATGCGAATCACGTCTCGATACTGCCACGCTTTTGGCGGGCGAACGAGTTCCTGTTCCGTTCAGGGATCAAACTGTCTCTTATTCCAAAACCATTCGATAACCAAGCCGGCCGAAATAGGGCGATCGGCGGGTCGCGGGATTCCTGATTCTTTAACATTAACGCCTAGCGTGAGGCCCAACCAACAAAAGACCACGGGCGTCAGGGGTTTCGTTGTGAGGGGCAGGGCCATAACCATGATCGGCATCGCCGCCGTTTTCGGCGCGATCTCGATCTTTGCGGCGGATTTCTGGGTCAAGAGCCAGGCAAAGGCTCAGCCCGAGGTCAAGGTCGTCTCCGTCGCGGCGCCACAGCCCAAGGTCGAGTTCAAAACCATCGTGGTGGCTCAAGCGCCGTTGCGCTACGGCATGGAGCTCGCACGGCCGCAGCTCGCCGAGATCCCGTGGCCGCAGGATTCCCTACCGCAGGGCGCTTTCCCGACGATCGACAAGCTGCTCGCCGACGGCACCCGGGTCGTGCTGTCGCCGATCGAGGTCAACGAGCCGGTGCTGCTCACCAAGCTGTCGGGACCGAACGGCCGCGCCACCCTTTCCAACCTGCTGTCACCGGGAATGCGGGCCGTCACCATCCGCACCGATGAGATCGCCGGCGTCGGCGGCTTCGTCACGCCGGGAGACCGGGTCGACGTCGTGCTGACGCGCGATGCGGGGGACATCCAGGAAGTATCCAAAAACGCGCAGGGYGCGGCTGGCTCGACGGTGACCTCCGAGATCGTCGTTTCCGACGCCAAGGTGCTTTCGGTCGGGCAGGGCGCGGACGAGCGCAAGACCGAGCCGCAGGTCGCCAATTCTGTGACCATCGAGGTGACCAACGAAGGGGCGCAGAAAGTGGCGCTTGCCCGCACCGTCGGCACCTTGTCGCTGTCCTTGCGGTCCGCGGCCGACGCCAGCACCAGCAATGGCGGGCTTACGACCATCTCGTCCTTCGGCGGTTCGGTCGCCGCAAAGGCGCAGGCGAGCGCCGCCTCGCTCGTCAGCGCTGTGACGACGGAATCCGACGAGCCGAAATTCAAGACGGTGATCGTGACGCGTGGCGAAAAAGTCGAGGAATACAAGGTTCCTTCACGGGAACCGCCGCAGGAACTGCAGCAATAGCCGGTGGGGACCGGCGGGGACGGGGCAACAGATGTTCGGGTTTGATGCATTTCGGACGACCGGGGGATGGCGTCTTCTCGGCGCGATCGCGCTGGCGGCGGCAATGCTTGGCGTCGCCGCGCCGGCAAGGGCGGGCAACGACGTCGTCTATGTCTCGGCAAACAGGAACGCCTCGATCAAGGTCGCCAAGGGCAAGCCGAAGACGATCATGACGAGCGCCGCCTTCTATCAGATCGTCATCGGCGATCCGGAGATCGCCAACGTCAATCCGCTGACCGACAAGTCCTTCTACGTGCTGGGCAACAATCTGGGCACCACGGGTATCGCCCTGTTCGACCAGAACAAGCAGCTCGTCGGCACCATCGACATCGAGGTGACGCTGGATACCGACCAGCTGGCCAGCACCATCCGCGCCAGCGTGCCCGACGCCAAGATAAAGGTCGGCTCGGCAAACGGCCGCGTCGTGCTGTCGGGCGAGGCCGACGACGCGGTCGCCRCCGACAAGGCCAGCAAGATCGCGTCGCGCTTTTCCGGCAACGAGGAAGTCATCAACTCGGTCAACATCTCGTCCTCGCAACAAGTGCAGCTCAACGTCCGTTTCGTCGAGATCAACCGCCAGGCCGGGCAGGATCTCGGCGCCAAATACGGCGCCAACTTCGCGTTCGGAATGGGCGGCCGCAACGTCTCCATCGATCCCGGCAAGGTGACGGAGGCTGGCACAGGCGAGATCATCGGCCGGCTGCTGTCGAACGGCGTTTCGATCGACATCGCCATCAAGGCGTTGGAGGAACGCGGCCTGGCGCGGCGGCTTGCCGAACCCAACCTGATCGCTCGTTCAGGCCAGACGGCGAGCTTCCTTGCCGGCGGCGAGTTCCCGATCCCGGTTTCAGAGGACAATGGCAAGATTAGCGTCACCTACAAGAAGTACGGCGTCGGCCTCGATTTCACGCCAACGGTGCTGAAGGACGGGCTGGTCAGCCTCGACATCGCGCCGGAAGTGTCCTCGATCGACCCGTCGGCTTCCATCCAGGTCAGCAGCGGCATTTCCATTCCGGCCTTCATCGTGCGCCGTGCCAGGACATCGGTCGACCTCAAGAATGGCCAGAGCTTCATGATCGCCGGTCTTCTGCAGTCGCAGAACGACATCACGACGTCGCGGGTGCCGGGGATCGGCAAACTGCCGGTGCTCGGTCCTCTGTTCTCCTCGAAGTCCTATCAGCGGCGCGAGACCKATCTGGTCATCATCGTCACGCCTTACCTGGTCAAGCCGGTCGATCCGTCGAAGAAGATGGTCGAGCCGACCGACGGCACCCAGCCGGCAAGTCCCGCCGATTATTTCCTCAACAACACCGAGGAAGTGGACGCCTCGGCGCCGAAGCGTCCGGTGGCGCTGGCGGACGGCAGCGCCGCCCGTCCGGTGGCCGCAATCACGTCCGGCCACTTCCTCGATCTGCCGAAGGACTAAGGCCATGCGCAGCGCCCCTTGGATTGCTCTATTCCTGGCCGGATTCGTGAGCGGCTGCACAAGCGACGACTACGTGCGCACCGAAGGCGTGACGCCGGGAGTCGGCAACGCGCAGGCGTCCAACACCGCCATGCAGATGGTCGACCCATGGAAGTACGGCGTACAGAACACCAAGCTTCTGGTGCCGGCCCAGCGTCCGGGTTCGGAGAGTGCTGCCGTCGGCGCGAAAGCCGGCTCCGCGCCGTCATCGACGACATCATCATCGACCACATCGAACTGATGGGCTGACGCCGATGGCATCTGGCAGCAAGACAAAGAAGATCCTGCTCGTTTCGACGGACCGGGCGTTTCTGCAAGACACGCGGACCGCTTTCGCGACCTCCGAGATCATCGAGCTTTTGACGCTGGAAAAGAGCGTCAACGAGCTGCGCGGCGAAATCCTCGAAGCGGACTTCGGCACGGTCATCGTCGACATGGACGCGGCCAAGCTCGAGGAAATCGAGTCGCTGCAGCGCGTCATGCGACGGCTGGAAGGCAGCGTTCCGGTGGTCGTCGTCACCCAGGAATTCAACGCGGCGGCGGTGCGCATCCTGGTGCAGCTCAAGGTCGCCGACTTCCTGGTCAAGYCGATCACCACGGCCGACCTCGTGCGTTCCGTCGTCCGTGCGCTGCAAGGGCCGGGGCGGGACGAGAACACCGAATCGCACGTCTATACCTTCATGCCGGCCGCCGGCGGCGTCGGCACCACCACGCTCGCCTTGCAKACGGCCTTCCAGCTGCATCATTCGGTGACGCGCGGCGCCTCGACATGCGTCGTCGACCTCAACTTCCAGCAAGGCGCCTGCGCCGAATATCTCGACCTCGAACCGCGCTTCGACATCACGGAAATCGAGAACCAGCCGGAGCGCCTCGACCGGCAATTGCTCGACGTGATGYTATCCAAGCATGCGAGCGGGCTGTGCGTGCTTGCCGCTCCCACGCGCCCGTCCGACATGCGCTCGTTCAAGACCGATGTCGTGGTGCGCATGCTCGACCTCGTGGCGGCTTATTTCGACAATGTCGTCATCGACATGCCGCGCACCTGGTTCCCCTGGACCGAGACGGTGCTGCTGGGTTCCAACAAGCTCTATATCGTCGCCGAGATGACGGTGCCGTGCCTGCGCCATACACAGCGTCTCATCCAGGCCGTCTATGAGACCGCCGGCAAGGAGGTGAAGCCCAATGTCATCGTCAACCGCTTCGAGCAGAAGATGTTCGACAGCGGCATCAAGCAGGCTGACGTTCAGGAGATACTCGGCGAACATTTCGTCGGCGGCATCTCCAACAATTACCGGCTGGTGCGCGAGGCGGTCGACCGCGGCGTGCCGCTGCACGCCATCGACCCCAACGCCAATGTCGTCAACGACCTGAAGAAGATCATCCTGCCGGAGGAGGCCGTCCAGACCACGGTCAAGTCGAAGTCGCTGTTCGGCCTGGGCAAGGGCTTGGTGAAGAGGAAGGCAGGATGACCAGCCRCTWTTCCAACCTGCAGAGCCGCGACGTACGTCCGCAGCGGGCGCCGGAACCCGCGCCTGTCACGCACAATGCAGTCGTCATCCCGACGACCCGCAAGCCGGCGCCGCCGCGGCCTGAAGCAGCGCCTCAAAAGAGCGTCAACAAGGTGCTGGACGCACGTGTGCGCATCCATCGCATGCTGCTCGAAGAGATCAACCTCGTAGCGCTGGAGCGGCTGCCCCGGGATGAAATGCGCCGGCAGGTGCATGAATTCGTCTCGGAAAAGACGCGCGAGGAGCGGATGGCGATCAACATCGCCGAGCTCGACGCGCTAGTCGACGACATCGTCGACGAAATGGTCGGCCTCGGCCCGCTGGAGCCGCTGCTCAAGGATCCCGAGATCAACGATATCCTGATCAACGGCCACCAGAACTGCTTCGTCGAAAAGCGCGGCAAGCTGCAGCAGGTCCACATCCCGTTCAAGGATGAGGCGCATCTGCTTCGAATCATTAACAAAATCGTTGCGGCGGTCGGCCGGCGCGTCGATGAATCGCAGCCGATGGTCGACGCCCGCATGCTCGACGGTTCGCGCTTCAACGCGGCGATCCGTCCGGTCGGCGTCGACGGGCCGCTGGTATCGATCCGCAAATTCTCCAAGAATAAGCTCGGCCTGCACAAGCTGGTCGAATTCGGCGCCATCACCCAGAACATGGCCGAGGTGCTGGCGGCGGCGGTGCATGCCCGCAAGACCACAATCATCTCCGGCGGCACCGGCACCGGCAAGACGACGATGCTCAACGCTTTGTCGGCCTTCATTCCGGAAGACGAGMGCCTGATCACCATCGAGGACGCGGCCGAGCTGCAATTGCAGCAGCCGCATGTCGCTCGCATGGAAACGCGYCCCGCCAATATCGAGGGCCACGGCGAATTGAAGCAGCGCGACCTCGTCAAGAACGCGCTGCGCATGCGTCCCGACCGCGTCATCCTCGGCGAGTGCCGCGGCGAGGAAGCCTTCGATATGCTGCAGGCGATGAACACCGGTCACGAAGGCTCGATGGCCACCATCCATGCCAACACGCCGCGTGACGCCATCTCGCGCCTGGAACAGATGCTCGGCATGACCRGCATGCCGATGACCGTGCAGTCGATCCGCAGCCAGATCTCCAGCGCCATCGACATCATCGTGCAACTGACGCGCCTTTCCGACGGCAAGCGCAAGGTGACCAGCGTCGCCGAGGTGACCGGCATGGAAGGCGACGTCATCCAGATGCAGGAGATATTCCGCTTCGTGCGCACCGGCATGGAGGCGGACGGCAAGATACTCGGGCACTTCGAAGCGACCGGCATCCGCCCGCGCTTCCTGGAGGACCTGCGCAACATGGGCATCGAATTCCCGGGCAAATATTTCGAACCCGGCCGGCCRCAGGATTAGGCCGGTGCTGGACGGTTTCAGCCCTATTTACGCCGTGTACGCCGCAGCGGCGCTCACCGGCATCATGATCGCCGAGGGCCTTTATCTGCTCTATGCCGGGCGCAGCGACAAGCRCACGGCCATCAACCGCCGCATGAAGCTCGCGGAGAACAAGATCAGTCAGGAGCAGGTCCTGATCCAACTGCGCAAGGAGCGCGGGATAGACGGCGGCAGCTCCATCTTTTCCCTCGATCGCTTCCGCGCCCTGCGCACGCAGTCCGGCATGACCACGCCGCTGCCGAAGTTCCTGACGATCACATCGGGGATCGCTCTCGCGCTGGCGTTTTTAGGCATATGGAAGGGCTTGCCGCTCCTGTTCGGCCTGATCCTGTTTGTCGTGCTGCTGCCGGTCCTGCCGGTGATGGCAATGCGCTTCATGCGCAAGCGCCGGCACAAGCGGTTCGGGATGCAATTGCCCGAGGCGCTTGAATTGATCACGCGCGGCCTGAAGGCCGGCCATCCGGTGCCGGTGGCGATTGCCATGGTGGCGCGCGAAATGGGCGATCCGATCGGCACCGAGTTCGGCGTCGTCGCCGACGAGGTGACCTACGGCTCCGACCTGGTTTCGGCGCTGAACAATCTCTTCGACCGGGTGGGCCATGAGGACTTGCCGCTGTTTGTCACGGCGGTGTCGATCCAGAGCAGTTCAGGCGGCAATCTGCGCGAGATCCTGGACGGCCTGTCGGYGACGATCCGCGACCGTGGCAAGCTGCGCCRCAAGGTGCGCGCCATTTCGACGGAAGGCCGCATGTCGGCTTACATCCTGACCGCGGTGCCGGTGCTTCTTTTCACCGCCATCATGGTGCTGATGCCGCAGTTCTATCAGGATGTCTGGGACGTGCCGAAGACCTGGTACATGCTGGGCGGCTCCATCATCTGGCTGCTGCTCGGCAACGCCATCATGTTCAAGATGTCGAATTTCRAGTTCTGAAATGGAAGACGCCATCCGCTTCCTCGCCTCGCTCGCGCCGACCTCGCTGGTGCCGGTCRCCGTGCTGCTGCTTGTGCTGGGCGCCGGTGCCGTCGCCTGGCCGCTGGTGCTCGCCAAGGGCGATCGCGACGAGGTCAAGCGCCGGCTGAAGGTCGAGACATCGCAGCCGGCCGAGCAGGCGGAGTCCTCGCCCAAGAAGAGCACCAACGCCGTGCGCGAGAAGGCGGTGAAGCGGGCGCAGGAATTCTACGCCAAGAGCGACCCGGAAAATGTCGCCAGGCTGCGCCTGAAACTGATCCAGGCCGGCTATATGGAACCGCGCGCCGTCGGCATGTTCTTCCTCATCCGGTTCGCCACCCTGGTCGGCGCGGCGCTCGGCGCTTTCCTGATCAACCACTGGGCGGCCAGCGCCGAGTCGACCATGACCAGCCGCTGGACCTTCATCATCCTGTCGGGCGCCGGCGGCTATTTCCTGCCGGGCCTGGTGCTGACGCAGAAGGTTCGGGAAAAGATGCGCGAATACCGCAACGGCTTTCCCGATTTCATGGATTTGATGATCGTCTGCTCCGATGCCGGCATGAGCATGGAGGCCGGCATCGAGCGGGTCTCCAAGGAACTTGCCAGGACCTATCCATCGCTCAGTCAGAACCTGATCCTGGTGTCGCTGGAATTGCGGGCCGGGCGGAGCCTCGACGACGCGCTGAAGGCGCTTGCCGACCGCCTCAGCCTGGACGAGGTTCGCTCCTTCGCGACGCTCTTGCAGCAATCCAAGGAACTCGGCACCAGCCTGTCGGGCTCGCTGCGCGTCTTTTCCGACGAGATGCGGCACAAGCGCATGTCGATGGCCGAGGAGAAGGCGCATGCCCTTCCGGCCAAGATGTCGGTGCCGGTGACGGTCTGCATCCTGCCGGTGGTGCTGATGATCGCCATCATACCGATCGTCGTGAAGCTGACCGCGCACTGAGGGTTCAGGTGAGGCCGGCCTGACCTGAACCTGGCGGCACCCCAGGAGCGCTGGTTAACGCATCCCTTGCGCGCAACCAAAATTTAGCTGCATTTCGGCACCGAAGCTTAATCGCTCTCCTGTAAGGTTTTTCCTGAAGAACGACCCGGCAAATCGGGCGATGGGGCAGGGGCATGCGTCAGAGACTTCCCAGGGCAGCGGCGGCGTTGGCGGCCGTCTTGATGATCACCGGCTGCACGACGAACGCAGACGTCGACACGACCAAGACCACGGCGATCCAGYCGGTGGCCAAGGATGTCAGCGCCAGCGACCTCGTCGAAGGCAAGGCGCAGTTCCGCGAGGCGAATTTCGGCCTTGCCGAGCAGCATTTTCGCAAGGCGGTCGAACTCAAATCCGACAATGCCGAGGCCTGGATGGGGCTTGCCGCATCCTATGACGAGCTCGGCCGTTTCGACTTCGCCGATCGCGCCTACGCGCAGCTGTTGAAGGTCGCCGGGCGCAAGCCGCAGATCGTCAACAATATGGGTTACTCGCAGCTCCTGCGCGGCAACAAGAAAAAGGCGCGCGCGCTGCTGCTCGAAGCCAAGGCCGGCATGGCCGACCAGACGGTGGTCAACRCCAACCTGGCGCTGCTCGACAAGGGCTGATCCGCCTTCACGCCTGCCGCCCCGAAGAGCCGGCGCCGACATTTCGCTCGGCATGTCGACGGTTTGTAAACCCTGTGCCGAGGTAGCGGCAGGCGCCGGCCGAAAACGGTTTGCGCAGGCCGCAGGCAATCTACATTGAGAAGCGACGAGACTCCCCGAGAGGCAGTTCTTCACCGATGTTGGATTTCAGCTCGCTTCTGCTCGCGGCGGCACTGTCGGGCGCATGCCTCAGCATCACCCTGTTTGCGATCTGGTTCACCGCGCCCCGGGCGCGTTTCATGCCCACGGTCGCCTGTGGCATACTCGTGCTGGTCGCCCATGTCGTCCTGTTCTGGCGTTACACCAAGGACGCCAGCCCCTGGCTTTGCCAGATCGTGCTTGCGCTGCTCAGCCTCGGCTTCCTCCTCATCTGCCTGTCGGCCATGCAATATCTCGGCTTTCGCGCCTACCGCCGCGCCGTCCTGCCGACACTTGCGGCCATGGCCGCTTGCGCCGCTTTGACCTATCTCGGTTTCGACGGCATCGGCTTCCAGATCACCTACGCGGTGGTGACGGCGCTGCTCGCCGCGATCGGTGCGATGTTCTGGGTGAAGGGCGATCACGACCGGCGGATCCTGCTTGTCGTCTCGTTCCTGAGCGGCGCTTGCGGCGTGTCCTTCGCGCTGTGCGGCCTGATGCTGCTCGCCCATGGGCAATGGGCCCTTGGCGCCGCGCCCGACAATTGGGCGGAGCGGTTGAACTCGGTCGTCGCGGTTGCCTGCATGACCGGCCTCGGCGCGCTGACGCTGTCGCTGCACCATCTGCAGGCGCAGATCGAGCTCAAGGCCGAGACGATGACCGATCCGCTGACCGGACTGATGAACCGCAGGGCGCTCAACGAGCTTTACGGCGACCGCAGCTTCGGTCCGTTCATGGCGATCGCCATGTTCGATCTCGATCATTTCAAGATGACCAACGACGTCTTCGGCCACCCCGTCGGCGACGAGGTCCTTTGCCRCTTCGCGGCAGTGATCAAGAAATACGGCAGGGCAGGGGTCGACGCCTTCCGCTTGGGCGGCGAGGAATTCGCGCTCGTCATGTCGCGTATGACACCGGAAAAGGCGTATGACATGGCAAGCCGGATCGGCGTCGCCTTCGGCACCGAGATCGTGCCTACCCATCGCGGCCCGCTGCGCAGCAGCGTCAGCGGCGGCATGGGATTCGGCTCGGCCGCGGGGCGCCCCCTGGACGCGGTGCTGGCGCAAGCCGACGCCGCGCTTTATGCGGCCAAGCGTGCCGGGCGCAACCGTGTCATCGTTCAGGACAGAGCGGGCCAGCCCGGTGCCGGGCCGGCCCTGAAAAGCGCCTGAACCTTGTCCGCTATTCGGCGGCGCCGAGATATTCCGACAGCGGCGGGCAGGAGCAGACCAGGTTGCGGTCGCCGGCGACGTTGTCGATGCGCGAGACCGGCGGCCAGTATTTCGCCGCCAGGTCGGCGTCGCCCGCCGGATAGGCCGCCTCCAGCCGCGAATAGGGATGCTTCCACTCACCCGCGAGCGCTTCCGCCGCGGTGTGCGGGGCGTTGACCAGCGGGTTGTCGGCGAGCGGCCACTCGCCCTTCGCCACTTTCGCCGCCTCGCCGGCGATGGCGATCATCGCCTCGCAAAAACGGTCGAGTTCGCGCTTGGGCTCGGACTCGGTCGGCTCGACCATCAGCGTGCCGGCAACCGGGAACGACATGGTCGGCGCGTGGAAGCCGTAGTCGATCAGGCGCTTGGCGATATCGTCGACGGTGATGCCGGCGCTTTCCTTGAGCACGCGGGTGTCGAGAATGCACTCATGCGCGATGCGGTCGCTTCGGCCCTTGTAGAGCAGAGGGTAGTGCGGCGCGAGGCGCGTCGCCACATAGTTGGCCGAAACAATCGCCGTCTCGGTCGCCTGCTTGAGGCCGGAGCCGCCCATCATGCGGATATACATCCAGGTGATCGGCAGGATGGACGCGCTGCCGAAGGGTGCGGCGGCAACGGCATGCGCCGAGCCTTCCGCGACATGACCCGGCAGGTAGGGCTTCAGATGCGCCCTGACGCCGATCGGGCCGACGCCCGGGCCGCCGCCGCCATGCGGAATGCAGAAGGTCTTGTGCAGGTTCATGTGGCAGACGTCGGCGCCGATGTCGCCGGGGCGGGCAAGGCCGACGAGCGCGTTGAGGTTGGCGCCGTCGAAATAGACCTGGCCGCCATGCTCGTGGATCAGCGCGCAGAGATGGCGCGCGCCTTCCTCGTAGACGCCATGCGTCGAGGGATAGGTGAACATCAGCGCCGCGAGGTTCTTCGAATGCTCGTTGGCCTTGGCCCTCATGTCGTCCATATCGATATTGCCGTCGTCCAGGCAGCGCACGACGACAACGGTCATGCCCGCCATCGCGGCGCTCGCCGGATTGGTGCCGTGCGCCGAAGACGGGATCAGGCAGACCGTGCGGTGGCCTTCGCCGCGCGCGCGGTGATAGGCGCGGATGGTGAGCAGRCCGGCATATTCGCCCTGGCTGCCGGCATTGGGCTGCAGGCTGACGGCGTCGAAACYGGTGATCTCCGACAGCCAGGTCTCCAGGTCGCCGRCCATCTCGCGATAGCCCGCCGAATGGCCGGCCGGCGCGAAGGGATGCAGGTTGGCGACGCTCGGCCAGCTCACCGGCATCATCTCGGCGGCGGCGTTGAGCTTCATGGTGCAGGAGCCGAGCGGGATCATGGCGCGGTCGAGCGCGAGGTCCTTGTCGGCCAGCCGGCGCAGGAAGCGCATCATCTCGGTTTCGGAATGGTTGTCGTGGAAGACCGGCTGGGTCAGGAACTCCTTGCCGCGCGGTTTGCCGGGCATCGAGYCGCCACCGACGCCGGGCTTGGCTCCGAAGAGGCCTGYGATCGCCTCGAGATCGGCCTCCGTCGAGGTCTCGTCGAAGGCGACACTGACGCGGTCGGCATCGATGACGCGCAGCAGCCTGCCTGTCTTCTCGGCGGCGGCGGCTATTGCCGCGGCCTTGCCGTTCACTTCGGCCGTCACCGTGTCGAAGCGGCTCGTGCCGAGCACCGAAACGCCCGCCGCCCTGAGACCGGCGGCAAGACGATCGGCAAGGCTATGGATACGACCGGCGATCGCCTGCAGGCCGGCGGGCCCGTGCCAGATCGCATAGGCCGTCGCCATGTTGGCGAGCAGCGCCTGCGCGGTGCAGATGTTGGAGGTTGCCTTGTCACGGCGGATGTGCTGCTCGCGCGTCTGCAGCGCCAGCCGGTAGCCGGGACGGCCCTTGGTGTCGATCGACTGGCCGACGAGGCGGCCGGGCATCAGACGGGTCAGCTTGTCGGAAACGGCGCAATAGGCCGCGTGCGGGCCGCCAAAGCCCATCGGCACGCCGAAGCGCTGCATCGAACCGACGGCGATGTCGGCGCCGAGCTTGGCCGGAGCGTCCGTCAGCGTCAGCGCCAGCGGGTCGGCGATGAAGACGACCAGCGCGCCGGCGGCGCGGGCCTTCTCGATCGCCGCCTTGTGATCGCCATAGACACCGAACGTATCCGGCCAGGAGACGAGCAGCGCGGCGGTGTTGTCGTCGATGGTCTCGCCGTCGACCTCGGTGCCGAGAGRCTCGGCGCGGGTGCGCACGACATCCAGCGTCTGCGGATGCGGCGCACCCRCAAGCGCCACCTTGGTGCGTTTGTCGCGGTGGTGGCGCAGCGCAATGCCCACGGCTTCGGCGACGGYGGTGGCTTCATCGAGCAGCGAGGCGGACGCCACCGGCAGGCCGGTCAGCTCGGTGACCAGGGTCTGGAAGTTGAACAGCATTTCCAGCCGGCCCTGRCTGATCTCGGCCTGGTAGGGCGTGTAGGCCGTATACCAGGCCGGATTCTCGAACATGTTGCGCTGGATGACCGGCGGCACGTGGACGCCGTGATAGCCGGCGCCGATGAAGCTCTTCAGCACCGTGTTCTTCGCCATGATCGCAGACAGTTCGGCCAGCGCTTCCGCTTCGCTCGCCGGAGCGGGCAGGTTGAGCGGTTGGTCGAGGCGGATCGATCTCGGCACGGCCTGGCTGATCAGCGTTTCTACGGACGGAACGCCGAGCACGGCAAGCATGGCTCTGACATCATTGACGCCCGGGCCGATATGGYGGGCCGAGAAGGAAGTAAGCGCTGCGGTCATGTCTTTATGTCCTGATGTCAGCCGATATGGGCTTTGTAGGCGRCCTCATCCATGAGGCTGTTGAGCTGGCTTTCGTCGGAAAGCTTCATCTTCCAGAGCCAGCCGTCGCCGGTCGCTGCCGAATTGACCAGCGAGGGGTCGGCCGACAGCGAAGCGTTGGCCTCGGTGATCTCGCCGTCGACCGGCGCGTAGACGTCCGATGCCGCCTTGACGGATTCGACGACCACGGCCGTATCGCCCTTGGCGAGCTTGCGGCCGATCTCTGGCAGCTCAACGAAAACGAGGTCGCCAAGCTGTTCCTGCGCATAGTCGGTGATACCGACAACGGCGACGCCGCCTTCGACGCGGAGCCATTCGTGATCTTGCGTGAAATAGGTCTTTGCCATCTGGAAATCATCCTTTGCGGTAGCGGTGTGGGGTGAAGGGCAGGGACGTGACGTCGACCGGGATTTTCGTCCCGCGGACATCGGCGAAGAGTTTGGTGCCGGCTTTGGCCAGCGCGGTGTCGACGTAGCCCATGGCGACCGGGTGGCCGGTCGAGGGGCCGAAGCCGCCGGACGTGACATGGCCGGCCGGATTGCCGTCGGCATCGACCAGCGCCGCGCCGGCGCGAACCGGCTGGCGGCCGTCGGGCTTCAGGCCGACGCGTTTCTGCGACGGCCCGCGCTCGAGGATCGAGCGCAGCGCGTCGGCGCCGATGAAATGGCCGGCGGCACGGACGTCCTTGGAGATCGCCCACATCAGTCCGGCGCTTGCCGGGTCGATTTCCGGCGTCAGGTCATGGCCATGCAGGCAAAGACCGGCCTCGAGCCGCAGGCTGTCGCGGGCGGCGAGGCCGATCCACTGCACTCGCTCGTCCGCCAGGAGTTTGACGACGAGATCGCGCGCGTCCTTCTCAGGCAGGCCGATCTCGAAACCGTCCTCGCCGGTGTAGCCGGAGCGGCTCATGAACCAGTTTTGCCGCGGCTCGATGCCGTGCATGAAGAGCAGCGAGCCGGTTTCGATGCCGGCCCGCGCTAGCGCCGCCCAGGCGTCCGGCCCCTGGATCGCCAGGAAGACCCGGTCGAGCGGCTCGACCTTGGCATCGAAATCGGCGGCCAGCGCGCGCAGATGCTTCTCGTCCTCCACCGCGTTGCCGGCATTGGCCACCACCATGAACCGGTCATCGCCAAGGCGCGTCACGATCAGGTCGTCGATGATGCCGGCCGCCTCGTTGAGGAAAAAAGTGTATTTGGACTGCGAGATGCCCAGCGCGCCGGCATCGAGCGGGCAGGCGCGGTTGAGAAGCACTGCAGCGGCCGGACCGCTGACCTCGAACAGCTTCATATGCGAGATGTCGAACAGGCCGGCATGTTCGCGCGTGTGAAGATGCTCCTTCATCACGCCGGGCGGGTATGTCAGCGGCATCGACCAGCCGGCGAAGGCGCCGAAACGCGCTCCCGCGGCCTGATGCAATTCCTCMAGGGGCAGATGTCTGGTGTCTTCGCCTGTCATGTCTTCTCCAGAGTCGCACGCAATCGACCGCCGCAGGCGGCCTAGTTCGTGCCCCTCTGTCTGAAGCCTGAGAGACTCGCGCCCCGTAACTCTGTCGGCAGCGCTTACACCTTCGGCGCGGGGCTAGCCCCGACTTTCCAGAGTTGTCTTTCCCGTCCACGGTTCTTTTGCCTGAGAGATTTCGGGCGATTTCCCCTTCGGCGACAGCTCRCGCTGCTCTCTCCCGCAAACAGGTGGGACTCAGCCACTGAGCCCCCGACGCGCCATCCATAGCCCGTCGGCGACACCTTGTCACCTCCTGGCGACATCAAAGGTTGCATCGATATTCAGATGGGGCCGGCCTGCAAAATGCCGGCCTCCTGAGCTGGCGAGGCCGAATGGCTGGCCGAGCGCGTCGGCGGCGGCCAGCGGCCGCTGTGCGACAACGAGCGCGCGCTGYTGACGCTGATCAAGCACGCTGCGCCGGAAATCCATCCGGCGCTGAAGCCGCTGCTGGATAAGGTGGCTTAGGGCGGTTTACCGTTTCACGGAACGGCGAACCGCTCGATCTTCTTGTTTTGACGCAATTCCGCGCGGAAAACCGCAGGCACTTTTCCTGGAATTGCTCCAAGCTTACGGCTTCGGCTTGGTCTGGTCCGGCTTGGCCTGGTCCGGCTTGGCTGAGGTATCGAAGCGCGACATCCATTTGAAGCCGCCGAACCAGTACCGACGGACACCGGCGATGGTGCCGTCGGCGGTGCGCGCGCCGACCCAGTTGTTGACGTATTGGATCAGGCGGATGTCGTCGGGGCGCATAGCGAAGGCTTCCGGCGTGCGCAGAAGCGGGCCGCCGACCAGCCTGAATTTCGCATCGTAGAGTCTTGCCGCCATCTGCGGCGTCGGCGACGTGGCGACCATCGCCTGGGCGTCGCCGCCGATGATCGCGGCAAAGACGGCRGTGGTGTTGTCGAAGGACAGGATGTTTGCCTTCGGAAAGGCTTCCTTGGCTGCCGCCTCGTCCGTGGAATTGGACAGCACGGCGATCTTGTACCCCGGCGCCGTCAGCGCCTTTCCCGGCCTTTTGCCGAGGCTGGCTATCGAGGCCACCATGCGAATGTCGGCGGTGCCGGTCGGATTGGAGAATACAACTTCGCGGGCGCGCTCAGGCGTGCTGGCATAGCCTGCGGCGATCAGATCGAAATCGCCCTTGAGCAGACGTGCCTTCAGGTCGTTCCACGGCACTTCGACCAGTTTCAGGTCGACGCCGAGATCGGATGCCAGCGCGCTGGTCAGGTCGACATCGTAGCCCGCGAATTTGCCATCCGCATTCTTGAGGATCCATGGCGGGTTGAGCGCCACACCGACCGTCAGTGTCTTCTTGTCGATGACGCGCTTCAGGCTATCGTCCGCGTGGGCCGGCAATAACGCCAGCCAGGCAGAGAGAACAAGTATGATCGCCGCGACCATTTTGTTAGCGCGCATGAATATATCCTCGCTGCAGTTTGTCTGGTTGTAAGACTTACACAGAGGTGCCATTCTGTCGATAGCGAAACCAATTGGAGACTTGCGATGTCGGCGCGGATGGCGGTTACCGGTTCGACTATGTTCCTGGCCTGCCTCCTGGGCAATCCGACGCAATTGTCGCTGCTGCCCGATGCCGCGCAGGCCGCGGGTCCGATGCGCCTGGTCTGCTCAAGTTCCAACTATCGCTACTCCTATTGCGGGATCGACACGCGTGGCGGCGTGCAATTGACCAACCGGCTGTCGAAGTCGCGTTRCCAGTTCGGCACAAGCTGGGGCTATGACGGCGGCGGCATCTGGGTGGACAAGGGCTGCTCGGCGCAATTTCTGGTTGCCGGCTCCGGCCGCGGGCCGTCTCCCTCCGGCCGCAGGCCTTCTCCCGGCGATGCGGCGGCCGCCATCATCGTCGGCGGTATCGTCGGCGCCATCCTCGACAACAATGACAGGCACGGTCGCCATTCGGACAATTACTATCCGAGGCCGAAGCCGCGCCGCGACGATCGATGGATTGACCCGACGCCGCAATTCGACAGGGACGGCAATCCCAATTTCGATACCCACGGCAACTATCAGGGATGCCACGGCATGGGCTGCATGGTGGWCAATCCGGATGCGATGGGGGACGCGCCGCCCGAGCCGGGTCAAACCACTTTCGAAAGTTCGGACGATTGATCGCGTCGCAAAGCCGCGCGGGCTGAACGTCAGCCTCGTCCGGTCGCCGCCTACCGGGAACCGATCGTCTTGCAAAGGATGATGTTGGAATGGCCTTCGGGCCATCCGCTGAATTCGGCCATGCGCGCGAAACCAGCCTTTTCGTACAAGCCCGGCGCCTGGAAGTCGTGTGTCGAAGCCCATATCCGCAGCGAGCCGCGCGCGGCGGCTTCCGCGACGAAGGCATCGAGCAGCTTCCTGCCGTGGCCAAGGCCTCGATAGGCCTCGTCGACCCACATCAGCTTCAGCTCGGCAATGCCGGCCCAGGAATAGCCGGCGGCGACCCCGACGGCGCGCCCTTTTTCATCCCGCAGCGCAAAGACGAGGGCATGGTCGTCATCGCGCCCTGTGACACGCCGGTTGTCACCGTTGAGGCGTTCCTCGAAGGCACTGAGCTCGGCCGGCGCAAGATCGTGCTCCGGCTGAAGCGAGGGGCCATCAAATCCCGCCATACCAGTCGTAGCCATTGTCCTCCCAATAGCCGCCGCGACCGCCGCCGACATTGGCGAAACTGTCGACCAGCTCGATCTTGGAAAGGTATTTCGGCATCTTGTAGCCAAGCTGGCGCTCGACCCGCACGCGCAGCGGCGCGCCGTTCTCGACCRGCAAGGGCTTGCCGTTCAGGCCATAGGCCAGAATCGTCTGCGGATGGCGGGCGTCGATCAGGTCGATGGTGCCGTAATATTTGATGTCGCCGGACAGGCTTTGCTCGATCGTGTCGAGGCAGTGGAACATCACATAGCGCGCCTGCGGCTTGACCACAGCCTGGTCGAGCACCAGCGACAGCGGCGTGCCGGTCCACTTGGCGATGCAGCTCCAGCCTTCGACGCAGTCATGGCGGGTGATCTGCGTGCGRCTCGGCATGTTCTGCAACTGCTCGCGGGTCAGCGACAGCGGCTTCTCGACCAAGCCTGAAACCTCCAGGCGCCAGTCGGCGAAATTGTTGGCGAGCAGGCCCTTATAGGTGTCGTCGTCGGGCGCGGTGACGCCGTTCGGCCGTTGCGGCTGGCGGATGTCGGCTTCGGTGAATTCCGGCGCCAGCGCGTCGCGGCCGGCGAGCAGGCGCTGCGCGCGCCAGGTCAGGCCATTGRCGTTTTCGAGGAAGCTGCGCAAGCCGCCGCCGATGCCGAGACCGCTGTCGAAGGCATCGCAGCCGGACAGCGCGATGCCGGACAAGCCGAGGCTGCTGGCGGTCAAGAACTTTCTTCGGCTCATTTGGAGCTTGGGGCTGATCTGGAATTTTGCCATGTCAGGCGCTCCTCTCGGTCGGCTGGTCGGGTTTTTCCGGCGGGTCGGTGCGGTACCAGCCGGTGATGATCGAACGCAGCTCGTTGATCGGGCCGGCGGCAAGGATCATCAGGATGTGGACGACGAAGAAAAGGACGAGCAGCACCATGACGGTGAAATGGATGGTGCGCGCCGTTTGCCTGCCGCCGAGGATTTCGTTGAGCCAAGGCAATACCGAATCCATGCTCGGCGACATTGCGAGGCCGGTGACGATCATCAGCGGCAGAGCCACGAAGAGCACGCCGCCATAGGCCATCTTCTGYAGCGTGTTGTATTCCCTCGTGTGGTGGAACTTCAGCTTCGCGTGATCGACGATGTCGCGCGGCAGCTTGCGCAGGTCCGACACGCGAGGGGCGAGATCGCGGCGGATATGGCCGTTGATCAGGCCGGCGACCAGCCAGACGAGCAGCGTCGTGGTCARGATCCAGGCGAAGAAGAAATGYACGACGCGAGCGGTGCCGAGATCGTAATAAGACGGGATCGTCGCCCAGGATGGAAAGGCGCGCGGCGTCTCTTGTCCCGGCGGACCCGACCAGCCGAGCACGCCGGTGGTGTCGAAGCGATGGCCGAAGATTTCAGTGAAGCCGCGCGGACCGCTGGCGGTGTTTTCGGCGCCGATCTGGAGGATGGTGTTGTTGAATTCGAAGCCGGACTGCTTGCCGATATAAAGCTGCGGCCGCGCATTGAAGATCTGCAGGCCGGAAAGCAGCATGAAGAACAGCGAGAAAGCCCAGATCCAATGGGTCAGCCGCGTCCAGCGCGATTGCCGATAGATGAGGGTCGTGTCCTTGCCGGCCGCCTCGCTGGCGGATCGGTTGTTGGCAACAGTGTCCATCTTGCCTCCGGCCGCCATCGGGAAGCGGCTTTTCAGGTCATTGTCTCCCCCTCAATACGTCGCCGCACAAGGCAATGTTTCATGCGATCACGGATTTATTACGGAGAGCCCAGRCTGACCGCGAGGTTGACCGCCGCCGCCACGATCACCGTGTTGAAGAAAAAGGTCAGGATCGAATGAACAAGCACGACCATGCGCATCTGCGACGTGGTGATGGCCGTGTCGGCGGTCTGCGCCGTCATGCCRATGACTGTCGCGAAATAGAGGAAGTCCCAACCTTCCGGCCGCCTGCCGCCGGGAAAATCGAGCCCGCCGACGGGCACTTTTCTCTGGCTTTTCATGTCGATCTCGTCGCCGTCTTTCCAGTAGACATGCGCGTAGTGCAATGATGCCATGGCATGGATGGTGAACCAGCCGAGCGGGATCGACAACATGGCAAAGCCGAGCTGCCAGKGGTGCGTGGCGGCTCTCTGGTTGATCAAAAGAAACAGCGAGACGATGGCCGCAATGACGACGAAGAGCGTGACGGCGAAGATAAGCAGGACGGGCAGGTCTGTCGCCCGTGCGTTCTTGCTGAGATAGCGGCCGGTAAGGCTGGGCATCAGGGTCAGCACCAGGGCGATGTAGCTCACAAAGAACACATTGGCGCCGATGGAGTAGGGCAGGGGCCAGCGCAGCAACAGGGCAAGCAGCAGCGCGACGATGCCGATGGCGGCGGCGAGGGCGAACTGCATGTGCCGATGCATCGGCGTCTTGAGATCGTCACCCATGGCCCGAGGCCCCTGAAGACGTTGGATCAATCCGGTGTGACGGATTTCAAGGCACGCCGCAAGATGCGGTCGAGCTCGCCGAGAAACTGCGACCTGTCCTTCTGCGTGAAGGAGGCGTTGAAGCCCCGGCTTTCGCCTGTTTCCCGCAAATGCTGCTTCAAATCGCGCATCGCCACCGCCATGCCGATGGTCTCCGGCGTGAAGGGGCGGCCGGTGGGTCCCAGCACATGCGCGCCGAGCGCCACCGTGCGCGCCGCCAGCGGGATGTCGGCCGTCACCACGATGTCGTTGGCCCTGGCGTTCTCGACGATCCAGTCGTCCGCCGCATCAGCGCCCTTGGAGACGACGACGTTGCGGATCATCGGATCGCGCGACGGACGCAGGCCGCCATTGGAAACGTAGGTGACGGCGACGCCATGGCGCTCCGCGACCTTCCCGACCTCGGCCTTGACCGGGCAAGCGTCGGCATCGACGTAGATAATGGGTGCGGGCATCGTTGCTTCCAAACAAATATGGGGCCGGCGTGTCAGCCAGCCCCATGGCAGAAATCGCAGGATTTGTCAGGCCGCCAAGGCTCCCGACTTCTTAGCGGTCCAGGTGGCGATATAGTCCATCAGGCCGGGGCTGAGGCAGTCATAGGGCTCCAGCCCGATCGACTTCAGCTGGCCGCGGATACCGTCCATGCGGCTCGGGTCGACGCCGGATTCGATGATCGAGGAGACGAAGGCGGCAAAGCCCGGCGGCGACCAGCCGTCCTCCTCGAAGCGCTCGGGATGGATGAAGGACAGGCCCTTGAAGGGATGGTCGCGCTCGACCGGGCCGTACATGTGGACGCCGCAGCCGGTGCAGGCATGGCGCTGGATCAGCGCCGAGGGATCGACCACCTTGAGCTTGTCGCCGTTCTCGGTGACGGTGACGTCGCCGGTGCCGGCAACGGCCACGACCGAGAAGATGGCGCCTTCCGGCTTCCAGCATTTGGTGCAGCCGCAGGCGTGGTTGTGGGCGATCTGGCCCTTGACCTTCACCTTCACCGGCTTCGAGGTGCACAGGCAAACCAGCGTGCCGCCGGTAAAGGATGCGCTTTCCTTCGGCAAGCCGTTGTCGATCGAGTGATGCAGTTTCTCGGCCATTCCAACTTCCTCCCATGTTTGACCACAGAGGTCGCGGGCTTTCCGGCCTGCGGCCTGGTGGCTTTCCTCAATAAACCACGACGCTGCGGATCGACTTGCCCTCATGCATGAGGTCGAAACCCTTGTTGATGTCCTCGAGCTTCAGCGTGTGGGTGATCATCGGGTCGATCTGGATCTTCTTTTCCATGTACCAGTCGACGATCCTCGGCACATCGGTGCGGCCGCGCGCGCCGCCGAAGGCGGTGCCCATCCAGGTGCGGCCGGTGACCAACTGGAAAGGCCTGGTCGAAATCTCCTGGCCGGCGCCGGCAACGCCGATGATGACCGACTTGCCCCAGCCGCGATGCGAGGCCTCCAGCGCCTGGCGCATCACCTTGGTGTTGCCGGTGCAGTCGAAGGTGTAGTCGGCGCCGCCGATCTGGTCGGCGCCGCGCTTGGTCATGTTGACCAGGTAAGGCACGATGTCGCCGTCGATCTCCTTCGGATTGACGAAATGCGTCATGCCGAACTTCTCGCCCCAGGCCTTCTTGTCGTTGTTCAAATCGACGCCGATGATCATGTCGGCGCCGGCAAGGCGAAGCCCCTGGATGACGTTCAAGCCAATGCCGCCGAGGCCGAAGACCACGGCGGTGGCGCCCTGCTCGACCTTGGCCGTGTTGATGACGGCGCCGATGCCGGTGGTCACCCCACAGCCGATGTAGCAAATTTTGTCGAAGGGGGCGTCGGGATTGACCTTGGCCACCGCGATCTCGGGCAGCACGGTGAAGTTGGAGAAAGTCGAGCAGCCCATATAGTGGAAGAGTTTTTCGCCCCCGACCGAGAAGCGCGAGGTGCCGTCCGGCATCAGGCCCTGACCCTGCGTGGCGCGGATGGCGGTGCAAAGGTTCGTCTTCCTCGACAGGCAGGACGGGCACTGCCGGCATTCGGGCGTGTAGAGCGGGATGACATGGTCGCCCTTCCTGACCGAGGTCACGCCCTTGCCGACATCGACGACGATGCCGGCACCCTCATGGCCCAGGATCGCCGGGAAGATGCCTTCCGGATCGGCGCCCGACAGCGTGAATTCGTCGGTATGGCAGATGCCGGTCGCCTTGACCTCGATCAGCACCTCGCCTTCGCGCGGCCCTTCGAGGTCCACCTCCATGATCTCCAGCGGCTTTCCGGCACCAACAGCAACGGCGGCACGCGTTTTCATGAGGCACTCCTCCCAACGATCTGTAAGTTTTAGCTAACGGCAAGCTGCCCGTRGCGAATGCCAGCCTGCCATCCCTTTGATGTTGGAATAACCTTAGCGAGTTCCGCGTCGGCGGCCAACGTCTCTTGCGACGTTTTTCGGCGCGGTTTCTGCAATCGGCGCCAGTCGGGGAAGCCGACCCGCGGACACTTGAGGCGCGCCGGAATTATCCATAGAACTGGACCGCTTCGCCGGAGGAACGACATCCGAATGTTCAAGAAGATCCTGAWCGCCAATCGCGGCGAGATCGCCTGTCGCGTGATCAAGACGGCGCGCAAGATGGGGATTGCCACGGTCGCCGTCTATTCAGACGCCGACCGCGACGCCGTGCATGTCGAAATGGCCGACGAAGCGGTGCATATCGGGCCTTCGCCAGCGGCGCAAAGCTATCTGTTGCCAGAGAAGATCATCGCCGCCTGCAAGGAAACCGGCGCGCAGGCCGTGCATCCGGGCTATGGGTTCCTGTCCGAGCGCGCCTCCTTCTGCGAGGCGCTGGAGAAGGAAGGCATCGTCTTCATCGGGCCGAAGCCCAAGGCCATCAAGGCGATGGGCGACAAGATCGAATCGAAGAAGTTCGCCAGCGAGGCCAAGGTCTCGACCGTGCCTGGGTGGCTGGGTGTCATCGAAGACGCCGACCATGCCGAGAAGATCGCCGGCGAGATCGGCTATCCGGTCATGATCAAGGCCTCGGCTGGCGGCGGCGGCAAGGGCATGCGCATCGCCTGGAGCAAGGCGGAGGTGCGCGACGGTTTTGAGCGGGCGCGTTCGGAAGCGAAAAGCTCCTTTGGCGACGACCGCGTCTTCATCGAGAAGTTCGTCGTCGACCCTCGCCACATCGAGATCCAGGTGCTGGCCGACGCGCATGGCACCGCCCTTTACCTTGGCGAGCGCGAATGCTCGATCCAGCGCCGTAACCAGAAAGTGGTCGAGGAGGCGCCTTCGCCATTCCTCGACGCCAAGACCAGGAAGGCAATGGGCGAGCAGGCGGTGGCGCTGGCGAAAGCCGTCGACTATCAAAGCGCCGGCACGGTCGAGTTCATCGTCGACAAGGACAAGAATTTCTATTTCCTTGAAATGAATACGCGATTGCAGGTCGAGCACCCGGTGACCGAATTGGTCACCGGCATCGACCTGGTCGAGCAGATGATCCGCGTCGCCGCCGGCGAGAAGCTCGGCATCAAGCAGAGCGACGTGAAGCTGAACGGCTGGGCGGTGGAAAGCCGCCTCTATGCCGAGGATCCTTTCCGCAACTTCCTGCCGTCGATCGGCCGGCTGACCCGTTACAGGCCGCCGGAAGAGGGCGCGTTCGGCAACGTCGTGATCCGCAACGACACCGGCGTCACCGAAGGGTCGGAGATCTCGATGTTCTACGACCCCATGGTGGCGAAGCTCTGCACCTGGGCGCCGACCAGGCTCGAGGCGATCGACGCCATGTCGGAGGCGCTGGACAGCTTCGTCGTCGATGGCATCGAGCACAACATCCCGTTTCTTTCGGCGCTGATGCAGCACCCGCGCTGGCGCGAGGGACGGCTGTCGACAGGCTTCATCGCCGAGGAATATCCGGATGGTTTTTCACCGGTCGCGCCGGATGGCGAGGAGAGGGCGGTATTCGCCGCCGTCGCAACGGCGATCGAACTTTTGCGCCGCGACCGGCTCGACCGCCTGAGCGGCCGGCTGGCGCCGCATTCCGGTCACCTCAAGCGCGACTGGGTGGCGAAGATCGGCGCCGATTATCTTCCGGTGGCGATCGTCGACGGCATGGTTTCCATCCCGATGGAGGTCGATCTGTCGATCGACGGCGGCACGCCGCTGACGGTCACTTCCGACTGGYGGCCGGGCGACGCGATCTGGCAGGGCACGGTCGGYGGCCACAGCATCGCCGCCCAGATCCGCCCCGCGCTGAACGGGCTGCGGATTGCCTGGAAAGGCATGTCGGTGACCGCGCGCGCCATGCTGCCGCGCACGGCTGAGCTTGAAAGGCTGATGCCGGAGAAACTGCCGCCGGACACCTCGAAGATGCTGCTCTGCCCGATGCCAGGTCTCGTCGTCTCGATCGCCGTCGCCGAGGGCCAGGAGGTCAAGGCCGGCGAGACGCTGGCCGTGGTCGAAGCGATGAAGATGGAGAACGTGCTGCGCGCCGAACGCGACCTCACGATAGCCAAGCTCAAYGCCAAGCCCGGCGATAGCCTCGCGGTCGATGCCGTGATCATGGAGTTCGCCTGAGAAGAGGCGGTACCGGGTCGCAAGCCTGTGCCTGCGGGTCTTTTGTGCTGGACTGGCATGGCCCAGTCCGGGACAATACATCTGCATGGATTTTGAGTCTTTGGGACAGCGCGAAAAAACATGGCGGATGAACGACTTCCACGCGACCCGTTGCAGCGCGAAGCAGCCGTGAAGGCCGCGCGGCCGGAAGCGCCGGCACGCACCTTCATCCATCTGCGTGTGCATTCGGCCTATTCGCTGCTCGAAGGCGCGCTACAGCTCGGCGCGATCGTCGGCCATGCCGTCAAGGACGAGGCGCCGGCGATCGCGGTCACCGACACCAACAACCTGTTCGGCGCGCTCGAATTCGCGCAGAAGGCGGTCAAGGACGGCATCCAGCCGATCATCGGCTGCCAGATCGATCTCGCCTTTTCCGGCGAGGCGACCGATGGCCAGCGCGACCGCCGCCGACTTGGGCCGGACATGTCGCCGGTCGTGCTGATCGCCGCCAGCGAGGCTGGCTATGCCAATCTCGTGCGGCTGATCAGCAAGGTTTATCTCGAGACGCCGCCCGGAGAGCCGGTGCACCTTACCAGCGCCATGCTGGAAGGCCGGTGCGACGGACTGATTTGCCTGACTGGCGGCCCGCGCGGYCCGATCGGCAGCGCGCTCAAAGCGGACCGGCGCGACCTCGCCGAACAGCGGCTGCTGTTCCTCAAGGGCCTGTTCGGCGATCGTCTCTATGTCGAATTGGAACGCGTCGCCGGCTACGACCGGATGGTCGAAAAGTCGACGGTCGACCTGGCCTACACGCACGACCTGCCGCTGGTCGCCACCAACGAGGCGTTCTTCTCCAAGCGCGAGGACTATGAAGCGCATGACGCGCTGATTGCGATCGCCGAAGGCTCGGTGGTGGCCGCGGACAATCGCCGGCGGCTTTCACCGGACAATTTCCTGBGCAGCCAGGCGGACATGGCTCGACTCTTCTCCGRCCTRCCGGAAGCGATCGACAACACGGTCGAGATCGCCATGYGCTGTTCCTACTATCCGAAGAACCGCAGCCCGATCCTGCCGCGCTTCACCGGTGCCGACGCCGCCGACAAGGACGCGGCCGAGAAAGCCGAGGCGGCAGAGCTTGCCCGGCAAGCGCGAGAGGGGCTGGAGAAGCGGCTTGCGGCGCATGGGCCGAYGCCGGGCTATACCGTCGAGCAATATCGCGAGCGGCTCGAATTCGAGCTCGGCATCATCGAGAAGATGAAGTTCCCCGGTTACTTCCTGATCGTCGCCGACTTCATCAAATGGGCCAAATCGCAAGGCATCCCGGTTGGGCCGGGGCGCGGTTCGGGCGCCGGCTCGCTGGTCGCCTATTCGACCACGATCACCGATATCGACCCGCTGCGTTTCTCGCTGCTGTTCGAACGCTTCCTCAATCCGGACCGCGTCTCGATGCCGGACTTCGACATCGACTTCTGCCAGGACCGGCGCGAGGAAGTCATCCGCTACGTCCAACAGAAATACGGGCGCGACCAGGTCGGCCAGATCATCACCTTCGGTACGCTGCAGGCGCGCGCGGTGCTGCGCGACGTCGGCCGCGTGTTGCAGATGCCCTACGGCCAGGTCGACAAGCTCTCCAAGATGGTGCCGCAGAACCCGGCCAATCCGGTCAAGCTCGCGGACGCCATCGCCAACGAACCGCGCTTCGCCGAGGAGGCGGAGAAGGAGCCGATCGTCCAGACCCTGCTCGACACGGCGCAGAAGCTYGAAGGCCTCTACCGCCACGCCTCGACGCACGCCGCCGGCATCGTCATCGGCGACCGGCCGTTGTCCGAGCTGGTGCCGATGTACCGCGATCCGCGCTCGGACATGCCAGTCACCCAGTTCAACATGAAATATGTCGAGCAGGCGGGGCTGGTGAAGTTCGACTTCCTTGGCCTGAAGACGCTGACTGTGCTGGAAACGGCGGTGAAGCTCATCCGCCGGCGTGGCGTCGACATCGATCTCGCCACGATCCCGCTCGACGACAAGGACACGTACGCCATGCTGTCGCGCGGTGAAGTGGTCGGCGTGTTCCAGGTTGAAAGTGCCGGCATGCGCAAAGCGCTGATCGGCATGCGTCCGGACTGCATCGAGGACATCATCGCGCTGGTGGCGCTCTACCGTCCCGGCCCGATGGAGAACATCCCGACCTACAACGCCAGAAAGCATGGCGAGGAGGAGATGGCCTCGATCCATCCCAAGATCGACCATCTGGTGAAGGAGACGCAAGGCGTCATCGTCTACCAGGAACAGGTGATGCAGATCGCGCAGGAGCTTTCCGGCTACTCGCTCGGCGAAGCCGATCTGCTGCGCCGCGCCATGGGCAAGAAGATCCGCGCCGAGATGGACAAGCAGCGCGAGCGCTTTGTTTCCGGCGCGGTTGAGCGGGGCGTCTCCAAGCCGCAGGCCGACTTCATCTTCGATCTTCTGGCCAAATTCGCCGACTATGGCTTCAACAAGTCGCACGCGGCTGCCTACGCCGTCGTTTCTTACCAGACCGCCTATCTCAAGGCGCATTACCCGGTCGAGTTCCTGGCCGCGTCGATGACGCTCGACATGAGCAACACCGACAAGCTGGCCGATTTCCGCCAGGACGCGATGCGCCTCGGCATCGAGGTGGTGGCGCCGTCGGTGATGACCAGCTTCCGCCCGTTCGAAGTCGGCGAGAACAAGATCTTCTATTCGCTGGCGGCGCTGAAAGGCGTGGGCGACGCGGCGGTCGAGCACATCGTCGAGGTGCGCGGCGAGAAGCCGTTCAAGAACCTTGCCGATTTCTGCGAGCGCGTCGATCCGAAGATCGTCGGCAAGCGCGTCTTCGAAAGCCTGATCATGGCCGGCGCGCTGGATTGCTTCGGCCACGACCGCGCCCAGATGATGGCCGGCGTCGAGCGGATGATGGGGCTGGCCTCGCTGGCGCAGCAGAACGCCATCTCCGGCCAGGCCGACATTTTCGGCGCATCGCTTGGGAGTCAGTCGCAGGCGCTCAACCTGCCCGCGACCGATCCTTGGCTTGCCGCGGACCGGTTGCACCGCGAGTTCCAGGTGGTGGGCTTCTACCTCTCGGCGCATCCGCTGGATGAGTACAAGGCGGCGCTCCAGAAGATGCGGGTGCAGAACTGGGCTGAATTCTCGGCCGCCGTTAAACGCGGAGCAACCAATGGGCGGCTCGCCGGGACGGTCACTTCCAAGCAGGAGCGCAAGACCCGAACGGGCAATAAAATGGGGGTAGTGCAGTTTTCCGATACAACAGGCCAGTATGAGGCTGTTCTGTTTTCCGAGGGCTTGGCGCAATTTCGCGATATGCTGGAGCCCGGCAACTCGGTAGTCATCATGGTTTCCGCGGAGGATAGGCCCGAAGGCATCAATCTGCGCATTAATGCAGTGCAATCACTGGATGATGAAGCCAGTCGGATCCAGAAAGCATTACGCATCTTTGTTAGAGATGATCGCCCATCACCGACTATTCAATCACAGCTCAAACAGCGCGGTGACAGTCAGGTTAGCATCATCGTGCTTAAGGGTGCAGAGGGCGAGGTCGAGATCGATCTAGGTCGCTATCGTATTTCGCCACAAATCGCATCTGCCATGCGCGCGGTGCAAGGTGTCGTCGAAGTAGAGCTGGTTTAGCTCAGGGCGTTGCTGCCTCGGCTTCGGCAACCCGCGGCGTCTTCTTCTGCAGGTTGAGCAGGTTGCCGGCGAGAATCAGGGCCGCGCCGCCGGCGGTGAAGACGTCGATCTGTTCATGATAGAGCAGCCAGCCGACCAGCGCCGTCAGTGGCACGCGCAGGAAATCCATCGGCGAGATGATGGTGGCGTCGGCGTGGGTGAGCGCACGGGCCAGGCAGAAATGCGAGGACATGCCGGTGAAGGCGATGACGAAGATCCACGGCCAGAGGCCGGGCGAGGGGGTGTGCCAGCTGTAGAGAGCCGGGATCAGGCCGACCACCGACTGGATGATCAGCATCCAGAAGATGATGCGCACCACGCTTTCGGTCTTGGTCATCGACTTGACCAGCACCATGGAGATGCCGAAGCAGACCGCGGCGCCCAGGACGACGAGGTGGCCGGGATCCATCGAACCGGCGCTGGGCCGCACGATGACGACCACGCCGATCAGGCCAAGCACGATCGCCGTCAGCTTCGAACGCGAAAGCCTTTCCCCCAGAAAGCTGACCGCGAATATCGCCGTCCAGATCGGCGTGGTGAACTCGATCGAGATCAGCACGGCGAGCGGAATGAGGGTGAGCGCATAGAGCCAGGCGGCCTGGCCGGTGTAGTGGATGACGTTGCGGGCGATGTGAGCGAAAGGACGTCCGGTGCGCATTGCGGCAAAACCGCCGTTCATCATCACCAGCGGCAAAAGGATGAAGAAACCGATCACCGAGCGCAGTTCCAGCACCTGGAAGACGTTGAGCTCGGCGGTCGTCTCGCGGCCGGCAACCGACATCGCCAACATCGAGGCGATTGACAGAGCCATCCAGAATGCGGCTTTTGGGATCGAGGGAGCGGGCGCCATTTGGGCGCCTATGTCGCAAGCTTGGACTTGGGCCGCAACCGTTAGTGGCGTCATTCCACTGGGCCAGCGAACAGGGGTGTCAAAAAACCGTCATGGCGACGGCGGAACCTTGCGGCCGCGGCCCCCGTTAAATCCACGCTTCCGCCTTCCTTCGGAAGGTGCCGGTCGAAACCGTGTCATACTTTTCCTGGAATCATTACCAGCGATCGCGAGAGGGGAACGCCTTGATGAAATCGACTGCCGCCTTGCTGGCCGCCGCCTGCCTTTTGTGCGCGACGGGCGCGCATGCCGACGAGGCGGCCTTTCTGCGTTCGCTGCAGGGAAAGTTCTCCGGCAAGGGAACGGTCAGGATAAGAACCAACATGCCGGTGATGAACATCAATTGCACCTTCACCTCGGACGCGACGGCGAATTCGCTGTCGCTTGACGGCACGTGCCGCGCGCTGCTGATCATGTCGCGCGAAATCCGCGCCGACCTGAAGGTCAGCGGGGCGCGCTATACCGGCACCTATATCGGCTCGCGCAGCGGGCCCGCGGGGCTGAGCGGAAGCCGCGAGGGCGACGCGATCAATCTCGACATCCATTGGGCGAAAATCGTCAATGGCGACCGCGACGCGGAACTGACTGWCGAGAAGGTCGGGCCGGACAACATGCGCATGACGGTGACCGACATGGATCCGGCGACCGGCAAGATGGTGGTGACGAGCCGGATCGACCTGAAGCGCAGCTGATGGTTCACTCTTCAATCGGCTCGGGCGGATTGGCGGCGCGGCCCTTGCCGAACGTATAGCCGGTCTCGACGGCTTTCCTGCCGAACTTGTCGCGCAACGTGTCCATTGCGCCCTCAGCCAGCGCGCGCTTGCGCGACTGCACGTCGACCAGATCGGGCGGATCGGCCTTTTCGTCGTCGGAGAGGTCGCTGACGCCGATGCCGAGCAGGCGGAATTTGGTGCCGTCGGTCTCGCGGCGCAACAGGTCGAGCCCGGTCTGGAAAATGCGGTCGGCCAGCCGGGTCGGATCGCCGAGCTGGCGGTTGCGGGTGCGGGTCCTGAAATCCTGCGTCTTCAACTTCAGCACCACCGTGCGTCCGGCAATGCCGGATTTCTTCAGCCGCGCCGAGACCTTTTCGGAGAGCCCGCGCAGCACCGGCACCAGTTCCGCCAGCGCGGCGATGTCGGTGTCGAAGGTGGTTTCGGCCGAGACGCTCTTGGCATCGCCGTCGGGATCGACCGGGCGATCGTCCTCGCCGCGCGACAGCCGATAAAGCCGGTCGCCCATCACGCCATAGCGGCGCATCAGGTCGCCGCGCTCCATGCGCTGCAATTGCGCGATCATGCGGATGCCGTCGCGCTCCAGCGTCGCGGCCAGCGCCTTGCCGACGCCCCAGATCATCGTCACCGGCTGCGCGGCGAGAAAGCTTGGCGCTTCGACTTCGCCGATCACCGAAAAGCCGCGCGGCTTGCGAAAATCCGAAGCGATCTTGGCCAGGAACTTGCAGTAGGAGAGGCCGGCCGAAACGGTGATGCCGAGCTCCTTTTCCACGGTCTGCGCGAAGCGCGCCAGCACCAGCGCCGGCGGCATGCCGTGCAGCCGCTCGGTGCCGGAGAGATCGAGGAAGGCTTCGTCGATCGACAGCGGCTCGACTTGCGGCGTCAACGCCTGCATCAACGCGCGGACCTCGCGCCCGACGCCGACATATTTTTCCATATTGGGCGGGATCACCACCGCTTCGGGGCACAGTTCGAGCGCCTTGAACATCGGCATGGCCGAGCGAACGCCCTGGATGCGGGCGATGTAGCAAGCGGTGGAGACGACGCCGCGCCGGCCGCCGCCGACGATGACCGGCCTGTCCTTCAGCGCCGGATTGTCGCGCTTTTCGATCGCCGCGTAGAAGGCGTCGCAATCGATATGGGCGATCTTGAGCCGGTAGAGCTCGGGATGACGGACAAGGCGCGGGCTGCCGCAGCGATCGCAGCGCCGCGTCTGCGAGCGCTGGAGCGCCAGGCAGTCACGGCAAAAACCGTGTTCGGGATTGTTGACAGGAGCCGCCATCGCTGCGAACATAAAGAGAACAAACGCAATGGTACGACAGCGCAAGGCTGGCAACAAGCTTGGCCTGGGGAGAACGCATGAGCACGACCATAGCACCGCTGACCCCCGAGCTCTGGCCCGATTTCGAAGACCTCTTCGGCAAGCAAGGCGCCTGCTACGGCTGCTGGTGCACGCATTTCCGGCTGGCGCCGGCGGAGCGCCGCGCCAGCGACAAGGAGCGCAACAAGGACCTTATCAAGGCGCGCATCGAGGCAGGCCCGCCGCCGGGCCTTTTGGCCATCGAAGACGGCAAGGCTGTCGGCTGGATGCAGGTCGGTCCGCGCGCCGACGTGCCCGAGTGGAACAATCAAGGCAGGGGCTCGGCGCCGGTCGATCCTGCCGATGCCGACGACCCGGACGTCTGGGCGATCTCGTGCTTCTTCATTCGCGTCAAGGCCAGGGGCCGCGRCATTACGCATCGTCTCGTCGAGGGTGGCATCGCCTTCGCCCGCGAGAACGGCGCCAGGCTGCTCGAAGCCTGCCCGATCGACCTGTCGCGCGATTCGCGTTCGATCGGGCTTTTCGTCGGCTCGTCGCGGGTGTTCGAGAAGGCCGGCTTCGAAAGGCTTGTGGAACGCAAACCCGGCCGGCCGCTGATGCGGCTGGTGCTTTAGCCAGCTGCGCTTTTGCCCTACAGTCGGCGTCTTGCGGCTGTAACGCTTCTTGCCTACCAGAAGCGCAAATCATTCTTCCGGGATAACGGAGAACCAACGTGAAGCGTATTTTGCCCCTTGCCTTTGCCCTTGCGCTCAGCGCRCCAGCTCTTGCCCAGACCGTCGACGATCAAGGCGCGAAAAAGCTTACCGATGATCTGGCGCATTATTTCGGCAGGCAGGGTTTCGATATCGGGCTCTTGAAGATCACCGCCGACGGCGATGCGTACAAACTCGCCTTCGATTTCAAGCCGCTCGTCGCTTTGCTGGCGAAACAGGACTCCTTCAAGTTCGACGTCACGCCCTACGACATGCGGGTCAAGCCACGCCAGGACGGGCAGTGGGACGTGTCGGCGGACACGTCTTTGAATGGCTCACTCGATTTCAAGGGCCCTGAAGGGCCGCAACACATGGATTTTTCCGTGTCGAACAACAAGTTCGCCGGGATCTACGACCCCAGCCTGGCGGCCTTCGTGAGCGCTACGGGGTCGATGGACGCCATGACGATGAAGACCCGGGAGCCGAAGCAGGAGGCGGATGTCTCCGCAGGTGCGGGCACCGCCACAATCACTTCGACAAAGTCGGCGAGCGGCGGCATCGATTTTACTCTGGCTGAAAAGATTTTGAACTTCGCCGAAGTCGTCAAAATCAACGATCCCGAGCGAGGATTGAATTTCCCGGTCACTCTCAATGCCCCGGAACTTTCGGTGAATGCAAACGGTAAGGGTGTTCGGACGAAGCCGCTGATGGACCTGCTTGCTTTTGCCGTTGCTAATGAAGACGAAGCCAAATTGAAGGCAAATCAGGCCGAGCTTAAGTCGCGTCTCCTTGCTGCGCTGCCCGTCTGGGAAAGAATCGACGGAACGTACGCCTTCAAAGATTTCGCGATGGAGAGCCCAGTCGGTAAGTGGGGCGCGAAGCAGTTGAACATGGCTAGCGGCATGGACGGCGTCTCTCAGAGCGGCAAGATCAATTATGGGATCAAGGCCTCCGGTCTGACGATCCCGCGGCAATTGTTGCCGGCCTGRACCGCCCCGTTGGTGCCGACCGATATCGACCTCAACTTCGGCGGCGCCGATATCGATCTCGATACGATGGCGAAGAAGGCGATCGAAGCCTTTGATCTCAATAAGAAACCGCCGCTGTCGGATGAATTCGGCAAGGCTCTGGTCGCCGATTTCAAAGCCAAGAAACCCAAAGTCATCCTCGGCCACTCGACCGTGAAGAACGGCGATATCGAAGTCGCGCTGGAAGGCGAGATGACGTTCCCGGGCGGCGAAAAGCCCGATGCGACCGTGACCGTCGATGTGGYCGGCTACGACAAGATCGTCGATGCCCTGAAGGAAGGCRCCAAGAGCGATGAGCAGATGGCGCAGGCCTTCCCGTTCGCGCTTGCCGTCAAGGGTTTTGRCAAGACACTGCCGGATGGCCGCCTGGAGTGGGTGATCGACACGAAAGCCGACGGCTCGGTCAAGGTTAACGGCGCCATGCTCAAGGGGCCGGATGAAGTCCAGGACGACAGCGCCGGTCAGGATGACAATTCGGGCGGTGACGGCGCCAACGGAACAGACAATTCGACCGGGGGCGACGATTCGGACGGCGGCGACAATGGCGGGGCCGGCGCGAAGCTGCAACCCTGAGCGCTTGCGCTAAAGCCCGAGCGCGGCCGCGATCTTGGGCGCGGCCTCGCGCCAGTCCTCGACCGAGACGATGTCTTCCGGCGTTGGCGGCAGGAAGGGGCGCAGCGAATTGTCGGCCATCAAATGGAAGAGGTGGGCGTCGGCCACGGAATTGCGCGCCGAGACCAGGTTGGAGGGCTGGTCGTCGACAAAGGCGACCGGCCGACCCTTGAGGCCCCGCAGTTTCGCGATGGCCGGGYCCTTGGCCATTTCCGTCGTCAGCAGCGGATAATTTAGCCCCAGCGCGTCGAGGTGCGCGCGGCGCACGCCACGATGCTTGTGCGGCATCGCGGTCAGCAGGACGATCTCGGCGCCTTGTCCAAGCATTGCCAGGGCGTCCGCCGCGCCCTCGGTGATGCTTTGYCAATCCGCCTGGGTGTCGAAGAAATCGCCGAGCAGCGCCGTCACTTCCGGCTGTTCGATCAGCCGCCCGGTGGCCGTTTCGGCAATGTTGCCGGTCAATCGGAAGGACGAGAGCGTCAACCCGAAGCCGCGCGTTTTGAGGAAATGCGGGAAGGGCCGGACGAATTCCAGCACGACATCGTCGACGTCGAGCACCAGCAGCGGCYGGTCGTCGGCGGCAAGCTCCTCGATCTGCCGCGCCGTCTCCGGATCGTCGCTCATGTCGAGCGCTCGTGATCGTCGTTGCCGAGCGGGAGCGCGCGCAATGCCTTGCCGAYGGCGGCCGGCGGCGTGCCGGTCTCCTCGGCAAAGCGCAGCAGCGTCGGCTCGTGGGCAAGGATGAATTGCAGCACGCCGGCCAAGAAGCCGGGCTCCGCGGCGGCCCTGCGGATCGAGTTCGCCTCGATGCCGGTGATCGCCAGGAAGCGCGGCAGAAGTTCGGGATCGGCGGCGACGAAGCCCAGCGCCTTGACGGCAATGGTTTCCGCTTCCTCGCGCATTGACGCTGCGTTCGCCATCATTACCTTTGGAATGGTGGATTTTTTTGAGTCTCCTTCCGCAGTAACGGCAAGCGTCGCTTGCGGCAAGCCTCCGCTCTCTCCCGTACAACGTCCGAAGGTGGAAAATGGTGCAGCTTTCCAACCTCCGGTTTCCGTTTCGTCAATCATATTGGGCTAGAGTGGAAAAGGGTTGGGTGCGGTCCGAAGGGGACGCATTGCGACGGCCTTCGGCTTCGAGGGCGGTCGGGACGGGAAACTGATGGCTAAGAAGGTCATGATCGTCGAGGACAACGAGCTCAACATGAAGCTCTTTCGGGACCTCATCGAAGCCAGCGGTTACGACACGGTTCGCACACGCAACGGGCTGGAGGCGCTGGATCTCGCGCGCCAGCACCGGCCGGACCTCATCCTGATGGACATCCAGCTGCCCGAAGTCTCCGGCCTGGAAGTGACGAAATGGCTGAAGGAAGACGACGAGCTGCATTCGATTCCGGTCATCGCCGTCACCGCCTTCGCCATGAAGGGCGATGAGGAGCGCATCCGGCAGGGCGGCTGCGAGGCCTATATCTCCAAGCCGATCTCGGTGCCGCGCTTCATCGAGACGATCAAATCCTATCTGGGCGACGCCTGATGCCCGAGACCAGCAGAACCGGAGTTTTTTGAGATGACAGCGCGGATCCTCGTCGTCGACGATATCCCCGCCAATGTGCGGCTGCTGGAGGTTCGGCTGCTTGCCGAGTATTTCGAGGTGCTAACCGCCAGCAACGGTCCGGATGCGATCGAGACCTGCGAGAACGGCAAGGTCGACGTGGTGCTGCTCGATGTGATGATGCCTGACATGGACGGGTTCGAGGTCTGCAGACGCTTGAAGAGCGACCCGGCGACCTCGCATATCCCCGTTGTCATGATCACCGCGCTCGACCAGGTCTCGGACCGGGTGCGCGGCCTCGAGGCGGGCGCGGACGATTTTCTGACCAAGCCGGTCAACGACCTGCAACTGATGACGCGTGTGAAGAGCTTGGTCAGGCTGAAATCGCTGACCGACGAGCTCAGGCTGCGCGCCTCGACAACGCGCAATATCGGCATCGAAGAGCTTCTGAGCCGCGATTTCGCGACCGGAGACGCCAAGCCGAGAGTGCTCCTCGTCGACGAGCGCAAATCTTCCGTCGAACGCATCCAGAAGATGTTGCGCAACAGCGCCGAGCTCGATGTCGCGACCGATCCGAACGCAGGGTTCTTCCAGGYCGCCGAGACGCCGTATGAATGCGTGCTGGTGTCGACTGCCTTCACCGGCTTCGATGCGCTGAGGCTCTGCTCGCAATTGCGTTCGCTCGACCGCACCCGCTTCCTGCCGATCATGCTGCTCGCCGACGAAGGCGAGGAGGGCCGCATCCTGCGTGGCCTGGAGCTCGGCATCAACGATTACCTGATCCGGCCGATCGACCAGCACGAGCTGACGGCGCGCCTGCGCACGCAGGTGCGGCGCAAACGCTATAACGACCAGTTGCGCGCCAGTGTCGCGCAGACCATCGAGATGGCGGTGATCGACGGGCTGACCGGGCTGCATAACCGGCGCTACCTCGACAGCCATCTGCAGACGCTGTTCGATCGAGCCGTGGCGCGGCGGCGGCCGCTGTCGGTGATGATCACCGATCTCGATCGCTTCAAGTCGATCAACGACACTTATGGCCATGACGGCGGCGACGATGTGCTGCGCGAGTTCGCCAGGCGGCTGCGCAAGAATGTGCGCGGCATCGATCTCGCCTGCCGCTTCGGCGGCGAGGAGTTCGTCGTGGTGATGCCGGATACCGATGGTCCGGTCGCCGAGAAGGTGGCCGAACGCATCCGCGCCGAGATCGCGCAGGCGCCGTTTGCGGTCGGCAACGACGGCAAGACGATCGAGGTCACGGTCAGCGTCGGCGTGTCTTCGTTGCTGAAAGGGACCGACAGCGTCGCGGCGCTGATGAAGCGCGCCGACCTTGCGCTCTATGAAGCCAAAAGCGGCGGTCGCAACCGCGTCGTCGCCAAGGCTGCCTGAAGCGCGCCGCGATCTTTCAGGATTTGCTCATACGCTTTATATTTCAACCTCGCGCATGTCTTTGTCCCGAAACCAATCGCYACTTCGGGAGGGATGCCTGGGAAAGGCGCCGATTCCCGGCGGTCTGAACAGGGTTACGAATTTACCTTAACCCAAGCGATTCGCGAGCGGTGGTTAAGAAATGGTTGATTTTTATAAGGTCTTGCGCAAATCTGCGACGCATAGACAGAAGACGGAGCCGGCACGAGGGTAGACTAGCCGGCTCGATCCAAAAATACCCCATGATGCTCAGGTCCGCCGCATCTCCTGGGTCCGTGGGGTCGGCCGGCCGGCGCTGGCACATAGTGGCCTCCTCGTACCGCTGCCAAACGCCGACCGGCCCCCTTTTCTACAAAACCCGCGATCGGAATCTTGCGGACAGCCGCTCGACTCCTCGATCGGCCGATYCTTTCCATAGCTTTGCTTGACGCAATTCCTGCCGCAAAACCGTGTCGGGCTTTTCCTGGAATTGGCCCCAAAACAAAAACGCCGCCCAAAGGGCGGCGTTTTGATTTCTCAGGATAACCAGATTACTTGATCTTGGTTTCCTTGAACTCGACGTGCTTCTTGGCGACCGGATCGTACTTGCGGAACGAGAGCTTGTCCGTCTTGGTGCGGCTGTTCTTGCTGGTCACGTAGAAGAACCCGGTGTCGGCGGTCGACAGAAGCTTGATCTTGATGTTTGCGGCTTTGGCCATGATGTTCGTCCGTTAATGTTCGTGGAGTTTTGGCCGCTGGAGCACGGGGAAAACACCCGGACGCGGGAAACTTGGCGCGACACATAAAGAACGCGCCCGGAAAGTCAAGCCCGGGTGCCTTCCGAGTGTCGTAAGCACATGAGTTGTCCGGGTTAGGTAGCACACGAGTTGTCCGGTTTTATC
>NZ_MDDT01000019.1:0-73621 GCF_001854815.1 Mesorhizobium sp. LCM 4576
ACACCGAACCCGACTTCGCTTCCCGTGCAAAGCCCTCCTTGTGGGAGAAGGTGGATCGGCGCGCAGCGCCGAGACGGATGAGGGGTGTTCCAGCGGAGTGAGACGTTGGCTTTCCCTGGAGCACCCCTCATCCGTCGCCTTCGGCRACACCTTCTCCCACAAGGGGAGAAGGTGGAGCCTAATCCRCCATCGTCTCCAAGCTCGCGAACCCCTGCGGCGCGTCGCCTTCGTCGAACGGCGTCGTCACCTCGACGAACGTGTCGGGGAAGAAGCCGTTGAAGCGGGTCCTGAGCGACAGCGAGTAGGCGCCGATATGGCCGATTTCGATCCAGTCGCCGGTGTCGACCGTTTCCGGCAGCCAGAACGGCCTGGACAGGATGTCGACGGAATCGCAGGTCGCGCCGCAGACCTTGAACGGCACGATGGTCTTCTCGTCGCCATTGCGCGCGCGGATCGCGGGATCGGGGATGAAGCGGGCCGGCAGCGTGATCTTGCCCGTCCATGAATCCGACAGCGAGGCCCAGATGCCGTCATTGATGTAGAGCCGCTTGCCCTTGCGCAACAGCACCCGCACGATGAGCGACAGGCAGCGCGCCACGATCACGCGGCCAGGCTCGGCGACCAACGGCATCTGGTCGAACTGATACTCTTTCAGGTCGCCGGCAAGCCGCGACATAAGCTGGCCGAGCGACGGCATCTCGACCTGCTTGCGGTTGGGATCGTGGCCGTATTCGGCGGGAAAGCCGCCGCCGACATCCAAGCCCGCAATGTCGAAGGTCAGGCGGTTACGCACCCAGTCGGCCGAGGCCAGCGCCCGCTCATAGGTGTCGGGATCCTCGATCTGGCTGCCGACATGGAAGCATAGGCCGACCCTGTAGCCGGTGCGGTTCAGGCGTTCGGCAAGCTCGACCGCATTGGCCGGCCCGGCGCCGAACTTCTTCGACAATTCGTAAGCAGCGTGGCCCTTGGTCTGGATGCGCACGAAGACGGTGATGGCGCCGGGGTCGATGTCGAGCGCCCGCACCACCCGCGTCAGCTTGGTGATCTCGTCCTCATGGTCGAGCGAGATTACCCGGATGCCGTATTTCTCCAGCGCCAGCTTGATGTCCGACTGCGCCTTGACCGGATGCATGTAGAGCATCTCGGCATCCGCCGAGACCGCGCGCACGGCCGCGAACTCGCCGGGCGAAGCGACGTCGAAGGTGCTGACGCCGGCTTCCACCAGCGTCTTCAGCACGATCTGCTCGCCGTTGGTTTTCACCGCATAAGCGGTCTTGCCTGGGAACATGCCCATGAACTGCAGGGCATCCGCCTTCAGCACCTGCGGGCGGAAACAATAGACCGGATCGTCGGGACGAAGCGCCAGTGCCGCATCACGGGCATTTTCGAATCGCTGCATGGACGAATCCTCAGGTCTGGAGCGCGCACAATTAATCCTAGCTAGCCGCCAAAGAAAACAGTTCTGTGTCTGGCGACCCGGAGCGGCCGGTCGCACATTTTGCCAACGCTAAACCAGCAGTCAGGTTTCGGGTGGTCCTTGCCGCCGAACTCGATATCGGTTGGTGAAATGTTGACGGGCTGCGATCGGCCCGGGGAGGAACAGGACATGTCCACTATGGCCGGCGCCGTGCCGACGCGCGGACCGATGACGCTCAAGGATTGGACGCAGCTTCTCCTGCTCGGCGCGATCTGGGGCGGCTCGTTCTTCTTTGCCCGCATTGCGGTGTCCGAGATCCATCCACTGGCGCTGGTGCTGTTTCGCGTCGCCATCGCCGCGATCGCGCTCCAGCTCTATCTGGCGGTGCGCGGCCCGTCGTTCCGGCTCGCCTTCCCGCATGCCGGCATGTTCTTCCTGCTGGCCCTCACCAACAATGTCGTGCCCTTCTCGCTGATCTTCGCCGGCCAGACGCAGCTCGGGGCAGGTGTCGCCTCCGTGCTCAATGCGACGACGCCGTTCTGGACGCTGGTCCTGGCCAATGCGCTCACGACCGACGAGAAGCTCTCCTGGAACAAGCTGGCCGGCATCGCGCTCGGCGTTGCGGGAACAGCCGTAATGATCGGCCCGGGCCTTGTTGCCGGTCTCGGCGGACCGGTCTGGGCCAAGTTTGCGCTGATCGGCGCCTCGGTGTCGTATGCGATCGCCTTGATGATCGCGCGCCGCTTCAAGGGTGTGCCCTCGCCGGTCATCGCCACCGGGCAGTTGACCGCCTCGACCATCATCATGATCCCCATCGTGCTCATTGCCTATGGGCCGGCGGGCTTGTTCTCGGCCTCGCCACCGGTCTGGGCCGCGGTGCTGGGGCTGGCGCTGCTCTCCACCGCCTTTGCCTATATCCTCTATTTCAACCTCGTCGCCTCGGCCGGCGCCACCAATGCCTCGCTGGTCACCCTGATCGTGCCGGTCAGCGCGGTGCTGCTCGGCTTCCTCTTCCTCGGCGAACGGCTGGCGCTGTTCGAGATCGGCGGCATGACGCTGATCGGTTTAGGCCTGATCACCATCGACGGGCGGTTGTTCGGCAAATGGTAGCGGTGTCATGCCACACCGCCGCCACAATTTATTCACAACGGCGAAGCCGGCTTTTGCCGAAGAGTTTCAACGGCTAACGGCAAATTCCAGGTCGCAAATTCCACAATCATGTCGCATTGCAGCACGTTTTCCGCTTGCCTGTGGCACAAATGACCCTAGACTCCTGCCATAGCTCTGAAGAGGAGGCTATGACATGGGACTGACGAGGCCGATCAACGCTTTGATGATTTGTGCCGCATTCGCATTCATCGGTGCCCTTATCATAGGCGTTCTTCCCTGACCCGCCAAAGCCGGGAAGACCAGCACCGAGAATAGTCCAACAGTTCGAGAAGGCCGGGTTCTACCCGGCCTTTTCCATTGCAGCCCGCCTTATGCGGCAGCCGAACCGGCCGCCTCTGCTTCATGCGAGCGGATGCCGATCATGTGGCAGACGGCAAAGACGAGATCGGCGCGGTTCATCGTGTAGAAATGGAAGTCGCCGACGCCGCGTTCGACAAGGTCGAGCACCTGCTCGGCCGCTACGGCCGAGGCCACCAGCGCATGCGTCTGCGGGTCGTTCTCCAGCCCTTCGAAACGTTCGGCGAGCCATGCCGGCACCAGCGCGCCGCAGCGCGACGAGAAATTGGCGACCTGGGTGAAATTATGCACCGGCAGGATGCCCGGCACGATCGGGATATAGATGCCGGCGCGTCGCGCCCGCTCGACATAGCGCTCAAAGAGATCGTTGTCGAAGAAGAACTGGGTGATCGCCCGCGTCGCGCCATTGTCGACCTTGCGCTTCAGCATGTCGATGTCGGTGGCGAAATCCGGGCTTTCAGGATGCTTTTCCGGATAGGCCGAGACCGAGATGTCGAAATCGCCGACGCTCTTCAGCGCCCCGACCAGTTCGGCGCCGTTGGCATAGCCGTCGGGATGCGGGCGATAGCTCGTGCCGACGCCGGCCGCCGGATCGCCGCGCAATGCGACGAAGCGCTTGACCCCCATGTCGGCGAACTCGCGGATGACCGTGTCGACCTGATCGCGCGCGGCGTCGACGCAGGTCATATGCGCCGCCGGCGTCAGCGACGTCTCGTTGAGGATGCGCTTGACCGTGCGCGCCGTGCGCTCGCGGGTCGAGCCGCCGGCGCCATAGGTCACCGAGACGAATTTCGGCTTGAGCGGCTCCAGCCTTGTGACCGTGTCCCAGAGCCTTGCTTCCATCTCATCGGTCTTCGGCGGGAAGAATTCGAACGAGACCCGGACCTTGTCGCCAATATCGGGGCGGCGGGAAAAGCGGAACTGGTTCATCAGGCGGTTTCCCCCATTGGGTATGTCTTGGCAGGTAGCGGGTCGTTGGACGGATCGGCAATCAGCAGGCGGCGGTCGCGGCCGAGCCAGAGCTTGACGGTGAGCCTTGCCTCGTTGCCGCCACGCGGCTCGAACTCCTGGCTGTCCTCGAGGTCGAGCCCGGCCTCCGAGAACCAGTCCGACATCTGCCGGTCGGAGAAGCCGAGCCGCATATGGGCGTGCTGGTCGCGCAGGAATTCGAGATTATGCGGCGCGAAGTCGACGACGATCAGCCGGCCCGATGGCCTGAGCAGCCGCGCCGCTTCGGCGATGGCGCGGGCGGGGTCGTCGAGATAGTGCAGCACCTGGTGGATGGTGACGAGATCGAAGGCGTTGCGCTCGACCGGCGGYGAGAAAATGTCGCCCTGGCGCACCTGCGCATTGGCGATGCCGGCCTTGTCGAGATTGGCGCGCGCCACGCTCAGCATCTCGCGTGACATGTCGATGCCGACGCCGCGCCGGTAGAGCGGCGCGAAGATCTCGAGCAGCCTGCCCGTGCCGGTGCCGAGGTCGAGCATCGACTGAAACGGCCGCTTGCCGACGAGCCTTATGAGCGCGGCTTCCACCGCCCTGTCCGGCACATGCAACGAGCGGATATGATCCCAGCTCGCGGCATTCTCGGAGAAATACTCGGCGGCCCGGTCCTGCCTTTTGCGCTTCACCGCCGCCAGCCGCTCGAGATCGCGCACCACCTGCGGATCGGCCTCGCTTATGCCCGACACCAGGCGCTGCACGAAATCGCGCGAATTATCGATGTCTGTCAGCCTGAAGAAGGCCCAGGACCCCTCTTGGTAGCGGCCGATCAGCCCGGCATCGAGCAAAAGTTTCAAATGGCGAGAGACCCGCGGCTGCGATTGCCCAAGGATTTCCGTGAGGTCGGAAACGGTAAGATCACCGCGCGAAAGCAGCACCAGGATGCGGAGCCGGCTGGATTCGGCAGCCGCCTTCAATGTATCTACCATTGTGTCGAGCGAGACATGCATGAGCGGGTTCTCGTTGAAAGATATAAAGATATGTTTATGTCGATTTTGAAACCCTGGCAAGTGCTATGTCGCTTCCGGACAAGAAAATGGCGCAGCCGTGATCCGCGCCTGGCAGACGGTTCTTCAGCGGGATGGTGAGGATGTTCGAGACGCGCGAAGGTGAAACGCTTCTTGCAGCCGATCCGGCAAAGTTGCGGCCGGACGGCCATGTCGTCTTCATCGGCCGCATCGTTTCGCCGTGGGCCAGTCGCGGGGATTGCCCCAAGAACATGCGCACAGCCCGCGAAACCGGGCGGGCCGCGACGGTTCTGATCGATGAGCCCTATCGTCCGGGGCTGCAGGACCTGGAACGCGCCAGCCACATCGTCATCCTGTCCTGGCTCCATCACGCGCCGCGGAATCTGATTGTGCAGAAACCGCGCCATGCGGCTGAACCGAAAGGCGTTTTCTCGCTACGCTCCCCTGCCCGGCCGAACCCTGTCGGCCTGCATGCGGCGAAGCTTGTCGGCCTCGACGTCGAGGCCGGCCGGATCGGGATCGACGCCATCGATGTGCTGGACGGCACACCGATCATCGACATCAAGCCTTATTATGCTTCCACGGATGCCTTCCCCGAAGCGACCATTGCCGGGCGCGGCGAGAAATGAGCGCCCCCACTGGCCGACGCCGCGCCATCGCCAAGGCGCTGACTGCGCTTCTTCCCCTCGCGCCCTATGCCGACATGGAAAAGATCCGCGCCGACGCCGGTTCGGTGCACATGAAGACCCTGCCGCCGACGATCGCGGTGTGGCTGGCGACCATCGCCCATGTCCGCCATGCCCACACCGACTACGAAAAACTGCTCGCCGAAGGCTATGACCGGGATTCGGCACGCTTCTTCGTCATCGAGCAGACCAATGTAGTGCTGACCCGATGGCGGGCCACGCGCCTGCTCGAGGAAGACGACGAGGACGAATAGGCGTCAGGTCCGATAGATCCACTGCTCGGGCACCCGCACGGAAATCTCTTCGCCGGCGCGAATGACGCCCGGCTTCTCGACCCAGGCGACAAGGCCGCGCAGCCGCTTCGCCTCCTTCGGGAAAAGCAGYGCCGTGGCGTTGAGATCCGCAGCGCCGACATGCTCGGYGATCGACTGTCCGGCAACGCGGCACGGCTTGTTCTGGCCGTCGACCTTGAGCGTCACGCCACCCTTGAAGAACAGGAGCGAACCGGCCGGCAGCATCGACAGATGCGGCACGCCTTCGATCACAAGATTGGCGCCGATCCACTCCGGCTTGATCTCCTTGAGCCCCATGCGTTGGGCGACGGTCTCGAGCTCGTCCGCCGCGACCAGCGACAATTGCCGTTCATTGCGCATCTCGGTGCCGCGCGGATACCAGGGCTCGCGCCCGCCGGAACGCCGCGTTGYGCCTGCATGGAAGTCGCCTGCGATACCGTCGAAGCCGAGCTTCAGTTCCTCGACTGCCTGCGTCTCGAAATGATCGTGCGGGGCGGCATAGAGCGCCGCCGCCTTTGCCGTCAGCTTGCGGCCCGGCACGATGTCGGCCGCCGGTTCCGCCACGGGGAAAAGCTCAAGGTTCGTTTCCTGCATGCCGCTGGTCTAAAGGTGCCAACGAATACGGTCCAGTCGAAAGCGCTGATGATCCGGTCACACCGTTTGATAGCGATCACGATCTTCTTACCGCAAGTCCCTTTCGTCGGCCGCGGCAAGCCGCAATGCTGCCGCGCCGGCCGCATAGACGATCGCGCGCAATGGGGAGGAGGCTCRATCATGCAGGTTGGACACACTGTCGCGGCGCTCTGGCTGTTCTGGGTGGTATCCTGGCTTCTCGCCGCTGCCTGGGCAGATCCCGCGCAAAAGCGCGCAGATATCAAGTCGGAGGCGCGCTACCGCGTCTTTTGGGTGGCCGGCACCGTGCTGATGTTCGTGCCGGCACACGGCTATGTCGGCAGGCTGCGACTCTGGACGCCGACGCTCACCGAGGCCTGGATTTGCGTTGCGCTTATCGCCATCGGCATCGCCTTCGCGTGGTGGGCGCGCCTGCATCTCGGCCGCTTGTGGTCCGCCAACGTCACCGCCAAAGCCGATCACCGCGTGGTCGATACCGGCCCCTATGGCCTGGTGCGCCACCCGATCTATACCGGACTGATGCTGTCGGTGCTGGCCACAGCGGCCGTCAAAGGCACGATATGGGGTATCGCAGGCGCGGCGCTGCTGCTCGTCGGCGTCGTCATCAAGGCCAGGCTGGAAGAGAGTTTCCTGCGCGGCGAGCTCGGCCCGGCCTATGACGATTACGCCAGGCGCGTGCCGATGCTGGTGCCCTTCGCACCAGCTTGACGCTGCAGGACGTGCTTCACAGCATCCTGAGCAGCGCGCCGCCGATCGAATAACCGGCGCCGAAGGCGCAGATCAGGCCGAAATCGCCGGCCTTCATGTCGGCATGGTTCTCCGACAGCGCCACGATCGCGCCGGCGCCGGCGGTGTTGCCGAGCCGCTCCAGCACCATCGGCGCGCGGTCATGGTCGACATCGTGGCCGAAGGACAGTTTCAAGATCATCGCATTCATGCGCGCATTGGCCTGATGTAGCCAGAAGCGGCGGATGCCCTCCGGCGTCAGGCCATGCTCGGCCAGGAACTCGACAATGAATTTCTGCCCGGCGACGGTGACTTCCTTGAACACCTTGTTGCCGACCTGCTTGATGAGGTTGCCTTCCAGGTTGATCATGTAGGGATCGTTCTGGGCGGTGCGCGTGTGGTAGCCGAGATTGGTGCGGATGTTGTTCGACATCTGCGTCCAGGTGYGCGTGTCAAGCACCTCGAACCGCCCGGGCCGCTTTTCGCCCTGCGCCAGCCCCTCGACGACCATGGCGACCGAGGCGTCGCCGAAGATGAAATGCGTCTGCCGGTCGCGGAAGTTGAGATGCCCGGTGATGATCTCCGGCGTCGACACCAGGATGCGCTTGTGCGCCCCTGCCCTCACCAGGTTGACCGCGACATGCAGCGCCGCCGCGGCGGAGGAGCAGCCGAGCCCCATGTCGAAGCCAGCGCCCTTGGTCCCCAAGGCCTCCTGCATCTCGATGGCAATGGCCGGATAGGGCCGCTGATGATGCGAGGCCGAGCAGATCACCAGATCGATGTCCGACCCGTCGACGCCTGCATGGGCAAGGGCCTTCCTGGCCGAGGCGATGCCGAACTCCGCCTCCAGCGACAGCGCGTCGTCCGGCCGCGCCGGAATGCGCGGCGCCATGCGGGTCGGGTCGAGGATGCCCTCGCGCTCGATGACATGGCGGCTCTTCACGCCCGAGGCATGCACGATGAAGTCGCTGTCCGATTTTTGCAGCAGCGGCTCGCCGGTTTCGGCGCGGCGCGCATTCTCCGCGTCCACCCAGCTGTTGAAGCTTGCGACCAGCTCTTCATTGGTGATGACGGGTTCAGGGATTTCRGCGCCGATGCCGCTGATGATGACGCGATGCATGTCCTATCCGTCCGAGGGGAAGCAAGTCGTGCCGAGGCGAGGCGCTACACTTGTCGCATTTGCCGGGTTTATTCCAGCTTAATTCGACAACCGCCGCTGGCATTCAGGTGGTGGATGCTCAGGCGCGCTTAGCGACGATGAATATCCGTGGAAAGCGCAGCAGCACCTTGCCGCTCGCGGTCTTCGGATAGGCCTTGGCGATCTTGGCCGTGTAGCTGTCCAGAAACAACTTCTTCTCACCCGGATCGAGCGGATCGAGGAACGGCTTCAACCCGGTCGACTTGACCCATTCGACGATCGCTTCGGCATCGGCCAGCGGATGGTTGTAGATGGTGTGCCATATGTCGAGCCGGTCGGCGAGCGGCGACAACAGATCGTAATAGAAGGACACCGGCGGCAGCGGGGCGCGCGCGGCGCCCTTGAGCTTGGCCGCGAACGGCACTTCCGTCGCTGTCTCGCGCATCAGCTGGTGCGAGGCTTCGCCGAGATTGTCGGGCATCTGGACAGCCAACGCACCGCCCGGCGCCAGAAGTCCCATCAGCCGTTGGAACACCGCCGGATGCTCCGGCAGCCACTGGAAGACGGCATTGGCGAAGATGACGTCGACGGGATGCTCGGGCTGCCATCCGGCGGCATCCGCCAGCTCGAAATTGACGTTGGGCAGCCGCGCCCTCGCCTTCTCGATCATGTCCGGCGAGGTGTCGAAGCCGCTGACCTGAGCATCCGGCCAGCGCTCGACCAGAAGCTCGGTGGAGTTGCCCGGGCCACAGCCGATGTCGACGACGCGACGCGGAAAATCGACCGGCACCTGCGCCACCAGGTCCCGCGCGGGCCGCGTGCGCTCATCCTCGAACTTCAGATATTGGGCGGCGGACCAGTCAGCCATTTGAGAACCTCGCTCTTGTTCGCCGCCCYTTTGGACCGATGCTACCGCGTCAGCCGCTTGTGCGTCATGCGGTGCGGGGCGRCCGCTTCGGCGCCGAGGCGGYGCAGCTTGTCCTTCTCATATTCCTCGAAATTGCCTTCGAACCATTCGACATGCGCGTCGCCCTCGAACGCGAGCATGTGGGTCGCCATGCGGTCGAGGAACATACGGTCGTGGCTGATGATGACGGCGCAGCCGGCATAGGCTTCGAGCGCGTCTTCCAGCGCGCCCAGCGTTTCGGTGTCGAGGTCGTTGGTCGGTTCGTCAAGCAGCAGCACATTGCCGCCCCCTTTGAGCATCTTGGCCAGGTGGACGCGGTTGCGCTGGCCGCCCGACAGGTTGCCGACCTTCTGCTGCTGGTCGCCGCCGCGGAAGTTGAAGGACGAGCAGTAGGCGCGGCTGTTGACCTCGTGCTTGCCGAGCTTGATGACCTCGGCGCCGCCGGAGATCTCTTCCCACACCGTCTTGTTCGGGTCGAGCGCGTCGCGGCTCTGGTCGACATAGCCGAGCCGCACCGTCTCGCCCTTGCGGATCGAGCCGRCATCCGGCGTCTCCTGCCCGGTGATCATCTTGAACAGCGTCGTCTTGCCGGCGCCGTTCGGGCCGATGACGCCGACGATGCCGCCCGGTGGCAGTTTGAACGACAGGTTCTCGATCAGCAGTTCGTCGCCAAAGCCCTTGTTGAGGCCTTCGACCTCGATGACGACATTGCCGAGGCGCTCGCTCGACGGGATGACGATCTGCGTGTCGGTCGGCTTGCGGCTMTGCGACTGCTCGACCAGTTCCTCATAGGCCTTGATACGCGCCTTGGACTTGGTCTGGCGCGCCTTGGGCGAGGACTGGATCCACTCGCGCTCGCGCCAGATTGCCTTCTGGCGGGCATCGTCCTCGCGGCCTTCCTGGATCAGGCGCTTGGCCTTGGCGTCGAGATATTTGGTGTAGTTGCCCTCGTACGGAATGCCGCGGCCGCGGTCGAGCTCAAGGATCCAGCCGGTGACGTTGTCGAGGAAGTAGCGGTCGTGGGTGATGATCAGCACCGACCCCGGATAGTCGCGCAGGTGCTTTTCCAGCCATTGCGTGGTCTCGGCGTCGAGATGGTTGGTCGGTTCGTCGAGCAGCAAGAGGTCGGGCTGTTCGAGCAGCAGCCGGCACAGCGCGACGCGGCGACGCTCGCCGCCCGACAGGTTGGTCACTTCGGAGTCCGGCGGCGGGCACTGCAGCGCGTCCATGGCCATCTCGACCTGCTGCTCCAGGTCCCACAGGTTGAGGCGGTCCATCTCGTCCTGGAGCTTGGCCGACTCGTCGGCCGTCTCGTCGGAATAGTTCATCATCAGCTCGTTGTAGCGCTCGATGATGGCCGTCTTCCTGGCGACRCCGTCCATGACGTTTTCGCGCACGGTCTTGCCTGCGTCGAGCTGCGGCTCCTGCGCCAGGTAGCCGACGGTCGCGCCCTCGGCCAGCCACGCCTCGCCCTGGAACTCCTTGTCGAGCCCGGCCATGATGCGCAGGATCGTCGACTTRCCCGAGCCGTTGGGGCCGAGAATGCCGATCTTGGCGTCCGGATAGAAGGACAGGTGAACATTATCGAGCACCTTCTTGGTGCCATAGGCCTTCGACAGGCCGGACATGTGATAGATGAACTGGCGAGCCACGCGCGCTTTCCCTGGAAACTGAAGTGTCAAGGTGGATGGGGGTTTGCGCGCTATGTAGGCGATGAAGCGCCGAACGGCAATCGCTTTCGGCACGAGACGGCCAATCCGCGCATTTGCCGGTTTGCCCCAAAGTCCGTCGACAGCTTTCGTCGCCCCCCCAATCGTGCGAAAGAAGCGGTTAACCATTCGCCTTCAAAACGATGCTAGGCTGGGAAATCGCGGCCCTGCCGCGGTTTCGGGGAAGGATCGGATCGACGACGTGCTGAACGGTGCCTTGCTCCTTGCCGAAGCGGTTCTCTATTTCGGCGCCATGGTCACGCTTTTCCGCTTCCGGCGCCGCATCGGGCTTGGCGTGTTCATCTGCGCGCTCGGCGTCATGCATTTCCTCGAAACCTATCTTGCCAGCGTCTTCTATGTCGCGCTGCCGTTCGGGCTGGTGTCGCCGGGTTCCGCGGTGCTCTTCTCCGGCAAGCTGGTGATGATCCTCCTGCTCTACATGAAGGACGATGCGGCGACCGTCCGCCAGCCGATCTACGGCCTTCTCCTCGGCAACGCCCTGATGATCGGCCTGGTGCTGATCCTGCGCCTGCACGCCGTTTCCACGCTTCCCGACGGCAGAATGCCCAACATCGCCTTCATCGACGAGATGGGCTGGCTGATGGTCTGGGGCACCTCGCTGCTCTTCATCGACGCCATCCTGATCATCCTGCTCTACGAGAAGCTCGGCGCCTATCTGCGCGCCAGGCCGTTCATGCGCATCCTCGCATCGGTCGCCTGCGTGCTCACCTTCGACCAAGCCGGCTTCTTCACCGCGCTGCATTTCGTCGCCGGCGCGCCCATCGAGGTCTTCTTCGGCGGCTGGCTCGCCAAGATGGGCGCAGCACTTGCCTATAGCGGCATGCTCGTCGCCTATCTCAAATGGGTCGAGGACAATGATGTCGCGGTGCCGCGCGGCCTCTCCGACATCTTCGACACCCTCACCTATCGCGAGCGCTACGAAGCGCTGATCAAATATGTCGGCCGCGACGGCCTCACCGGCTTGCTTCATCGCGGCAGCTTCGATGCCGACGGCGAGTCCRCCGTGTCGGCCGCCATCAGGATGGGCAAGCCGCTCAGCCTGCTCATCGTCGACGTCGACCATTTCAAGTCGATCAACGACCGCTTCGGCCACGCCGAGGGCGACAAAGTGCTGAAATCGATGGCTGTGCTGCTGGCCGAGACGGCCGGCGGCAACGATCAGGTGTTCCGCATCGGCGGCGAGGAATTCGCTGTGCTGACGCAACAGTCGCACGCGCCCGCCAGGCTGCTCGGCGAGACCATCAGGAACGCCGTCAAGACCTCGGCGCACACCAACCGTTTCAACATCACCGTAAGCGCCGGCGTCTCCACCGTCAGCGAAACGACGCGCTGCCTCGCCGACATTTTCGCGCTCGCCGACCAGCGCCTCTACAAGGCCAAGCTGAGCGGCCGCGACCGCGTTGTCGGCGAGCCCGGCAGCGAGGCGATCATCTTGCAGGCGGCCCCAAAATCGGCCTGACTTCGGCCTGACCGAAACTGCCGCTTACTGGAAGCCGATCGCGTCGACCGTGCCCTTCGGGCAACCGGCCTTGGCTGTCGGCGCCGACGCCATCAGGAGATCGGCGAGCTTGCTGTCGGCGTTGATCGGACCAGACAGGCCGAGCGTGATCTCACCGATCAAACGCCTGCCGCTCGAGGGGTCGACCAGACAGGACACGCGCACGCGGTCGCCCGCGCCGGCRCCGAAGGCTTCGTTGAAAGCGCCGCGGATTTGGTCCGAGGTCAATTGCTTGCCGATGTTCTTGTTGAAGAGATCGCGCACTGYGGAGGCGTTCACCGCGCGCATCAGATTGAGCGCGTCTGAAAAATACTCCTRCTGGTTCTTGCCGTAGCAGGTGCCGTGCTTGATCCATTCGTGGCGCTCGAGCTTGGAGGCCGTGCCCGGCATCACCTGGTCGAGCTCGGCGCGCGTGTTGGCGTCGAGATCGACCGGCGGCAGGTCTCCCCAATGCGCCGGATTGTCATTGGCCTTGTCGCTCGCCGACACCTGGCAATAGAAATTGCCGTTCGGCTGCGGCCATAGCCCATGCAGGGTGAAGTGCGACGCATCGAACTCGCTCGGGCTCTGGGCCTTGCATTCGGGCTTGCTGGCCTTGGTCTCGCAGAAAGCCGGCTGCCAGCTCAGCGCAAAAACATATTCAGGTTTTCCGGAGGCTGACGACGGCTTGGTCTGGCTGGAGGGCGCCGGCGTGGCGGAAGCRCTGCCGCCGGTGACATGGCCGCAACTGATCTTCACCCAGCGCCGCTCCGGATCAGCTCCAGGCACCTGGATCAGATAATGGGTGGGCTCGTCCTTGTTGCCGGCAAGGAGATCGTAGCTCTTCCCGGCTTCGGTCGAGATGTTGCCTGGATTCTTGCCGCTCTTGATGGCCTGCGTCGCCGGACACGCGCTATCGGACACGAAAGTGCCGCTCATCTTCACGTCGGCATGCGCCACTCCGGCACCAGCCACAGTCAGCGCTATCGAACCCCACAATGCCCAAACCCGCATCCCGCTCTCCCGGCGATCATTGAACCGTATTGGATTCGTCACACTAGAACAGCCGACGTGTCAGAATTGCGATCTTTTTCGCCGCGCGAAAAAACAATCCCCAGCYGAACGCTTTCGTCGGCGTGTCCGCAAGCACGCTTGTCCACTTGACGCCGGCAAAGCCGTCGCCCAACAGTCTCCGGGGGGAGCGAGACATGCCATTCGACAAGCAAACCAGCCTGGCCTCACCGACCGGGGCTGAGCTCAACCTTTATGTGAGAGAAGCCGCCGGAAATCCGTGCGCCGTGGTCCAGATCAACCACGGCCTGGCCGAGCACGCGGCGCGCTATGCGCGCTTTGCCGATTYCCTCAGCCAAAGAGGTTTCCACGTCTATGCCCATGACCATCGTGGCCATGGCGCGACGAAGGCGCCCGACGCGCCGCTCGGCAAATTCGCGGATACCGGCGGCATCGCCAAGGTGATCGCCGATGTCGACGCCGTTCACGACCTGATCGCGACCGAGCATCCGGGCTTGCCGGTGATCGTTTTTGGACATTCGCTGGGCGCGTCCGTCGCGCTCAACTTCGTGCTGCGCCACTCCGGGCGTGTCCATGCCGCCGCGWTCTGGAACGGTAATTTCTCGCAAGGCCTGCTCGGCCAGCTGGCGCTTGGCATTCTAGGCTGGGAGCGGATGCGGCTCGGCTCCGACGTGCCCTCGCGCCTTCTGCCCAAGCTCACCTTCCAGGCCTGGGGCAAGGCGGTGCCCAACCACCGAACCCTGTTCGACTGGCTGTCGCGCGACCCCGTCGAGGTCGACAAATATGTCGCCGACCCGCTCTGCGGCTGGGACGCCTCCATCTCGATGTGGCGCGATGTCGTCAATATGGCGCAGCACGCCGGTAAGGATTCCAGTTTCGCCGGCGTCCGGCGCGACCTCTTCGTCAATCTTGTCGGCGGCGAGAAGGACCCGGCGTCGGACTACGGCAAGGCCGTCCATCACCTGGCGAAGCGCATGCGGGCAATGGGCTTTTCGAATCTGGTTTCAAAGGTTTACCCGGAAACGCGGCACGAAAGCCTGAACGAGGTCAATCGAGACGTCGTCATGGACGATTTCGCCGCATGGGCCGACGGCGTGCTGAAATCCTGACGCGGTGGCCTATCGCATGGGTCGTGACACGGCGGGTGCGTGTTGATAGAGGCTGCGCTTTGTTTAACCACGGTGATCCATGGCAGAACCTCCGCTGAAAGGCATCCGCGTTATCGAACTCGCCCGCATCCTGGCCGGTCCCTGGGCCGGGCAGTTGCTCGCCGATCTCGGCGCCGATGTTATCAAGGTCGAGAGCCCGGATGGCGGCGACGATACCCGCAAATGGGGTCCGCCCTTCGTCATGAGCCATGACGGCGAGAACCTCTCGGCCGCCTATTACCACTCCTGCAATCGCGGCAAGCGTTCGATCGCCGTCGACTTCTCCAGGCCTGAGGGCGCCGAGACGCTGCGCAAGCTGGTCGCCACCGCCGACGTGCTGATCGAGAACTTCAAGCTCGGCGGCCTGAAGAAATACGGCCTCGACTATGACAGCCTGAAGGCGATCAATCCGCGCCTCGTCTATTGTTCGATCACCGGCTTCGGCCAGGACGGACCCTATGCGCCGCGCGCGGGCTACGATTTCATCATCCAGGCCATGGCCGGCATGATGTCGATCACCGGCGAGCCGGGCCGCGAGCCGCAGAAGGCCGGCGTCGCCATCTCCGATATCTTCACCGGTCTCTATTCGGTGATCGCCATCCAGGCGGCGCTTCGCCATGCCGAAAAGACCGGCGAGGGCCAGCACATCGACATGGCGCTGTTCGACAGCCAGATCGCCGCGCTCGGCAATCAGAACCTCAACTATCTGGTTTCCGGCAAGTCGCCGGTGCAGATGGRCAATGCGCATATGAACATCGCCCCTTACGAGGTCCTGCCGGTGCGGGATGGCCACATCATCCTGGCGGTCGGCAATGACGGGCAGTTCGGCAAGTTCTGCGCCGCTGTGGGCCTTACAGATCTACCCGCCAATCCGGATTTCGCCACCAACCCGGCCCGCGTCGCCAACCGCGTGAAGCTGCGCCAGACGATCGTCGAAACCCTCGCCACTTGGGATCGCGATCCGCTTTTGGCAAAGCTCGAGGCAGCCGGCGTCCCGGCGAGCCCGATCAACACGATCGGCCAGATGTTCGCCGATCCGCAGACGATCGCGCGCGGCATGCGGCTCGACCTCGACGACGGCCATGGCAATCGCCTGCCTTCGGTGCGCGCGCCGATGGTGATGTCGGGCACGCCGCTCGTCTATGAGCGCCCCTCGCCGCGCCTTGGCGAGCACACGCAAGAAATCCTTGCCGAACTGGAGAGATCAGCAAAATGAAGACCGGCGGACAACTGATCGTCGAGGCGCTCGAGGCGAACGGCGCCGACCGCATTTTCTGCGTTCCCGGCGAATCCTATCTCGCGGTGCTGGACGCCCTGCATGACTCTTCGATCCGCACCATCGTCTGCCGCCAGGAAGGCGGCGCCGCGATGATGGCCGACTGCCAGGGGAGGCTGACCGGCAAGCCCGGCATCTGCTTCGTCACCCGCGGCCCCGGCGCCACCAACGCCTCGGCCGGCGTCCATATCGCCATGCAGGATTCGGTGCCGATGATCCTGTTCATCGGCCAGGTCGCCAGCCATGCCAAGGAGCGCGAAGCCTTCCAGGAGGTCGACTACAAGCGCTTCTTCGGCGACATCGCAAAATGGGTGGTCGAGATCGACGATGCCGCGCGCATCCCCGAATTCGTCACCCGCGCCTTTGCAGTCGCGACCTCGGGCCGTCCCGGCCCGGTTGTCATCTCGCTGCCGGAAGACATGCTGACCAGCGAGGTCGAGGCACCGCAAGCGCTGCCGCACACACCGGTCGAGACACGTCCGGGCGAAGCCGAGCTCGATGCGCTGCAGATGCTGCTCGCCAATGCAAAGCGTCCCTTCGTCATTCTCGGCGGCACGCGCTGGAACGAGGAAGCCGTGGCGCATATGCGCACGATCGCCGAGGCCTGGTCGCTGCCGGTCGGCTGCTCCTTCCGCCGCCAGATGCTGTTCGACCATCTGCATCCGAGCTACGCCGGCGATGTCGGTATCGGCATCAATCCGAAGCTGGCGGAGCGGATCAAGCAGGCCGACGTGGTGCTTTTGATCGGCGGTCGCCTGGGCGAGATGCCGTCCTCGGACTACACGCTGCTGAAGAGCCCTTATCCCGACCAGGCGCTGGCGCATGTCCATGCCGATGCCGGCGAGCTCGGCCGCGTCTACCGGCCGACGATAGCCATCAACGCCTCACCCGCCGCCTTCGTCGAGGCTTTTGCCAAGCGCAAGCCCGCCGCTAGCCCTTCCTGGGCGGCAGAGACGGAAAAGGCGCATACCGCCTATCTCGAATGGTCGACGCCGCCGCAGACCGGCCCTGGCCCAGTGCAGATGGGTCCGATCATCGAGCATCTCGGAAGAATCCTGCCGGAAGACGCCATCCTCACCAACGGTGCCGGCAACTACGCCACCTGGGTGCATCGCTTCTACCGCAACCGCCGCTTCGGCACCCAGGCCGCGCCCACATCCGGCTCGATGGGCTACGGCACGCCAGCCGCGGTTGCGGCCAAATCACTGTTCCCGGACCRCACCGTGGTGGCCTTCGCCGGCGACGGCTGCTTCCTGATGAACGGCCAGGAGTTCGCGACGGCCGTCCAATATGACCTGCCGATCATCGTGATCGTCGTCAACAACGGCATTTACGGCACGATCCGCATGCATCAGGAACGGGAATATCCGAGCCGCGTCGTCGCCACCGAGCTCAGGAACCCGGACTTTGCGGCGCTGGCCCGCGCCTATGGCGGCCATGGCGAAACGGTGGAAAAAACCGCCGACTTCGCGCCGGCCTTCGAACGCGCGTGCGCCAGCGGCAAGCCGGCGATCGTCGAGATCAAGCTCGATCCCGAGGCGATCACGCCGACCCGCACGCTGACGCAGATACGCAATAAGGCCTGAGCGCCGGCCCGCCGACTTCCGAATGGATCGCGATTCTGTCGGGCGCTACATCGCTTCGCCTGACTTCTCGATCTGCCCGCGGATCTCGCCGTCCTTGTTCTTGGCGGTATGGACGTTGACGTAGTATTTGCCGGCCTCCAGGTCGGCCGCTTGCGCGTCCGTCAGCGTCGCCGATCCCTTGATCGGGCTTTTCAGCTTCTTGAACGGGATGACCGGATCCGCATTCGCGCCCATATCCGCCGGCCCGTGGATGTGGGCGGCCACGGCAGGCCCGCTGAGGCCGGAATATTTGACGTTCCAGCTGAGCTTCTTGCTGGTGGTGTCGAAGGTGAGCGTCGCGGTGCCCTTGCCCTTGGTGGTGACGGGCGGGCTCTGCTGGCTGCCGTCGAGCGTCGCCTTGAACTTCATCGTCTCGGCCATGGCCGGCGATGCGAGAAGTAAGGCGGTCGAAGCAGCCAAAGCCGAAAGCATCGGTACGGATAGGATGCGCATGAAGACCTCCGTTGATTGCAGCATCCTTGGCGGCTCCCCGGCGCACGGATGCGCCAATTAACGGCTGGATCGCAGGAAGTATCCCGGCACACGCACATTTTACCGGCGGGCACGAAAAAGGGGCGGTCGCCCGCCCCTTTCCACCTTCCGCGTTGAGAGCCGAGCTTACTTGATCGCCTTGTCGGTGATCGCGGTCGTGTAGGCGCCGCTCGCCTCCTTGCTGATGATCTTCTRGTCGAGCAGCGCCTTGGCGGTGCGCTCGTAAGCGGCCGGGATCAGCTTGCCGTCGGCATTGTCGATCAGCTTGGCCACTTCCTTCATCATGAACTTCTGGTGGTTCTCGTCCTGGCCGCCGGCGTCGACGACGATCTCAGCCGCCTCGTCGGTGTTCTCGGTGGCGTATTTCCAGCCCTTCATCGAGGCGCGCACGAAACGTACCATCTTGTCCTCGAAGGCCGGGTCCTTGAGCTTGTCCTCGAGCGTGTAGAGCCCGTCCTCCAGAAGGTCGTTGCCCATCGCCGAGTAGTTGAACACGACAAGGTCTTCCGGCTTGTAGCCGGCGTCCAGCACCTGGCCGTATTCGTTATAGGTCATGACCGAGATGCAGTCGGCCTGCTTCTGGATCAGCGGCTGCACGTCAAAACTCTGCTTGAGCACGGTGACGCCGTCCGGGCCGCCATCGGTCTTGAGGCCGATCTTGTTCATCCAGGCGTAGAACRGATATTCGTTGCCGAAGAACCAGACGCCGAGCGTATGGCCCTTGAAGTCGGCTTCCGTCTTGATCGGCCCGGCCTTGGGGCAGACCAGTTCCATGCCCGCCTTCTTGAACGGCTGGGCGATGTTGACGAGCATAACGCCCTTGTCGCGGGCCGCGAGCGCGCCGCCCATCCAGTCGACGATGACGTCGGCGCCGCCGCCGGCGATCACCTGTTCCGGCGCGATATCCGGGCCGCCCGGCTTGATGTCGACGTCGAGGCCTTCGGCGTCATAGAAGCCCTTGGCCTTGGCGACATAGTAGCCGGCGAACTGGGCCTGCGTGACCCATTTCAGCTGCAGCGTCACCTTGTCGGCGGCCATCGCCTGGAAGGCGGCCAGCGACATGGCGCYGGCCAAAGCAGAAATCAGCAGTCTTTTCATGTTGTTACCCTCTGAAGTTAGCACCCAAACCCACCGCCCCTATCCACCTCGGACAGAGGGATGCCAAAACGTGACGGCTCTCTCGACGAGAGCGACCACGCCATAAAAGACCGAACCCGCAAGGGCTGCAACTGCGATTTCGGCCCACACCATGTCGATGTTCATCCGCCCGACTTCCGTCGAAATGCGGAATCCCATGCCGACCAYGGGCGTGCCGAAGAACTCCGCGACGATGGCGCCGATCAGCGCCAGCGTCGAGTTGATCTTCAGCGCGTTGAAGATGAACGGCATTGCCGCCGGAAGCCTGAGCTTCAGCAAGGTCGGYCAATAGCCCGACGCATAGGTGCGCATCAGATCGCGCTCCATATGCCCGGATGCGGCGAGCCCCGCGACCGTGTTCACCAGCATCGGGAAGAAGGTCATGATGATGACGACCGCGGCCTTGGACGGCCAGTCGAAGCCGAACCACATGACCATGATGGGCGCCACGCCGATGATCGGCAGCGCCGAGACCATATTGCCGATCGGCAGCAGCCCGCGCCGCAGGAATGGCACGCGGTCGGCGAGGATGGCGACGGCGAAGCCGGCGAGATTGCCGACGATGTAACCAATGAGCACCGCCTTGAAGATCGTCTGCCGCACGTCCGACCCCAGGATCGGCAGCGAGTTGGCGATGCGCGCGCCGATGGCGCTCGGCGGCGGCAGAAGGATGAAGGGGATGCCGGCGCCGCGCGTCACCGCTTCCCAGATGATCAGGATCCAGGCCCCGAAGATCGCCGGGATGATCAGGCGCAAGGCGTTCCTTGAGACGCTTTCGCTCGGACGTAACGAGGCGAGCAAGGCAACGCAGCGCCAGGCAAGCAGCCAGGCAGCGGCGAGCAGCAGGAAATACGGCGCCAGCGCCGTGCCTTCGAAACCGGCTATGCCCTTGATCAGGAGCCAGGCGGCGGCATGGGCGCCGACGAACAGCACGATGGCCTCGACCATCGGCGTCAGCTTTGTGACCGAGACCAGTGCCGCGAGGAGCAACAGCCCGATGATCAGCCCCTTCGCGCCCATATAAGGATACGCGAGCGTTGCGGCCGGCTCTGCCAGCGCGGCGGCTTCCGGCTTCGTCATTGCGCCGAGCGCGAAGGCGATGAGGCTGAGCGCAATCGCCAGCACCGATTGCCAGGACGGTTTCAACCAGATCATGCCGGCCTCCCGCCCATGGCGCGGTCGACAAGGCGGCCGGCGACGCCGACCACCATCACCAGCAGCGCCGCGACGATGGAGCCCGCGACCAGAGCCGACCAGATATCGATGGTCTGGCTGTAATAGGCGCCGGCGAGCAGCTTCGCGCCGATGCCGGCGACCGCTCCCGTCGGCAATTCACCGACGATGGCGCCGACYAGGCTTGCCGCCACCGCCACCTTCATCGAGGTGAACAGGAACGRCACCGACGCCGGCACGCGGAGTTTCCAGAAGGTCTGCGAAGCGCTGGCATTGTAGGTATGCATCAGGTCGAGATGCATGAGCTCGGGCGAACGCAGGCCCTTCACCATGCCGACAGCCACGGGGAAGAATGACAGATAGGTCGAGATCAGCGCCTTGGGGATCAGGCCGGTGATGYCGATCGCCGCCAGCACCACGATGATCATCGGYGCCACCGCCAGGATCGGAATGGTCTGCGAAGYGATGATCCACGGCATCAGGCTGCGGTCGAGCGTCGCCACATGCACGATGCCGACCGCGATGAGGATGCCGAGCGCCGTGCCGAAGGCGAAGCCGAGCAGCGTCGAGGACAGCGTCACCCAGGCGTTGTAGACCAGGCTGCGGTTGGACGTGACGGACCGCAGGAAGGTGTTTTCGAAGAAATTCACCGCCACCTGATGCGGCGCCGGCAGCGTCGGTTTCGGCTGCGACAGCGTCTTGCCGATGAACTCGACCGCGCCGGGCGTCTCATTGCCTCGTTGATCGAGATCGCGCTGGAACGGCGCGTTGAGGATCACGGCAAAGACGTACCAGAGCACCACCACGCCGGCGAGGATGGCGGTGACGGGGATGATTTTCGAGCGGAAGGAGTCCATCTAGCGGCGCCCTCCTCCTCTCCCCAGCGGGGAGAGGGTGGCCGGAGCGAAGCGAAGGCCGGGAGCCTTGGTTGCCATTGCGGCGGCGCTAGCGCTCTTCGTCATCCTAGAGCGGAGCAGGTATGTAGCGGCCTGCGCGACTGGAGCCGCCCACCGCCATCTCGTCATCCTAGGGCGGAGCAAGGAGCGAAGCGACGCAGCGCAGACCCTAGGATCCATGCCGTTACTTCTCCGCTCCGCAGCGGTGCAGAATACAGCTCCCCGCGCCCTGCGGCGGTTAGCGACCATTCTGCACCGTTTGGACCCTTCGGCCGGCGCCACGGCATGGATCCTAGGGTCTGCGCTCCGCTTCGCGTCGCTCCGCCCTAGGATGACGAAGGCGTGGGAGCTTCGTCCGCACTGATTCGCCCTCCCCTCAATCATCATAGCTGTGCCCAGCCCTCAGGCCATCCCGCACGCGCGCGGCGATCGCCAAAAACTCCGGCGTCTCGCGGATGTCGAGCGGGCGCTTCCGCGGCAGCGTCGATTCGATGATGTCGGTGACGCGGCCGGGCCGCGGCGACATCACCACGATGCGGGTCGACAGGTACACCGCCTCGGGGATCGAATGGGTAACGAAGCAGATCGTCTTGTTGGTCCGCGCCCAGAGGTCGAGAAGCTGCTCGTTCAGATGGTCCCGCACGATCTCGTCCAGCGCGCCGAACGGCTCGTCCATCAGGAGCAGGTCCGCATCGAAGGCCAGGGCGCGCGCGATCGAGGCGCGCTGCTGCATGYCRCCGGAAAGCTGCCAGGGATATTTCTTCTCGAAGCCCGAGAGGTTGACGAGCGCCAGCGTGCGCTTGATGCGTTCCGCCTGCTCGGCCTGGCTCAGGCCCATGACCTCCAGCGGCAGCGCCACGTTGCGCTCGATCGTGCGCCACGGGAACAGGGCGGCGGCCTGGAACACATAGCCGTAGGAGCGCTTCTCGCGCGCCTGCTCGGGCGTCAGCCCGTTGACGGAGATCGTCCCCGAGGTTGCCTTCTCCAGGTCGGCGATGACGCGCAGCAAGGTGGTCTTGCCGCAGCCGGACGGCCCGATGAAGGAGACGAATTCGCCCTTGCCGATGGTCAGATCGACATTGGACAGCGCCTGCACCGGACCGTCATTGGTCTGGAAGGTAAGGCCGAGCTTGCTTGCCGAAACGACGGCTGGCGGCTGTTCGATCATTGGCTGCAGCCTGCCTTTCGCAGCCGCCGCGGCGCTGTCCGCAATCCGGTTGATTTTATGATAGCGTTGCTTTCCACTCGTCCTGTCCCACCCGATCGACGCCCGGAGCCTTGCCGATGCCGCCTAAACCCACCTGTCATCTCATTCGCCCGGAAAGCACCTATCAGGGCAAACAGGGGCTGAGTTATTTCGCCGGCATCGCCGCCGAGACTGTCGGCTCGTCCGGCATCTGCATGCATCTTCTCACCATGCCGCCCGGCGCCCGCGCCAAGGCGCATATGCATGAAAGCCATGAGACGGCCATCTACGTGCTCTCGGGCGAAGTCCACACCTGGTACGGCGACCGGCTCGAGCATCACATCGTCGTCAAGGCCGGCGACCTCTTCTATATTCCGGCGGGCGTTCCCCATCTGCCGGCCAATCTGAGCGGCGCCCCGTCCTCGGCGGTCATCGCCCRCACCGATCCCAACGAACAGGAAAGCGTCGTCCTGCTGCCGGAGCTGGATGGGCTTGTTGCCTAGGRCATTTTGCAGCCAAGCGGCGCTTGGCGTCGCATAAATGCGGCCRGAACGAATACGTCTCACAGGAACTGACGGGATCGCCGTCATTTGCATCGCGCGACTTCGCCCATCACATTGCCGTCCTCGTCGGACACCACCAGCTTCTTGGCATTCTTCGCACTGCGCTTGATGGTGAATTTGGCCGGCGCCTGTCCCTCTTCGCCTTCGGCCTCGCATTTTGCCGTCACCACCAGCGATCCGTCGGCCTGGGCCTGCTTGTCGCTGAAGGTGCAGGCGCTGGCCGCCGTGATCAGTTCCTTGTCGGTCAAAAGCAGCATCTTGTCGGCAGCCACTTCCTGGCCGTTCTTGTTGATGCAGCCATATTTGTCGCCATAAGGCTTGCTGAGGTCTATGCCCCCAGCGACTGCCTGGCTGGCGGCCAGCACAGCAGTCGCCGCGATCGCAAGATGAAGAGCCCGCATGGTCAGACGCCGGTGGCCGGAATGCCGGTCCGCTCCACCTTGCGCGGCGCGGAAATCTCTTTCCAGGTCGACAGCGCCCGGTTGACCGCGGCGTTCGGCTCGCGAGCGACGAACTCGCCATGGCCGGCCTTGGCCTTGACGTCCGCTTCCTCGGTCGAGAGTTCGCCGCGCGAGAAGACGAAGCGCGGCAGGCCGGTCACCTCGACGCCTTCGAAGACATTGTAGTCGATCACCGATTGCTGCTTCTTGGCCGAGATCGTCTTCTTGCGCTTCGGGTCCCAGACGACGATGTCGGCGTCGGCCCCTTCGACGATCGCGCCCTTCTTCGGGTACATGTTGAGGATCTTGGCGATGTTGGTCGAGGTCACCGCGACGAACTCGTTCATCGTCAGCCGCCCGGTGTTGACGCCTCTGGTCCACAGCACCGGCAAGCGGTCTTCGAGCCCGCCCGTGCCGTTCGGGATCTTGGTGAAGTCGCCGACGCCGTTTCTTTTCTGCTTGGTGGTGAAGGCGCAGTGGTCGGTCGCCACCACCTGCAGCGAGCCGGCCTGCAGGCCGGCCCACAGCGAGTCCTGGTGCAGCTTGTTGCGGAAGGGCGGGCTCATCACACGGCGCGCCGCGTGGTCCCAGTCCTTGTTGAAATACTCCGTCTCGTCGAGCGTCAGATGCTGGATCAGCGGCTCGCCGAACACCCGCATGCCCTTCTGGCGGGCGCGGCGGATCGCTTCGTGGCTCTGCTCGCAGGAGACATGCACGACATAGAGCGGCACACCGGCCATGTCGGCGATCATGATGGCGCGGTTTGTCGCCTCGCCTTCCACCTCCGGCGGACGCGAATAGGCATGGCCCTCGGGGCCGTTGTTGCCGGCGGCCAGAAGCTTTTGCGAGAGCGCCGCGACAACGTCGCCATTCTCGGCGTGGACAAGCGGCAGCGCGCCGAGATCGGCGCAGCGCTGGAACGACGCATACATCTCGTCGTCGTCGACCATCAGCGCACCCTTATAGGCCATGAAGTGCTTGAACGAGGTGATGCCCCGGTCGACGACTTGAGCCATCTCGTCGAACACCTGCTTGCCCCACCAGGTGATCGCCATGTGGAAGGAATAGTCGCAGGAGGCTTTCGACGTCTTGTTGTCCCACATCTGCAGCGCTTCGAGCAACGACTGCTGCGGCGCCGGCAGGCAGAAATCGACCACCATCGTCGTGCCGCCGGAGAGCGCGGCGCGCGTGCCGGATTCGAAATCGTCGGCCGAATAGGTGCCCATGAACGGCATTTCGAGATGGGTGTGCGGATCGATGCCGCCCGGCATGACATAGCAGCCCGTGGCGTCGAACTCGTGGTCGCCGTGCAGATTGGAGCCGATGGCGACGATCTTGCCGTGCTGCATCAGCACGTCGGCCTTCCACGTGCGGTCGGCGGTGACGACGGTGCCGTTGCGGATGACTTTGGTCATATCTGTTCCCCTGTTCTTTCGCGCTTCTTGGCGAGCGGCGTTTCGAGGTGACGTCTATTCGATCATTCGACGATCCCCGCCGTTTCGACCACCGCGTGGAACAGCACGTCGGCGCCCGCCGCGGCCCATTCCTTGGAGATTTCCTCGGCCTCGTTGTGGCTGAGACCGCCCACGCAGGGGCACATGACCATGGTCGCGGGCGCGACCTTGGCCGCCCAGCAGGCATCGTGGCCGGCGCCCGAGATGATGTTCATGTGGCTGTAGCCAAGCTTTTCGGCGGCGGTGCGCACGCGGCCGACCAGCGTCGGATCGAAGGTTACCGGATCGAAATGGCCGACCGCCTCGACCGAGCATTTAACGCCGAGCGCCTCGCAGATCTTCGGCGCTTCCTTCTCGATGCGGGCGCGCATGCCGTCGAGCTTCGCCTGGTCCGGCGAGCGGATGTCGACGGTGAAGATCACCGTGCCCGGCAAAACGTTGCGTGAATTGGGTGCAAACTTCACCTGTCCGACGCCGCCGACGGCCCCGGGCTGGCTCTCCATGGCCACCGTCTGCACCATGTCCAGGATACGGGCCATGGCAAGGCCGGCATTGACGCGCATATTCATCGGCGTCGAGCCGGTATGCGCCTCCTTGCCCGTCAGCGTGAATTCAAGCCACCACAGGCCCTGGCAGTGCGTCACCACGCCGATCTGCTTGTTCTCGGCCTCCAGAATCGGTCCCTGCTCGATGTGGTACTCGAAATAGGCGTGCATCTTGCGCGCGCCGACCTTCTCGTCGCCGACCCAGCCGATTCGTTTCAGCTCATCGCCGAAGGTCAGGCCGTCCAGATCCTTGCGGGCATAGGCGTAGTCCTGCGTATGCACACCGGCGAACACGCCGGAGGCAAGCATGGCCGGGGCGAAACGCGCGCCCTCCTCGTTCGTCCAGTTGGTGACGACGATCGGATGTTTCGTCTTGATGCCGAGATCGTTGAGCGAACGCACGACCTCGAGGCCCGAGAGCACGCCGAGCACGCCATCATATTTGCCGCCGGTCGGCTGGGTATCGAGATGGGAACCGACATAGACCGGCAGCGCATCCGGATCGGTGCCGGCGCGCGTCATGAACATGGTGCCCATCTGGTCGACACCCATCGAGAGCCCGGCCGCATCGCACCAGGACTTGAAAAGCGCGCGGCCTTGCTTGTCGGAATCGGTGAGCGTCTGGCGATTGTTGCCGCCGGCAATGCCGGGGCCGATCTTCGCCATCTCCATGATGGAATCCCACAAACGGTCCGAATTGATTCGCAGATTTTCGCCGGGTGCGGCCATTTGCGGTTCCCATTTTCACCAGGGGTCTTGTCGCCCCTTGAGTGGTTTGCATCCTGACCGTATGGTCAACTTTCAGACTACACAAGCTGACCAAGCGGTCAACGAGAATCTTGGGGGAGACATGACCGAATCCACCMGTCCGATGCGGCGGCAGGATATAAGGCGGGAGAATGAAAAAGCCATCCTGCTCGCCGCCGAAAAGGTGTTCGCGGAGGCTGGGTTCGGTGGCGCCACGATGCAGTTGATCGCCGACCTGGCGGGGCTGCCAAAGGCAAATCTCCACTATTATTTCGCCACCAAGGAAGAACTCTACCGGTCCGTCGTCCAGAACATTTTCGAAATCTGGCTGCAGGCGGCCAATTGCTTCGACGCTGCGCGCGGCCCGGTTGACGGCATCAGCGCCTATATCGACGCCAAGATGGAAATATCGCGCCGTCATCCGGACGGTTCGAAGGTCTGGGCCTCGGAAGTGATGCACGGCGCGCCGGTGCTTCAGGACTATATGGAATCGACTTTGCGCGAATGGACCGATGGCCGCGTCGAGATCATCAGGCGCTGGATCGAGGAGGGCAAGATGGACCCGGTGGACCCACGGCATCTCCTTTACATGCTCTGGGCCACGACCCAGCACTACGCCGATTTCGGCCACCAGATCGAGACGCTGAACGGCGGCAAGTCGCTCTCCGACCGGCAATGGCGGGAAGCCAAGGAAAACATCAAGCGGGTGATCCTGACCGRCATCGGCGCGCAGCCAGCCTGAATCAAGATTACTCAAGACCGGCGCTCCCGCGCCGACCTCACCTGCCRTGCCGCGGACACCCTCCCTCGACGGGGAAGATGCCCGCTCCGGTTTGTCAGTCGATCGACCTCAGAACATCGCGAACATGGTCGATCAGCTCGTTGATCTGGCCCTTGGTGATGATCAGCGGCGGCGACAGCGCGATAATGTCGCCGGTGGTGCGGATCAGCGCGCCGCGCTCGAAGGCCTTGACGAAGGCCGAGAACGCCCGCTTGGTCGGGCTGCCGGCGATCGGCGCCAGCTCGATCGCGCCGATCAGGCCGATGTTGCGGATGTCGATGACATGCGGCTCGCCCTTGAGCGAATGCAGCGCGTCTTCCCAGTAAGGCGCGAGTTCCTCGCCGCGCGTCAGCAGACCTTCTTCCTTATAGGTGTCCAGCGTGCCGAGCGCCGCCGCGCTGGCGATCGGATTGCCCGAATAGGTATAGCCGTGGAAGAACTCGATCATGTGCTCGGGGCCGGTCATGAAGGCGTCGTGGATCTCCTTCCTGACGAACACCGCACCCATCGGGATGACGCCGTTGGACACGCCCTTGGCCGTCGTCATGATATCCGGCGTGACGCCGAAATAGTCCGCCGCGAACGGCGTGCCGAGACGGCCGAAGCCGGTGATCACTTCATCGAAAATCAACAATATGCCGTGCTTGGTGCAGATTTCCCGAAGCTTCTGCAGATAGCCCTTCGGCGGCAGGATGACGCCGGTCGAGCCGGCGACCGGCTCGACGATGACGGCCGCGATGGTCGAGGCATCATGCAGCGCGACGAGCCGCTCGAGATCGTTCGCGAGCTCCGCGCCATGCTCCGGCACGCCCTTCGAGAAGGCGTTCTTCTCCGGCAGATGCGTGTGCGGCAGATGGTCGACGCCGCCGAGCAGCGTGCCGAACATCTTGCGGTTGGAGACGATGCCGCCGACCGAGATGCCGCCGAAATTGACGCCATGATAGCCGCGTTCGCGGCCGATCAGGCGGGTGCGCGAGCCCTCGCCGCGAACACGGTGGTAGGCGATCGCCATCTTGAGCGCGGTCTCGACCGATTCCGATCCGGAATTGGTGAAGAAGACATGGTCCATGCCCTTGGGCGCGATATCGACCAGGCGGTTCGCCAGCTCGAACACGACCGGGTGGCCCATCTGGAAGGCCGGCGCGTAATCCAGCTCGGCGGCCTGGTTCTGGATCGCCTCGGTGATCTTCGGCCGGCAATGGCCGGCGTTGACGCACCAGAGGCCAGCGGTGCCGTCGAGCACCTTGCGGCCGTCGCTGGTGGTGTAATGCATGTCCTTGGCGGACAAGAACATGCGTGGCGCCTGCTTGAACTGACGGTTTGCCGTGAACGGCATCCAGAATGCGCTGAGATCGTTCGGCGTGACTTTCAGCCGGTTGGACATGACCAAGACTTCCCCTTGTAACCTGTTTCGGTGCGGCCAACGCTTGGTCTTTGCTGCGTTTTCGTGCTACGCAAATTTTTGACCGGTTGGACAAACGTTAGCACCGCCTGTCGGCGGTCAGGGGATTACTAGCGGAAATGCCGCATAAAAAGCGCGCTCCACAGCCCAAGGAAAAACTGGTCCAGACAATTGGTCCAGACGGTCGGCGCGACGGATTGCAAGGATGACGGCCACGATGGAAGGCTCCGCTCCCCGCCGCACCCGCATCCAGCAGGAAAAGCGCGAGCTGATCCTCGAAGCCGCGCTCGAAGTCTTCTCCGCCAACGGCTTTCGCGGCTCGACCATCGATCAGATCGCCGAAGCCGCCGGCATGTCGAAGCCGAACCTTCTCTATTACTTCCGCCGCAAGGAAGACATTCACGAGACATTGATGCAGCGCCTGCTCGACACCTGGCTGGCGCCATTGCGTGAGCTGGACGACATCGGCGACCCGCTGACGGAGCTCAGAAGCTATATCCGCAGGAAGCTGGAGATGGCGCGCGACTTCCCGCGCGAAAGCCGGCTTTTCGCCAACGAGATCCTGCAGGGCGCGCCGCGCATCAAGCCGATGCTGGAGGGCGAGTTGAAGACCCTGGTCGACGAGAAGGCCGCCGTCATCAAGGGCTGGATGCGCGCCGGCAAGATCGTCCGCACCGATCCCTGGCACCTGATCTTCTCGATCTGGGCGACGACGCAGCATTATGCCGATTTCGACGTCCAGGTTCGCGCCGTGCTCGGCGCCGACCGCGGCGGCGACGGGCGCTTCGAGGACGCGGCGCGGTTTCTGGAGCAGCTGTTTCTGGATGGGCTGAAGCCGAAGGGTTAGCGTCGACGAGATGCTAGCGGGTGGACCGAACGTGGGGCCAGCTTGTCCGTCGTCTGGTCGTACTGACCTCGGAGATTAGCCGAGGCGCCCATCATCTCGTCATCCACGGGCGGAGCAAGGAGCGTAGCGACGCAGCGCAGACCCGAGGATCCATTCCGTGACYTCAATGCGCCACTACGGTGCAAATTCTGCCCTGCGGCACCCCCACGCCCGAGGTAACGGAATGGATCCTCGGGTCTCCGCGTCCGCTTCGCTCCCGCTGCGCCCGTGGATGACGAAGCTGAGGGGCTGACGCTGCTTTCTCGGACGGCGCCTCCTGCCGCCAATCGACGTCAGGCGCTGCGCCGCTCGGCCGTCTGTGCCTCCAGCAGCTTCCGCAACTTCGCAACCGAGTTCTGCTCGGCAAGCGGCGTGTAGACGATCAATCGCATATCCGAGCCGTCGTCGATCGACAGGCTCATATGCTCGAACGTCATCGCGCCGGCGATCGGATGGCGCAGGTGCTTCAGGYCGGAAAGCCGGTGCACGACGTCGCGTTGCGGCCACCACTCGCGGAACTCGGGGCTCGAGCGCATCATCAGCGTGATCAACCGCTCAAAATCCGGATCGCCGGTGTATTTCGCGCTCTCGGCGCGGAACGCGGCAAGGGTCGCGCGCGCCAGTTGCTCCCAGTCCACCAGAAGGCGCCGCCGGTGCGGATCGGTGAACACGCCGTGGATGATGTTGCGGGCATCGCCTTCCAGAAGCCCATAGTCGCCGAAAATGGCGACCGCCGCGTCATTCCATGCCAGCACGTCCCAGCGAGGGCCAACGACATAGGCGGGCTGCAGCACCAGGCTCTGYAGCATGTGCAGCAAGGGTCCTTCGACCTTTGTCTGCACGATGYGCCGCCGCTCCGGCTGCTGGCGGCCGGCGAGCGTGAACAGATRCCGCTGCTCGGCGCCGTCGAGCCGCAATGCCTGGCAGAGCGCGGTCAGCACCTCGACCGAAGGCCGCACATCCCTGCCCTGCTCCAGCCAGGTGTACCAGGTCGCGCCGACGCCGGCGATCATCGCCACTTCCTCGCGCCGCAGCCCGGGCGTGCGCCGCCGCTGGCCGGCGGCAATGCCGGTATCCGAGGGCGATAGYCTCTCACGGCGAGAACGCAGGAAGGCRCCAAGCTCGCGCCGGCGGTGATCTTCGGGGGAATGGGCGATGGCATCCATTCGCCTATTATAGCAGTACTGATACCAGGATAAAGTTTGAACTGTTTGAGATGYGCGCCATGTCCCATCTTTGCGTTCAGAGCAGCGCAAGGAGGCTCTGGACATGGAACTCAAGGACARGACAATTCTGATCACCGGCTCGACCGACGGCGTCGGCCGCGTGGTCGCCGAAAGGCTCGGCGCCGCCCGCGCCCGCGTGCTGGTGCATGGCCGCGACGCAGGCCGCGGCAAGGCGACGGTCGCCGCGATCGAGGCTAAGGGCGGCAAGGCGGAATTCCTCGCCGCCGACCTCGCTTCGCTTGCCGAAGTGCGCCGCCTCGCCGAAGCGGTGCGCGCAAGGACGGACCGGCTCGACATCCTGATCAACAATGCCGGCGTCGGCACCGGCGGCCAGGGCGCCAAGCGGCAGGTCAGCGCCGACGGCTATGAGCTGCGCTTCGCCGTCAACTATCTCGCCGGCTTCCTGCTGACGTCGGAACTGCTGCCGCTCATCAAGGCAAGCGCGCCGGCGCRCATCGTCAATGTCGCGTCGGCCGGCCAGCAGGCGATCGATTTCGACGACGTCATGCTGACGCATGGCTATAGCGGCGTGYGCGCCTACTGCCAGAGCAAGCTGGCGCAGATCCTGTTCACCATCGATCTGGCTCAGCAACTCGACGGCACCRGCATCACCGTCAATGCCTTGCATCCAGCAAGCTACATGGACACCACGATGGTCCGGCAGGCGGGCGTCACGCCATGGAGCTCAGTCGAAACCGGCGCCGACGCCATTTTCAACCTCGCCGCATCGCCGGCGCTCGACGGGCGCAGCGGTCTTTATTTCGACGGCCAGCGGGAATCGCGCGCCGACGCCCAGGCCTATGACGAAAAGGCCCGCCACCGGCTGCGGGCGCTGAGCCTCGAATTGACCGGACAATCTTTTGCAACATCCAAGGAACAGCACCCATGAGCGAGACCATCGAACATTGCGTCATCATAGGCGGCTCATCCGGCATCGGCTTCGCGACGGCCAAAAAGCTGGTCAGCCCCGCCATGAAAGTCACGATCACCGGCCGCAACGAGGAAAAACTCAAGACAGCGTGGAAGAGCCTGGGCGGCTCAGCCGACAAGGCTGCGTTCGATGCCGGCAATCCAGATGAGGTGCAGCGGTTTTTCAAAGACCTCGGGCCGTTCGATCACCTGGTTCTCGCCGCGAGCGGCGGCAAAGGATTGGGACCGTTCGCGACGCTCAACCTCGCCGACATCGGCAGCGGCGTCGACGAGAAGATCCGGCCGCAATTGTCCTGCCTGCAGGCGGCCTTGCCGACCTTGAACAAGGCCGGATCGGTCACCTTCATCTCGGCCGTCTCGGCGCAGATCGCGGCGCCCGGCGTCGCCGGCATCGGCGCCATCAACGGCATGCTTTTGACCGTCGCGCCGATCCTGGCAGTCGAGCTGAAGCYGCTGCGCGTCAACGTCGTGGCGCCCGGCGTCATCGACACGCCCTGGTGGGACTTTTTGCCGGACGATCAGCGGCAGGCGGTGTTCGCCGACTATGCCGGCAAGACCCCGGTCGGCCRCATCGGCCGTGCCGAGGATGTCGCCGAGGCAATCGCCTTCCTGGTCTCCAACAGCTTCATGACCGGCCAGGTGCTGACCTGCGACGGCGGTTTGAGGTTCGCGGCCTAAAATGAGAGGAGGCGCGCGGATTTCCATCCGCGCGCCCTACGGATCATGCCGCCTTGGCGGCCGGCATCGGATGGATGGCGTGGAAGGGAACGCAGAGCCGGTTCCAGGTGTTGATCATGCCGAGCGCGACCGAGAGCTTGACCAGTTCCTCCTCCGAGAAATGTTCGAGCGTGCGGGCGTAGAGCTCGTCCGACACGCCATTGTCGGCGATCAGCGTCACCGCTTCGGTCCAGGCAAGTGCGGCGCGCTCGCGCTCGGAAAACAGCGGCGATTCCTTCCAGGCGGCGACCAGATAGAGCCGCGTTTCGGTCTCGCCGTCGCGTCTTGCCTCACGGCTGTGCATTTCGACGCAATATGAGCAGCCGTTGATCTGGGAGGCCCTGAGCTTGATCAGATGCAGCAGGCTCGCTTCCAGCCCGCACTCGTCCACCGCCTTGTTGAGCGCCGACACCGCCTTCATGATCTCGGGCGCTTTAGCAAAGAACTGTAATCTCTGTTTCATCGTCTTTCCTTCCGGGTTTTGGGTGGGTTAGGGTTCAAGGCTGCTTCGGTGAAGCGGATTTCTGCGGCCGCTGGTGACGCTCGACGAAGGCGCAGCTCGCGGCATAGGACCGCGGATCGCCTTCAGCCGCATACTCCGCCACGATGTCGGACAGCTTCACTTCGGCGAGCGCCGCCCGGTAGGCGCGCTCGGCCTTGAGCATCGCGACATTGATGCCGCAGGGTTTGACGTAGGCCGACGCGTCGATCTTGACCGGACCGCGCTGGCGAATTTCGCCGCAACGGAACGCAGGTTCCCTGCCTTCGACGGCCAGCACGATATCGAGCAGCGTGATGCGTTCGGCGGGCCGCGCCAGCCGGTAGCCGCCCGCCGGCCCCGGCACCGATTCCAGGATGCGCGCCGCCGTGAGCTGGTTGAGATGCTTCAACAGATAGCTCGGCGATAGCCCGAAACACTCCGCAAGCGCCGCGCCCGGCATGGTGCTGTTGCCGTCGACGCTGGCCAGCGTCGCCGCGCAGTGGATGGCCGCTTCGACGCCATCGCCCAGTTTCATTGTGCCGATCTCCAATTCATGGATATCTCTTATCGTGGATATTTTTTATCTGCAATAAGAAAAGAGAAAATTGCCCGCCAATTCGCAATGGCAAGAGAACGACGCCTCGCAGAACCTGGGTTCCTCGCACCCCGCAAAGCGGGGGAGAAGTGGCCCGGCGAAGCCGGGACGGAGAGGGGGATACCCTCTGCGAAGTCAAAACCGGTCAAGGACGAGGCGCAGGGAAAAAAGCAATCAAGGGCCGCGGCGTGTCCAGCCGCCGCGAAGGCCCCTCTCCGTCCCGGCTTCGCCGGGCCACCTCTCCCCACTGTCGTGGGGCGAGGAACCCGAGCTTATTCCGCAGCCACCTTGGCCATCGGATTGTTCGGATGCGTCGTCCAGTTGGCGTAGATCGGCGACACCGGCTTGCCGGTGCGCTGGTCCACGACGCCGGCAGCCAGCGGCTCCATGGTGATGCAGCCTTCGACCGGGCAGACATTGACGCAGAGGTTGCAGCCGACGCATTCGGCCTCGATCACCTCGAAATACCTGGCCCCATTGACCATGCTGGTGATCGCCTGGTGCGAGGTGTCTTCGCAGGCGATGTGGCAGCGGCCGCATTTGATGCAGGCGTCCTGGTCGATATGCGCCTTGGCGACATAGTTGAGGTTGAGATACTGCCAGTCGGTGACGTTGGGCGTGGCGCGGCCGATGATGTCGGAGAGCGACGCATGGCCTTTCTCGTCCATCCAGTTCTCCAGGCCCGCAATCATCTCCTGCACGATCTTGAAGCCGTAGGTCATCGCCGCCGTGCAGACCTGCACGTTGYCGGCGCCGAGCGCCATGAATTCGGCCGCGTCGCGCCAGGTGGTGATGCCGCCGATGCCCGAGATCGGCAGGCCGTACGTTTCCGGATCGCGGGCGATCTCGGCCACCATGTTCATGGCGATCGGCTTCACCGCCGGGCCGCAATAGCCACCATGCGAGCCCTTGCCGTCGATGGTCGGCTGTGGTGCGAAACTGTCGAGATCGACGCCGGTGATCGAGTTGATCGTGTTGATCAGCGACACGGCATCTGTTCCACCTGCGCRCGCTGCCCTTGCGGGCTTGCGGATGTCGGTGATGTTGGGCGTCAGCTTGGTGATGACGGGCATGCGCGTATACTGCTTGCACCAGCGCACCACCATTTCGATATATTCCGGCACCTGGCCGACAGCCGAGCCCATGCCGCGCTCGCTCATGCCGTGCGGGCAGCCGAAATTGAGCTCGATGCCGTCGGCGCCGGTCTCCTCGACCAGCGGCAGGATCGCCTTCCAGCTTTCCTCGACGCAAGGCACCATGATCGAGGCGACCAGCGCCCGGTCCGGCCAATTCATCTTGACCTGCTTCATCTCGCGCAGATTGGTCTGCAGGTCGCGATCGGTGATCAGCTCGATGTTGTTCAAGCCCAGCAGGCGGCGGTCGGCGCCCCAAATCGCGCCGTAGCGCGGACCGTTGACATTGACGACCGGCGGGCCTTCTTCGCCGAGCGTCTTCCACACGACGCCGCCCCAGCCCGCCTTGAAGGCGCGCTCGACATTATAGGCCTTGTCCGTCGGTGGCGCGGAAGCCAGCCAGAACGGATTGGGCGACTTGATGCCGATGAAATTGTTGCGGATGTCTGCCATGCTCATGCCCTCCCGTTAGAGGTCAGTGCCCGGTGGATGCTCTCGGCCGCGTCTCGGCCCTGCGCCACCGCCGAGACGGTCAAATCGTCGCCGCCGAAGATGCAATCGCCGCCGGCCCAGACCTTGGCCAGCGAGGTGCGCCCTTCCGCATCGACCTTGATGCGGCCGCCCTCCAGCTCAATCTGCTCGCTGCTGCCGTTGAGATGCGCCGGCACAAAACTCTGGCCGATCGCCTTGAACACCTGGTCGGCGACGAGCGTGAGCCTTTCGCCGGTGCCGACAAGCTTATCGCCGCTCATCGCGGTGTATTCGAGCTCGATCCCGGAGACCTTGCCGTTCTCGGCAATGACGCGCTTGGGCTGCAACCAGTGGCGGATGGTGACGCCGTTGGCGGCGGCCAGATCCTGCTCGAAGCCGGAAGCGTTCATATGCTCCTGGCCGCGCCGGTAGCAGATCGTCACCTCCTCGGCGCCGAGCAGCTTCGATTGCACCGCGGCGTCGATCGCCGTCATCCCGCCGCCGATGACGACGACGCGCCGGCCGACCGGCAGGCTGGAGAGATCGCTTGCCTGGCGCAGTTCCGAGATGAACTCCACCGCATTGGCGACACCGTCCGCGTCCTCGCCCTCGGCGCGCAGCGCATTGACGCCTCCCAGCCCGAGCCCGAGAAACACCGCATCGTAATTCCGCATCAGGTCCGCCAGCTGGAAATCGCGGCCGAGCGCCTTGCCGTTCTGGATGTCGATGCCGCCGATCGCGGTGACATAGTCGACCTCCGCCTGGGCGAAATCGTCGACGCTCTTATAGGCGGCGATGCCATATTCGTTAAGGCCGCCGGCCTTGGGCCGCGCCTCGAGGATCGTCACCTCATGGCCGTGGCGGGCAAGGCGATGCGCCGCCGCCAGCCCGGCCGGTCCGGCGCCGACCACGGCAATGCTTTTCCCGGTCGGCTCGGCGCGCTTGTAGAACTGCTTGCCCTCGCTCATGGCGACATCGGTGGCGTAGCGCTGCAGCCGGCCGATCTGCACCGGCTTGCCTTCGGCCACCTCGCGCACGCAGACCTCTTCGCACAGCGTCTCGGTCGGGCAGACGCGGGCGCACATGCCGCCAAGGATGTTCTGGTCGAAGATCGTCTTGGCCRAGCCCAGCGGATTGCCGGTCGCGATCTGGCGGATGAACAGCGGGATGTCGATCGAGGTCGGGCATGCGTTCATGCACGGCGCGTCGTAGCAGAAATAGCAGCGATCGGATTCGACCAGCGCCTCGTGGTGGTCGAGCGGGGGATGCAGGTCGGAAAAATTATCGGCATATTGATCGGAAGACAGCCGGCCGCCGGCAATGCCCTCGATGAAATGACCAGTCGCCATTCCAGTTCCCCTTGTTGTCGTTTTGGGGAAGGCTAGCACGTTTTATTTTTTTATCAATTGGTCAATTTTCGGCCAAGTCACTGTATTGACTGGATAAAAATATGATAATTATAGTCATGTTATAGCCATTACCGCCTCATCGGATGGCTCCGCATTTTCAAACCTCGCGGGATGTATCGACCGGATCTCGTGCGCCACCAGTTCCTGCAGCCGCCACAGATTGCGGTCATGGATGCCGAAGGTCTCGAGATGGCTGACGGTGTTGTAGAGATATTCGGCGCCGGAGCCGACATGGCCGCACGCGCGTGCCAGCACCCAAGCGACCTTCTCCAGCGGCTGCCCGAGAGACGTCCCTCTGCCGGTCACGCCAACCCAGAAGCCCAGCGCCCGCAGCCGGCCTTGCGCCGTACGCACCGGAACCCACCTGACGGAGGCAACGGCCTCGTGATCGTCGATCTCGCGCCGCAACAGCCTTTCGATCTGGGCGGCCTTGTCACCGTCCGGCAGGCGGTAGATCACGCCGTCGCAGCGTCCGCCGCGTTCGAGCGCCATCATCAGTCCGGGCTGCGCGGCGCTGCCCCTCCAGCRCACGAGATCCAGGCAGAAGGAGCGATGCCAGCCATGCGCCGAGGCGCGTTGCTGCTCGACCGACTCGAAGGCCGGCTTCCAGATCAGCGAGCCATAGGCGAACACCCAAAGCGGTCCGGCGTCGGCTTCGCCGGCGAGACGCGCGCCGAGCGCGCGGAAATCGTCGTCGCTGAGCTGCGTCCACTCCCCGCTCGGACCGGGATCGATCTCCTCGCGATGGCAAAGAGCGACAAGCTCGGGCGTGAGCGACATCTGACGCATGGAAGAACGCGACCCCCTCTTTGACGGCAGCAAAGTCGAAAAGCACCGGCTATGCAAGATCAGGGGAGTGCAGCGCCTTGCCGTCCAGGATTTTCGGCCCATGTCGGATTTCTGTCGCCAGGATCGTCCTAGGATGGATCGAACCGCGATCGCTGCCTGAACCGGTGAGGAGACCGACCATGCCGAAATCCCCGCAACCTTTCTTCTGGTACGAACTGATGACCACCGACCTCGACGCCGCCGAGGCCTTCTACACCGCCGTTGTCGGCTGGAAAGCCGAGCCCTTCGACAAGGCGCCCGGCATGCCCCGCTACATCGTCGTGAATTCCGCCGTGCGCGGCGTCGGCGGCTTGATGACCATGCCGGAAGAACCTGCGAAGATGGGCATGCCGCCGGCCTGGATGGGCTACATCTACACCAAGGATGCCGACGCCTCGACGCAAGCGCTCAACAACGCCGGCGGCGCGGTCCATCGCGCGCCCGACGACATTCCGGGCGTCGGCCGCTTCGCCGTCGTCGCCGATCCGCAAGGCGCGGCCTTCATGTTCCTGCAGCCCAATCAGCCTGAACAGCCGCCGGTGCCGGCGACCACGCTTGGCCATGTCGGCTGGCATGAGCTCTACACGACCGACTGGAAAGCCGCCTTCGATTTCTATTCCAGCCAATTCGGCTGGGAGAGTGCCGGCGAGTTCGACATGGGCGAGATGGGTATCTACAAAACCTTTGGCGCCGGTCCCGAATCCGGCGGCGGCATCATGAACAAGCCGCCGCAGATCCCGGTTCCCGTCTGGCAGTTCTATTTCAACGTCGACGCCATCGACGCCGCCGCCAAGCGCGTCACCGACAATGGCGGCAAGGTCATCATGGGTCCGATGGACGTGCCGAGCGGCCAGTGGATCATCCAGTGCCAGGACCCGCAGGGCGCGCATTTCGCCTTGCTGGCGCCGGTGAGGTAGACCGCCTACCGCTGGCTGGCGCCGGGTCACTCCGGCGTCAGCACCGCCAGCTTCAGATCGGCCTTTTTCGCACCGCTGACCTGGATGATCGCCGCGCCGCCCGCGAGCTTGAAGCGAACGCTCTTGCGGATTCCCGGGCAGGTCCTCGCGCCGCTGAATGCCGACGATTTCACGGTCTTGCCATCCTGCACGACGTCGATCCAGGCCTCGTCGGACAGGCTGAGCTGCAGCTCCCCATCAGGCGGCACGGTCACATTTGCGATCGCGCCGAACGTGCCGGCTTTCGGTGCACGGTCTGGCGGCACTTCGAAGCTGACCATGTCCACGGCTTCAAGCGAGAAATCCGCCGCTTGCCCGACCGTGAGGGTAGYGCCGGACTGAGCCGYGGGCGCTGTCGGAAACAGGGCTTGCTCGCGCGCGACCGGCCATTTGAAGGCATCGCAACCCGCGTCTGCGGCTGCGGCGAAGCTGGTGCCTGCGAGGATTGCGAACAGGCTGACAATGACGACTTTTTTCATGGCAAAGCGGATCCGTGCGGTTGATGCCTCCATCCACAAATACAACTTTAAGGATAGATATGCAACCATTGCGAGAATGGTTCTGGGAAAAATGAAACCATTTCCACTCACCGATTGTTGATGGCGAGCCATGGGAAGTGAGTGGTCCACTGCCGGGCGATAATTTATGGCCGGACGGGGAGGCTAAAATGGAGTTTTAGATGAAGCTTTTCGAAGGCCTCACCCGGTACCGTCCGCAAGCGCTGGGCGTGTTGCGCATCATGACTGCCTTGCAGTTCATCGAACATGGCTCGCAGAAGCTGTTCAACTTCCCGGCCAGCRCCGAGCCGCACGCCCTGACCGGGCTGACGACGRCTGCCGRCATCCTCGAATTCGCCGGCGGCATCCTGTTGGCGCTCGGCCTCTTCACCCGCCCGGTCGCGTTCCTTCTGGCCGGCGAAATGGCCATCGCCTATTTCATGGCGCACTTCCCGCGCGGCTTCTTCCCCGTCAACAACGGTGGCGACTTGGCGATCTCCTTCTGCTTCATCTTCCTCTACCTGATCTTCGCCGGGTCCGGCGCTTTCGCACTGGACAACCGCCGCGGCGCTTGAAGCATCCAGGTTGCGCCCGGGAGCTTTTTGTTTTTACGCAATTCCGGACGGGAAACCGCTTCGCACTTTTTCCTGGAATTGCCCTAGCCGCGCATCCGCTCGAAATTGGCGTCGAACAGCGGCGCCGCCTGAATGCGCGCCGTGTGGCGCTTGCCGAGGATCTCGATTTCGAAACCGTCCGGTCTGTCGGCGATCTCCTTCGGCACATAACCCATGGCGACCGACGTCTTCGCATTATGCGCATAACCGCCGGACGTGACCCAGCCACGCACGACRCCGTCGTGCCAGATCGCCTCGTCACCGATCACATCGGCATCAGCGGCCTCGACGATGAAGGCGCGCAGCCTGAGCTTGCCGCCCTCTCTGCGTTCAGCCAGCGCTGCTTGCTTGCCGATGAAATCCGCGTCCTTGCCATAGGCGACGAAACGGTCGAGCCCGGCCTCGACCGGGCCGTAGATCGGCCGGTACTCGCGCGCCCACGAGCCGTAATTCTTTTCGAGCCTCAGCGCGTTGAGCGCGCGCGAGCCGAACAGGCCGATGCCGAATTCCTCGCCGGCTTTGACCAGCGCCTGATAGGCGGCACGCTGGTATTCCGGCGCCACCCAGATCTCGTAGCCGAGATCGCCGGTATAGCTGACGCGGCCGACGAGGCACGGCGCCATGCCGATATCCATTCGCGCAACCGCCATGAACGGGAACGCGGCGTTGGAGATGTCGGCGCGGGTAACCTTGGCCAGCACCTCCCTCGCCTTCGGCCCGGCGATCGCAAGGCCGGTGAGCTTCTGGCCCAGCGCCTCGATCCRCACCAAGCCATCATCCTTGGGCAGATGCGCCTCGAACCAGCGCATGTGGTACTGCTCGGCGATGCCGGAGCCGGCGATGAACCACTCTGCGTCGTCGATGTTGGCCAAAGTGAAATCGCCGATCAGCTTGCCGTCCTCCTTCAGCATCGGCGCCAGCGTCATGCGGCCACGCCTGGACAGCTTGCAGGCGAATATGCGGTCGAGCCATCCAGCAGCTCCCTCGCCCGTCACCTTGTATTTGGCGAAGTTCGAAATCTCCGACAGGCCGGCGCCGTTGCGCACCGTCGCGACCTCCTTGCCGACATGATCGAAGTCGGTCGAACGCCGCCAGGAAAACTCGTCGGTGACGCCTTCCGGCGCATACCAGAGCGGCACTTCGAGCCCATAGGATACGCCCCATTGCGCGCCCCTGGCGGCAAGCGTGTCGTAGAGAGGCGTCGTCTTGAGCGGACGGCCGGCAGGCAGCTCCTCGTTCGGGAAGCGGATCGAAAAACGCCGCGAATAATTCTCGCGCACCTTGGCATTGGTGTAGGCCATCGTCGCCCAATCGCCGTAGCGCGCCACGTCCATCGCCCAGATGTCGGCGCCCGGATCGCCCTCGATCATCCAGTTGGRGAGCGCAAGGCCGACGCCGCCGCCCTGGCTGAAGCCGGCCATGACGCCGCAGGCGACCCAGAAGCCCGGCAGGCCGCGTACCGGACCGACCAGCGGATTGCCGTCGGGCGCGAAGGTGAAGGGGCCGTTGATGATCTGCTTGATGCCGGTCTTCTGGAAAGCGGGGAAGTGGCGGAAGCCGACTTCCAGYGACGGCGCGATGCGGTCGATATCCGGCTCCAGCAGTTCATGGCCGAAATTCCAAGGTGTGCTGAACTCCGACCAGACCTTGTTCGCCTTTTCATAGGTGCCCATCAGCATGCCGCCGCGCTCTTGGCGCAGATAGAGCTCGCCGTCGAAGTCGACCGCGTGGATGATCTCGGTGCCGGTCTTCTTGTTCCAGTCGGCGACTTCCGGCATGTCCTCGGTGATCAGGTACATATGCTCCATGGCGAGCACCGGCAGTTCCAGCCCGACCATGCGGCCGACCTCGCGCGCCCAGAGCCCGCCGGCATTGACGACATGCTCGGCAATGACATCGCCCTTGTTGGTGATGACGCGCCATAAGCCGTCGGGCCGGCGCACGATGTCCTCGACCTTGGTGAAGCGCTCGACCTCGGCGCCGAGTTTCCGCGCCGCTTTGGCATAGGCATGCGTCACGCCGGACGGGTCGAGATGGCCGTCCTCCTTGTTGCGCACGGCGCCGACGAATTGGCTGGGATCGATGAGCGGCATCAATTCCGCCGCCTCCTTCGCCGAGATCACCTCCAGGTCGATGCCGAGATAGCGGCCCTTGGACACCACGCCGCGCAGCCAGTCGAGCCGCGCCTCGGTCGCCRCCAGGAGCACGCCGCCGGTCAGGTGCACGCCGGTCGCCTGTCCCGAAAGCTCCTCGATCTCCTTGTAGAGCGAGATCGTGTATTTCTGCAGCTTGGCGACGTTGGGATCGCCATTGATGGTGTGCATGCCGCCGGCCGCATGCCAGGTCGAGCCCGACGTCAGCTCATCGCGTTCCAGCAGCACGACATCGGTCCAGCCATGGCGGGCAAGATGGAACAGCACCGAGCTTCCGACGACACCGCCGCCGATGACCACGACCTTTGCATGCGACTTCATGGACTTTTTCTCGTTGGTTCAGTGAGTTGAGAGATTGAAATGAATCAGGATGGGAAGCTGTTCCCTCACGGCTCGCCTTGCCCGATCGCTTCCTTGCGACGCGCCATATAGGCTTCGAGCGCTTCGCGCACGGCGGGATCCATAACCGGCTGGACATATTCCTCCAGCGCCTTCTTCCAAAGCCTGGTCGCGCGCGCCGTCGTGTCGAGCGCGCCAGCCTCCTGCCAGGCCTCGTAATTCTGCCAGTTGGAAAGCATCGGCTGGTAGAAGGCGGTGGCATAACGCTCCAGCGTGTGCGGCTCGCCGAAGAAGTGGCCGCCCGTCGGCACCGCGCCCAGCGCCTCGACCGCGAGCTCCGCCTCGTCGACCGCGATCGGCCGCAGGAACTCTATCATGTGCTGGATCAGCTCGACATCGATGATGAGCTTCTCGAACGAGGCCGTCAGCCCGCCCTCCTRCCAGCCGGCGGCATGATAGACGAGGTTGCCATGGCCGAGCACCGCGCCCCACAGCGCCATCATCGTCTCATAGGCGCCCTGCGCGTCGGCGGCGTTGRAGGCCGAGCCCGGCGTCGTGCGGTAGGGCAAGTTGTAGCGTCGCGCCAACTGCCCGGAGGCGATGTTGGCCTTGGTGTTTTCCGGCGTGCCGAAGGCCGGCGCGCCCGACTTCATGTCGACATTGGAGGTGAAGGCGCCATACATCACCGGCGCGCCGGGGCGAACCAACTGTGTCAGCACGATGCCRAACAACGCTTCGGCGTTCTGCTGCGCCAGCGCGCCGGCAAGCGTCACCGGGCTCATCGCGCCCATCAGCGTGAATGGCGTCACCGCCACCGATTGGCCGTATTCGGCCATGGTCATCAGCCCTTCGGCCATCATCTCGTCGAAGCGGCGCGGCGAGTTGACAGAAATGATGGTGGTGACGCCGGGGTCCTGCGCCATCTGATCCAGCGTCAGCCCACGCGCGATCGCCATCATCTCGATGCCGTCGAGCGCCCTCCCCCGCCCGATCGCTGAGACATGGAAACATTTGTCGGTCAGCGTCAGATTGGCGAAATAGGTGTCCATATGCCTTGTGTTCGCCGGCAGCTCGATCGGCGCGCAGACCTGGTTTCCCAGCATGTGGATGCAGTTGAAATGCTGCGCCAGCCGCACGAGGTCCGAATAGTCGTCAAGGTTGCCGGCGCGCCGGCCGCGTTCCATGTCGTGCACATTGGGCGGGCCGGCGACGAGTGTGAAGTTGATGGTGCTATCGCCGAGATGGATGGCGTTGTTCGGGTTTCGAGGCATCAGCATGTAGGTCGAACGCGTCGACTTCAGCGCCTCCTCGACCATGCCGCGATCGACGCGCACATTCATCGAGCCGTGGTCGACCTTGGCCCCGGYGCGCTCGAACAGCGACAGCGCGCGCGGGCTCATCACCTCGATGCCGAAGTTTTCCAGGATATGCATCGATGCCTGGTGGATGGCCTCGATCTGGTCGGCCGACAGCAGCGCCATCGGCGGGTAGGGATTCTCCACCCGCCGTCGTGGCAGTTGCGGGATGGCGGCTGGTCCCCGGTTGCTGGTGCGCTCGCCGCGCTTGCGTCTTGGTTCGCTCATGCGCGCATCAGAGCGCCGGCATCACATGCGAGCTGTCAGGAATTCGCCATTTGCCGGCGTGATTTTAGCCAAGGCGGCATTTCTCAAAATCGAAGAAAAGAATTACGACACAGGCGGTCGTAATACCGATATTCGATTTTTCATGCCGCCACGTCCGCGTTAAGGAAGCGAGCAAGACTCCTTTTATGATTTCGGCCTATTCGTCGTCCAATGCGTAGGTCGAGTTTTAGTAAAATTGTCGCTGTTTCCGTGCTGCTGGCGCTTTCGGCCTGCGCGACGGCGCCCAGCCACATCAACAATGTCTGCGCCGTCTTCGACCAGAATGACGGCTGGTTCGACAACTGGCAGTCCGCCGCCGAGCGGACCGAGCGGAAATACGGCATCCCCGTTCCCGTGCTGATGGCCACGGTGCGTAAGGAATCCGGCTTCAAGAGCAATGCCCGCCCGCCGCGCACCAAGCTGCTCGGCTTCATCCCGTGGACCCATGTCTCGAGTGCCACCGGCTATTCGCAGGCGCTCGACGGCACCTGGTCGCAATATCAAAGCGAGACCGGCAACTGGGCGGCGCGCCGGACACGCTTTGCCGACGCCATCGATTTCGTCGGCTGGTACCATTCCAAGACCGCCGACACGTTCGGTGTCGCCCGCAACGACACCTATAATCTCTATCTGGCGTACTATCTCGGCTGGACAGCCTATGGCCGCGGCAACCGCGGCGACGCCGGCGTGCAAAGCTACGCGCGCGCCACCGACCAGATGGCCCGCGACTACGCCGCGCAGCTACGGCAATGCGGCAGCTGACACCCTTCTGGGGTTAATGCCGCCTTGTCGTGTCCTTCGGCCTTGAGACACCGGTTTCCGAATCCTCGTCGCGCACTTCATGGCGACGGGCTTTAAGCACCGCGTCGTTCTCCTCGACGCCTTCTCCGGTCGCATCAGCTTCCGCACTGGCGTTTTTGCCGTCCGGGCGCTGCGGCGGCGTGCCGGCAAAGCCCGGCCCCTCGCCATGCGGCGCATCGTCCGGAACGCCCTCACGCGCGGCGTGCTCCTTGTCGAACTTGATGACCGGCTCCATCTTGGCCAGCACGTCGTCCGAAAGCCAGCACAGGCTCGTATGGCCGCCGCCGAGATTCTTCACCGGCGGCACCTTGGTCTCGCACAGATTGTCCGGCACCAGCTTCTTGTAGCCGCAACGCGTCTGGAACGGGCAGCCGGTCGGTGGGTTCATCGCCGACGGGATGTCGCCTTCGAGCACGATGTGCTTCTTGACCACGCTGGTGTCGGCGATCGGGATCGCGGACAGCAGCGCCTCAGTGTAGGGGTGGTAAGGCGGCGAGAAGATCTGGTCGGTCGTGCCCTGCTCGACGATATAGCCCAGATACATGACGACGACGCGATCGGCGATATAGCGCACCACCGACAGATCGTGGCTGATGAACAGCATCGTCGTCTTGTTCTTGCGCTGGATGTCCATCAAGAGTTCGGTCACCGCCGCCTGCACCGAGACGTCGAGCGCCGAGACCGGCTCGTCGGCCACCACCACCTTGGCGTCGCCGGCAAAGGCGCGCGCGACGCCGATGCGCTGCTTCTGGCCCCCCGAAAGCTGGCGCGGCTTGCGCGTCTCGAAGGCCCTGGGCAGCTTCACCAGATCGAGCAGCTCCAGCATGCGCTGGCGCCRCTCGGCGACATTCTTGCCGACATTGAACTTCTCCAGCGTGCGGATGATCTGCGAGCCGACGCTGTGGCTGGGATTCAGCGTGTCGAACGGATTCTGGAACACCATCTGGATCGACGAGACCGTGTCGACGCCGCGGTTCTCGATCCCCGTAGACTGGATTTCCTTGTTGGCCAAAGTCACCGTGCCGGAGCTGGCGGTCTCGAGGCCGAGCAGCACCTTGGCCAGCGTCGACTTCCCGCAGCCGGACTCGCCGACGATCGCCACCGTCTCGGATTCGCGCGCGGTGAACGAGATCGTCTCGTTGGCCTTGACGACGCGGCCTTCGCTGGAGCCGAACACCTCGCTGCCGCCGACCTTGTAGTATTTCTTGAGGTCCTGGATCTTCAGCACCGGCGCACCGGGCTCGACCTTTTCGTTGACCTTCTTGGCGCCGGGCGGCAGCGCCTCCCAGTCGATCTCGTTGAAGCGCACGCAGCGCGAGAAATGCCCCTCATGGCCCTCGACCGGGATCATCGGGATTTCCGCCGCGTTGCAGACGCCCTCGACGAAATGGTGGCAGCGCGGCCCGAAATTGCAGCCCTTCGGCCGCTCATGCGGCAGCGGCAACTGTCCGGGAATGGAGATCAGCGGCCGCGAATTCTTGTCGGCGCCGGGCAGCGGGATCGAGCGGAACAGCCCTTGCGTATAGGGGTGGCGCATCCGGTCGAACACGTCCTCGATCTTGCCGGTCTCGACCGCCTCGCCGGAATACATCACCGTGATCTTGTCGCAGGTTTCCAGGATGAGGCCGAGATTGTGCGAGACGAAGATCATCGAGGTGCCGAACTTCTCGCCGAGCCCCTTGACCAGCTCGACGATGCCGGCCTCGACGGTGACGTCGAGCGCGGTGGTCGGCTCGTCGAGCAGAAGCAGCGCCGGCTTCGACAACAGCGCCATGGCGATCACGATGCGCTGCTGCTGACCGCCGGACAACTGATGCGGATAGGAGCGCATCATGCGCTCGGGATCGGGCAATTTCACCGCACGCACCATCTCCAGCGCGCGATTATACGCCTCTTCCTTCGATACCTTGTCGTGGATCAGCGGCACTTCCATCAGTTGCTGGCCGATCTTCATCGCCGGATTGAGGCTTGCCATCGGCTCCTGGTAGATCATGGCGATCTTGTTGCCGCGGATGGCGCGCAGCTCTTCGTCCGACATCTCGCCCATGTCCCTGCCCTGGAACTTGATGCGCCCGCCGACGATCTTTCCGATGTTGGAGAGGTCGCGCATGATGCCGAGCGACACGGTCGACTTGCCGCAGCCGGATTCGCCGACGATGCCCATCGCCTCGCCGGGCATGACCGTGCAGGAAAAATCCATCACGGCCGGTATCTCGCCCTTGCGGGTGAAGAAGGAGATCGAGAGGTTCTCGATCTCGATGATGGGTTGAGCCGGATTTCGAACTGCCTCGTTCATGGGTCGCTCCAATCCTAAATTGTTCCAGCAGGTAGGGCCTGAACCGCCACCATCAATCCTTCATCGACTGTTCGCGCAGCGAGTCCGCCAAAAGGTTCAGCCCCAGCACGAATGACATCAGGGCGATCGTCGGCGGCAGCGCTGGGTGGATGAAGGAACGCAACAGCCGGCTGGCGTCCTTGATCGCGGTGCCCCAGTCGGGGCTTTCCGGCGCCAGGCCCAGGCCGAAATAGCCGAGCGTCCCGAGCAGGATCGTCGTGTAGCCGATGCGCAGGCACGCATCGACGATCAGCGGGCCCCGCGCATTGGGYAGGATCTCCCACAGCATGATGTACCAGGGCGATTCACCGCGCGTCTGCGCCGCCGCCACATAGTCGCGCGTCTTGATGTCCATGGTCAGGCCGCGCACGATGCGGAACACGCCGGGGCTGGAGGCGAACACCACCGCCACGAAGATGTTGAGCTGGTTGGGATCGATATGKACGATGTGCAGCGGATCCTTGTCGAAGACCAGGCCCGMATAGATCCAGCCGCCCAAGACCAGCGTGATGCCGAGCAGGATATAGAGYCGGTCCGGCCGGTTCTTGTATCGGGTCCAGAACAGGACGCAGAAGAAGATGATCGGGAACAGGAAGAACAATCCCGCCATCGCATAGGGGATCGGCGTGTCCATGATGCCCGGCGTCACCAGGAGGTAGAACAACAGGATCACCGGGAAGGCCAGCACCAGATTGGCGAGGAAGGACAAGAGCGTGTCGATCTTGCCGCCATAGTAACCGGCCGGCAGGCCAAGCGTGATGCCCACCATCAGCGCGAAGCCGGTGGCGGCCGGCGCGATGATCAGAACGATCTGGCTGCCATAGACCATGCGCGAGAACACGTCGCGGGCGAGCTTGTCGCCGCCGAAATAGTAGACGAGTTTCGACGCCGGTTCGATAGCGCCAGGCAGYGTATCCTTCATCACCGAGACCTGAGCCAGCGGGTCGAAGGGCGAGATGGTGGAGGCAAAGATCGCCGTGAACAGCCAGAACAGGCAGATGAAGACGCCGGCGATGCCGACGCCGCTGTCGAAGAGCTGGCCGTAGAGCCCGAGCTTCCGCCTGTAGGTGAAGCTCACGCCCATCACCAGGATGAGCGCCACCCAGACCGGCCAGAACCGCCAGAGCACGCCGAGAACGACATCGAAGGCGCTGATATATTCCGTTTGCATCGGCCCTGCCCCTACTGAACCCTGATACKYKKWTTKWKMAASSMGWAGMCGRCATMCGAGATGAGCTGGGTGATCAGTACGATGAACACCGAGACCAGCGAGCAGCCGAGCAGCAGATCGATGTCGTTGTTGCCGGCGGCTTCGACCAGCGTGTAGCCAAAGCCCTGGTAGCGGAACATCACCTCGACGATGACGACGCCGGTGAGCAGCCACGGGAACTGCAGCATGATGACGGTGAAGGGCGCGATCAGCGCGTTGCGCAGCGCGTGCTTGATCACCACGCTGCTGAAGGACAGGCCCTTCAGCCGGGCTGTGCGGATATATTGCTGCGTCATCACCTCGACCATCGAGGCGCGTGTCATGCGCGCGATATAGCCTATGCCGTAGATCGCCAGCGTGATCACCGGCAGCGTGAAATTGTAGAAYGTGATGCCCTGGCTGGCGGACGCCGCCGAGYCGTTCAGCCAGCCGAGCCAGGATGCGAAGATGACGGTGAAGATGACGCCCGACACATATTCGGGCGTCGCTGTCGAGGCGATCGAGGCGACCGACAGCACGCGGTCGGTGCGCGAGCCTTCGCGCATGCCGGCCAGAATCCCGATCAGCAGCGAGATCGGCACCATCACCGCCAGCACCCAGAACATCAGCAAACCGGTGGCGCCGAGCGCCGGGAAGAGCTTCGCCGCGACCGTCGTCTTGAACTTGGTCGAGCAGCCGAAATCGCCCTGCARCACGCYGGAGAATTGCGRCTCGGTCGGGTCGTTGCAGAAGGAGAAGCGCTGCGTGGTCTTGCCGGTCGCYGGATCGGTGATCGGATGCTTCGGCAGGACGCCCAGCCACTGGCCGTAACGCAGGAAGAAATTCTGCCGGTAGCCATGGTTGACCAGCCAGCTTTCAAGCTGGTCGGCGGGCGTGTGCATCTCGGTCTGGCTGATCGCCAGCTTCTTCAGATTGGGCTCGAGATTGACGAGGAAGAAGACGACCAGCGTCAGGCACAGCATCGTGAGTAGTATCGTGCCGATGCGTCTGGCGATGAATGAGAACATGTGTGCCCCCCTGCCGGCCGGGTTGGGGTCAGATACGTTCAACCCTGTTTCGTAATGCGGATGGCGCCCCGCCGCCGCTGCAGGTCATGCAACGACAACGAAGCTGCAAATACGAGGGGCGGCTGCCCCTCGTATTCATCGCGCCATGGATCACGCCTGGTCGAGCCAGACCTTGCCGAAGTCGTGCTCGTAGGTGGGGTGCATCGAGTGGTTCTTCACCTCGGGCTTGATGTTGATGTAGAGCTTGCGCCAGTAAGGCTGGATGATGATGCCGGAATCCTGCAGGATCTGCTCGATGTCCTTCATCACGACCTTGCGCTTCTCCGCATCGGCGATGCCGAGCGCCTCATTAACCTTCTTGTCGAAGTCCGGATTGGCGTAGGCCGTCTCGTTCCACGCTTCGCCGGTGCGGTAAGCGATGGCGATCACCTGGATGCCCAGCGGGCGCATGTTCCAGTTGGTCTCCGAGAAGGGATACTTCGTCCAGTCGTTCCAGAAGGTCGAACTCGGCAGCACGGTGCGCTTCACCTTGATGCCGGCTTCGCGCAGCTGCGCCGCGATCGCGTCCGTGGTGTTCTTGTGGTAGTCCTCGTCGTTGCTGATCAGCTCGTGCTCGAAATCGATCGCGCCGGCTTCCGTCAGCATCTGCTTGGCCTTGGCGATATCGCGCTTGACCTCGGGCAGCTTGACATATTCCGGATGGATCGGCGCGACATGGTGGTTTTCGGCCGGCGTGCCTGCATTGCCGTAGCCGAGCTGCAGCACGGTGGCGTTGTCGACGGCAAGCAGCATCGCCTGACGAACCTTCTGGTCGTCATAGGGCTTGTGGGTGACGTTGAAGCGCGACACCACGGTGGCCGCCGTCACGACTTCCGAGACCGGCGCGCCGACATCGGCGATGATCTTGATATAGTCGGCGGTCGTTTCRTGGTTGGTGTGGACTTCGCCCGATTCGAAAGCCGAGACGGTCGCGGCCGGATCGGTGCCATAGTCGATGAACTCGACCCCGTCGAGGAAGGCCTCGCCCTGCCACCACTTGCCGGTCRTGCGGCGCTTGTAGACCACCTTCTGGYCGACATCATAGGAAACCAGCTCGAACGGGCCGGTGCCGATYGGGCAATTCTTGAAGTTGGCGCCCTTCTCATCGAAGGTTTTGTGCACCACCAGCGCCGGATAGTCGCACAGGTTCGGGATGATGGCGATGTCGGGYTTCGACAGCTTGAGCTTGACCGTCATGTCGTCGACCTTGACGACGGAGCCTTCGCGCAGCTTCTTGGTCGTGTYGTCGACGAGGCTGCCAAGACGGCCAGGCATCGAGTTGCCTTCCGCGCCCTTGTCGGCCCAGCGGGTGAAATTATAGATCACGTCGTCGGCGGTGAACTTGTCGCCATTGTTCCATTCGACGCCCGGCCGCACATGCAGCGTATACTCGGTGGCGTCGTCATTGATGTCCCAGCTCGCCAGCAGGTAGGGCGCGAAGGTGTATTCCTTCGTGTACTTCACCAGCGGCTCGAGCGCCTGGCGCTCGGCATTGGAGATTTCCGACCAGTCCGCCGTGYGCGGATCCTTGGGATCCTTGATGGACATGGCGACCTTCAGGACGCCGCCCTTCTTGCCCTGCACGTCCTCGGCCCTGGCCGGCGTCGGATCGGCGAGGCCGAGCATGCCGTAGGCCATTGCCGTCGATGCGCCGAAAAGGCTGGCCAAAGCCAGAAATTCGCGACGGTCCACATTACCTGACTTGGCGTCTTCGGCCATTTTCAGGATGTGATCCGGAACGCGATCACCATTGCTTTTATAGATTGCCATGACTTACTCCCATTGTTGGCTTTCCGCCTTGTAACATTCCGCATCCAGGCCGTGATGTCAAAACACGGTGTGGAGTAGGAACATGCCGGGAATGTGCATCTTTGGTTGCAACCCGGTTCGCGCGATAGCGACAGTCTTGACGCAAATTTGTTATCGCGACGCCGATTTCCCAAAAAATCGTCGCGAACGATTAAATCAGTACATTTTATGCGGATAAGGCTCCCGCGCCCGCGGCGGACAGCCCCCCGGGCGAGCGCAGAAACGCAGGCTGAGCCTCAATATTCGCGTTCGTAGAAGACGCCGCCCTTGGCTTCGCCTGCATCGTTGGCCTCGCCGCGCAGCTTCACGCCGCGACCGACATTGAGGTCGATCGTCGCCTTGCCGGAACCCGGCTTGTCGCCCTTCTGTATGGTCACATAAGTGCGGTCGTTGAGGTATTTGCCGGCCGAAACCGCGGTGCCGCCCTTCTCGTCCGTCGTMACGTCGAGATCGTCGACGCCGATGGCGCTTTGCAGGTTCTCGAGCAGCGAGGTCGAGCCGCCGACGCCCGCCAGTTGCGCGGCCGCGCTTGCAAGTTGCGCGATCTGCAGCGGTGACAGTTTGGACATGGATTGGCCGAAGATGAGCTGCGCCAGCACCTCGTCCTGGGGCAGCGCCGGCACGGAGGAGAAGGTGAACTTCGGATCGGTCGCCTCACCCGACACGACGATCGTGACCGTGGCGCTGCTCGTCGTCGTGGTCGCCGTCATGTTGAGATAGGGAACCAGCGAACCCTGGAACCCGATCGTGCCCTCGGTGAAGGTCAGCCGTTTGGAGAGAATGGTCAGCCGTCCGCGCTGCAGGGTGAAAGTGCCGACCGCCTGCGGCGACGAGGCAGGCCCCGTCAGCTTCAGCGACCCGCCGAGCTCGGCGTCGACACCCCTGCCCTGGATGAAGATCTGGTTCGGCGCGTTCACCGTCACGTCGAGCGTCAGGCCGCTGCCGCTCTTGCTGCTGCCGCTGGACGTTGCCGGGCGCAGCGCCTTGTCCTGCGCCCGCACGGACGCCGGCGCGTTCTTGTGTTTGACATCCAGCGCCGAAAGCGACCCCGGCAGCTTTTCCGGGACAGTGATGACCGTCCTCGCCAGGTTGATCGTGCCGGCGATCACCGGCGCCGAGACGAGCGGCCCCTTGATCGTCAGGTCGCCGCCGAGATTGGCGGTCACCACCCGGCCGTCGGTGTAGCGGCCATCGATGAGCTTGATCGACAGGTCGGCCGGGAAGCCTTGCGCCGGCACGATGCCCACCGTGCCGCTGGCCGAAAGATTGCCTTTCGTCGAAAGCGTGCCGGTGAGCCGGTTGATCCTGGCGACGCCGTTCCCGATCGAAACGTCCGCCGCGATGTCGTTCACCGCAAGGCCGGAGCGGGCATCGACCAGCCGGGCGCCGGAGGTGCTGACCGTTCCGCCGATCACCGGCGACGACGCCGGGCCGCGCACCTGCACATTGACGTTCGCGGTTCCGGTCAGCCCCAGCCCTTGCGCGGCGAGTTTCGCGGCCAGGAAGGAGAACGGCACCTTGCCGTTGAAGTCGAGCACCAGGGCCGGCGTGCCCGCCACCGTCACCGAGCCGCCGCCCTTGAGGCCGAGGCCGGCGCCATCGCTGATATTGGCGTCGAAGGCGAGCTTGTTGCCGGCGAAAGTACCGGACGACGACACGTTCATGCCGCCGAGACCGGCGCCGCGCGTCTGCGAGGTCTGCACACCTGAAGCATCGATGTTGAAGGCGACCGAGGGGCTCGCCGGCGCGCCGGTGACCTTAACCGTGCCCGAGATCGAACCGGCCGCGTCGAGACCGGGCGAGAAACTGTTGGCGAGCGAGATCGGCACCCTCGCCAGATTGGCGTTGATGTCGAGCGCCTGCGCGACCTTGCCCGTCACCGTCGCCGTACCGCCGCCGAGATTGAGAACCAGCCGGTCGAGCGTCGTCACGCCGTTGGCGATGTTGATCGTCGAGGCCTGMGCGATCGCCGCCTTGATGCCCTGCACGGTCGCCTGGCCGGACGCGAGCTCGACGGTCGTCGTGCCGTTGGCGACCTTCACGCGGCCGGCGGCCTTGGCCGGGATGTTCTTGACGGTGGCGCCGCCCGAGAAGCCGGTCCAGTCGCCGTCGCGCTTGAGATCGACATTGATGCCGGTGATGGCGGTGCCGCCAGACGTCACGCTCTCCGCGCGCACCGTGCCGGCGATGACGGGTGCTGCCATGTAGTTCGCGATCTGCGCGTCGATGGCCACATTCCTGGCCGAGAGATCGCCGCGCTTGACCTCCGAAGTGTTCGCCTTGATCGCGACATTCGGCCCGTTGGCCGCCTTGGTGAAGGCGATCGTGCCGCGCACATTGCCCTCTGCCTTTTCCAGCGCCAGCGCGGCGAGCGGCCCGATGTCCGGCAAATCGAGCGAAACGGTGCCGACCGGCACGAAGGCGTCGTCGAGGGCGAGATTGCCCGAAATCTTGTTGGGGCCGAGCGACAGCAAAAGCCCGTTGATCGCGCGGCTGCCATTGGTCGTGGCGAGCACCGCGCTGCCCTGCAGGTTCTGGCCGGCGACATTTCCGGTGAGCTGCACATTCGCCGCCGGATTGGCGGCATCGGCCTTGCCGCTGGCCGTAAGCTTCAGCCCGGTGATCTCGCGCGCCGCGACCGTAAGCCGGTCGCTCTCCACCGTCATCGACAGGTCGGGCGCGATGACCGGGCCTTGCGCATTCAGGGCAAAGCCAATGGCGCCCTTGGCGTCTTTCGAGAGTCCCGAGACATCGCTCAGCGCCCCCCTGATTCCGGCGGCGAGCTTGCCGTCGGCAAGACTCGCCTGGCCATCGGCGCTGAGCGCGCCAGAATTCAGCTTCAGCCCGTCGACATTGACATTGCCTTTGGCATCGCGCTTCAGCACGGCGCTCAACGCAGCCGTCTCGCCAAGCATGCCGCGCACCGCGGCCGGCAGGGCGGAAGAAGCGACATCGGCCTTCATGGTGAGGTCGACCGCGCCGTCGCCCAGCGATATCCGGCCGGCGACCTGGCTGTTGAGCGCATCGCTGGTGAGCGAGCCGCTGTTGACGGCGACGGCATCGCTTGTCAGGCGGCCATTGACCTTGGCCGTGACCTTGCCGGCGATCAGCGGCGCGATCATGGGATTATCGAGGCCGATCCTGTCCACCGACACCGTGCCGGAAACCTGACCAGCCCGCCCCTTGAGGTCGAAGGYATCCGAATGCAGCGTGAGCGTCAGACCGTCCACCTTGGCCTGGCTGGCGGCAATGGACGGCAGGATTGCGGACACATCGAGCCGCGCTTGCGTGCTCTCGCCCGCCATTTTTGCCGACAAGGACTGGACCGCGATCTTGACCGGGCTTTCGGCGCTGCCGATCGTCAACGGCAGGCTGGCCCCGGATGATGTGAGGTCGAGGGAGAAGTCGCTGGCGCCATTGGGATTGAGGGTGCCGGCGGCCTTGCCGGAAATCCCTTCGCCCGACAGCGTGGCGTGGTCCAGGGCGACGCCGCCCGCCAGCGTGTAGCTGCCGGCAGCGTCCAGATCCAGCGGCCCCAGCCCCGCCTGCCGGGTCTGGCTGGTCTGGGCGCCCGCCACCTTGGCGTTGAACTGCACGTCGGGGTTGGACGACGGACCCGTGACATGCGCCGTGCCTTCCACCGTCCCAGCCCCATCGAGGCCGGACACGAAATCATTGGCGAGCGCCACCGGGAGGTTGGCGAGGTTGGCCGTCAGGCCGAGCGTCTGGCCAGCGCTGCCGGAAACGGTTGCCGAGCCGCCGCCGAGATTGAGCGCGAGCTTCTCGATTGTCGTCACGCCATTGGCGATGGAAAGGCTGGATGGCTCGGCGATGGCCGCCTTGATGCCGCGCACCGTCGCCTCGCCGGACGTGATCTCCACGCTTGTCGTGCCATTGGCGATCTTCACACGGCCGGTGGCGGTGGCCGGAATGCCGGACGCCGTGGCGCCGCCGGTAAAGTTCGTCCACTCGCCGTCGCGCTTCAAATCGATGCCGATGCCGCTGACGACCGTGCTGCCGGAGGTCACGTTATCGGCCTTGATCGTGCCCGAGATCGCCGGCCCTTTCAGGTAGTTGGCGATCAGCGCGTTGACGGTGATGGCTTTCGCCGCCAGATCGCCGCGCGCGATCGACGTGCTGGCCGCGTTGATGGTGACGGTCGGCGCCTCGCCCTCCTTGGCGAAGGCGATCGTGCCGTTGATATCGCCGGTGGCGGTCTGGTTGCCGAGCGCCGCAAGCGGTCCGATGTCGGGCACGGCAAGCGTCAACGTGCCGAGCGGCAGGAACTTGTCGTCGAGCACGAGATCGCCCGACACCTTGTTGTCGCCGAGCGCCAGGCTGAGACCCTTGATCGAGCGCTTGCCGTCGGCGGTCACCAGCGAAGCTTCGATGTCGAGCGCCTGTCCCTCGGCATTGCCGGTCAGCGAGAGGTCGGCGGTCGGATTGGCGATATCGGCCTTGCCCTTGGCCGAGAGCTTGATCTCCTTCACGGTACGGCCAGCCGCCGTCAGGCTGGCGCTGTCGGCTGACACCGTGAAATCCGGCGCAAGGCGCGGACCGCTTGCGCTCAGCGCGAAATTGACCCCGCCCGCAAGCGGCGTGCCGGCGAGCGACGACAGCGGCGAGACGTCGCCCAGCGTGCCCTTGACGTTGGCCTGAAGGTCCGTTCCCTGCATGCTGCCGGTGCCGCTGGCGCTGAGCGAGCCGGAGCTGATCTCCAGCGAGTTGGCGGCGAACGCGCCTTGCGGATCGCGCGTGGCGGTGGCCGAGAACTTCACCCGCTCGCCAAGCAGCGAGCTGATCTGCGGCGGCAACGCCTTCGAGATGGCGTCGGCGTTCATCTTCAGCGTCATCGACAGGTCGGCCAGCGCCACATTTGCCGTCAGCCCGGCATTGAGCGCGTCGCTGCGCAAGGTGCCTTTGTCGATGGTCACGGTCTCGCGGCTGATCGTGCCGGAAAGATCGGCGGCGAGCTTGCCGGTCACCAGCGGCGCCAGCGTCGCCACATCGGTCTTCAGGCCGGCGGCCGCGAGCCTGATGGCGACGGGGCCGCTGAGGGTCTCCACATCGAAGCCGTCGGAATGGATCTCGCCCGTAATGTTGTTGAGCTGGGTGCCGCCGACGGCGATCGACGTAAGCGACGTGCCGATATCGACCATCGGCGCTTTGCCATCGCCGAAGGCGCGCACCGTCGCCTTTTCGACCGAGACCAGGATCGGAACCGCGCTGTTGCCGACATCGACGGTTACCGGCTTGTCCTTGGCGGAGAGCTCCACCGCCAGGTCGCTGGCGCCCTTCGGATCGACATTGCCGGTCGCGGCACCGTGCACGGAGTCGCTCTCTATGGTGGCCTGCTCGATATCGAGCCCGCCTGATGCGGTCGCGGTTCCGGCGAGGTCGAAGCGCGTCTTGCCGGCAAACAGCGCCTTTATCTTCTCCGGCAGGAACCCTTCGAACTCGCCGTCGCCATTGGCCTCGATGCGGTGGCCCTTGTCGGTCAGCTGGTGCCGGCCGGTCAGCTGGCTGACGATCCGGCCGTCGACCATGAAGGTGCCGACGCCGCTCCAGTTGGCCAACGGCCCGCTGCCGGAAACGACGATGTTGACCGGCGGCGCATCCGGCAGCTTGAGCAGATTGGCGATGATGCCGCCCGCCGGCTCCGACGCCTTGAGATCGAGGTCGAGCTTGTTGTCGGCCGGCGCGAAGTGGATCTTGGCGTCGACATTGCCTTGCTTGCCATCATGGCGGGAAACGTTCAGCACGCTTTGGATCGCCAGCGGCGACGGATCGGCCTTGAGCGAGCCCTTGGCGGCCAGCTCGGCGATGCCGGAGCCAGCCAGTTCCTGTCCCAGGGCGATCTCCGGCAGGTCGATCTGCTTCACATCGATCGACACCGGCAGGCTCGTCGAGCCGCCCTGCGACGGCTGCTGGCTCGGCTGCGGCAGCCGCGCCAGCTCGATGCGCTCGGCGGCGAAGCGGTCGGCATTGAAATTTCGGGACAGCAGCGCCGTCGGCGACCAGTCGAGCGCCACTTTGCGCGCCACCATCCAAGGGCCGGCGCGGTCTTCCAGCACGACGTGGTCCACCCTGAGCGCGCCCGACCAGATGCCTTCGATGCCGGCGACCGTGACCTTGCGGTCCTCGTTCGAAGCCATCTTCGAAATCAGGCTGGCGAGGTTCTGGCGACCGCCTTCAGTGCCGGTCAAAACGACCAGCGCGCCGATCGCCACCACCAGCAGCAGAAGCAGCGTGTAAATTAAGATGCGAAGGACGCGCCAGAAAATCTTCATTGTCAGAACGCCTGGCCGATGCCGGCATAGATGCCGAAATGCGGATCGCCGGGATCGCGGTTGAGCGGCACGGCGGCGTCGATGCGCAGCGGCCCGAAGGGCGTAATATAGCGCAGGCCGACGCCGGCGCCGACCTTCACATCCGCGAAATCGGGGAAGGATTTGGTCGAAACCGTGCCGGCATCGACGAAGGGCACGATGCCGATCGTGTCAGTGACGCCGATGCGCATCTCGACGGAGGTTTCGAAGAAGGAGAGACCGYCGATCGGCTGTCCGTCGATGTCCTTCGGGCCGATGCCCTGGTAGGAATAGCCGCGCACCGAACCGCCGCCGCCCGAATAGAACCGCCGATCCGCGGGCACGTTCTGCAGGCCGGTGCCGACGATCGAGYCGAGCGTTGCGCGTTCGGCGAGCACGAACCGGCTCGCCGTGTCGAGCGACTGGTAGGTGTAGCCCTCGCCCTTCAGCTTCAGGAAGGTCGCGCCGTTCAATATGTCATAGCTGGGCTCGGCATAGGCGAGAAAGCGGAACCCCCTGGTCGGGTTCAGCTTGTCGTCGCGGTTGTCATAGACATATTGCAGCGGCACGCTGGCGATCAGATAGGTATGCTTGCCGAAAGCGTCCGTGATCCGCGAATAATCGAGGTCGAATTCGGCCGAGACCCGCTGCTGCTTGTCGAGGTCGTAGGAAACGCCGACGTCRCCTTTGACCGAGAAATGGTCATACGCATCGGGGTGTTCGAACACCGTCTTTATGCCGGTGAAGAATTTTGAGGTCGGTCCGAGCACGCCCGGCTTCTCGAACATGACGCCGGCATTGTAGTTGAGCGCCGAAAGGCTGTTGCTGCCGATGCCGCTGATGGAGCCGTCGATGCGCAGCTTCTCGGCCTGGCCGAACAGGTTGCGGTGGCCCCAATAGCCTTCGAGCCCCAGGCCTTCCGTGTTCGAGAAGGTGCCGCCGACGCCGAAGAAGCGCGGCTTGCGCTCGCTGACCTGGACGCCGATCGGGATGTTGCCGCTGGCGTCGAGGCTGTCGCCTTCCTTGATGGTCACGCTGTTGAAGACCTCGAGCCCGAGCAGCCGGTCGCGGGCATCGTCGATCTCCTGAGGCGAATATTGCTGGCCTCGCTTCAGCCCGGTCATGTATTCGGTGAAGTCGCGATCGACCTTTTCCGTGCCCTCGACCGTCGTGTCGCCATAGCCGGCGACCGGGCCGGCGGCCACCGTCAGCGTCACGTCCAGCGTCGAGTTGGCATGCTCGGCGACGATCTCGCGGTCGGTTACCTTGGCAAGCGGCCTGCCCTCTTCCTTCAGCGCCCGCACGATCAGCGCTTCTGCCTTGAGCACCGCGCCGGAGCCGGCATCGCCGCCGGCGATCAGGCCGAAGTCGGCTGCCGCCAATCCCGCTGCATCGCCCTTCAGCCGGATGTTGCCAAGCGTGAATTTCGCTCCGGGAGCAACCGTGACGACCACCGGAACGGGCTGCGGCCCCTTGAACTCGGCATCCGGCGGCAAGTCATCGATCGACTTGCCATCGATCGTGATGGTGACCACGCCCTCGTAGCGGGCATCGGCGTAGAGGGCGGCGACCAATTGTTCGCGGTCCGCGCGCGCCTTGGCCATCAGGCCGAGCGATCCGGACACCGGATGGTCCTCGTCATTTTTCAGCGCCGAGGCATTTTCAAGCGTCTTGACCAGATCCTTGTCGGCGTCAGGCGCATTGATCGTCACCGAATAGCGCAGCGGATCGACAATGTCGGCATCCTCGTCCTTTGACGAGCCCCAGAGCTTGATGCCGAAAATCTCGAAAGCCGCCGCCTGCCGTATTTCGCCGGCCAGCAYGGTCGAGCAGACGAGCGCGAAAAGCAGGGCGCGCGGAAGCCCGCGCCCTGGCGCGAGCCCTCCTGACATCTGCGTTTCATGCGCCGGCATTAAGACAACCTAGTCGACAAAACTAAAATTGGAATGAAGTTCCGCAACGTTCGTAAAGGGGCCACAATCCAATTGTCTGAAATAGACCGGGCTTGGAATTCACACCTTTTGCGATTCCRCAAGAAAGTGTGATCCGTCTCACAGAGGTTCTGTCGAAATACCGGCCTTTGGCCGGCATGGAAACCGTTCGCGGGTGATTAACCTGCGGCGCTCCGGCGTTGACAAGCCTGCACGAAGCTTGATCATGCCCGGACGCTGGCGATGTCTGGAGGGTGGTATGGCAATGYGCGCGGCTCGTGGTCTCTCTTTCCTTCTTCTCATCTTTTTCGCCCTGGGCGGGGCGGCTCTTGCGGCCGAAGCCCGGCGAATCGTGACGACCGACAATTCCGACTATTTCGGTTTCGACCTCAGGTCGGAGCAGAATGTCAGCCTCGACCAATGCAAGACAAGCTGTCTCGGCGATTCTGCCTGCCGCGCCTTCACCTACAACACCAAGGCCAAATGGTGTTTTCTCAAATCCGACTATAACCAGTTGAAATCCTTCACTGGCGCCGTCGCCGGCAAGGTCGCGAATGTCGACGGTGATCCCGATATCGGCGCCCCGCCGGCGCTGGCCTTCTTCCCCAACTGGATGGCCGACCAGGCTCAGCAGTTCCGCAACAAGCTGACCGATCCGGCCTATGACAAGCCGACCGAGGGCCTTGCTGCCMTGCAGGCCGCCGCCGAGCAGGCCTCGCTTACCGGCGATCACCGGCTTGCCATGCAGAAATACGAGGCCGCGATCTCCGTTCTGYCGGACGATGGCGCGCTCTGGCTGGCGCTGGCGCGCGAGATACTCGCCGTGGAGCCGGCGTCGAACACCACCGAACCCGCGACGTTCCCGATGAACGCCACCTCGGCGGCCTTCAACGCCTACAAGCTGGTGCGCACGGCAAAGACCCGCGCCGAGGCGCTGGCGCTGCTTGCCGCCGGTCTCGACAAGCGCGATCTCTATCGGCCCTCGCTGCAGGCCTATGAGGCAAGCCTTGCGCTGGTGAGCTCGCCGGCCGTCCAGGCCGATTACGCCGACCTCAAGGCGCGCAAGGGTTTCCGCGTCGTCGAGCACACCGTCGATGCCGATTCCTCCTCGCCGCGCATCTGCGCCCAGTTTTCCGAGGAACTGGTCAAGACCGGTGTCGATTATTYGCAGTTCGTGACCGTCGACAACGCCGCGCCCAAGGCCGTCGAGGCCAAGGACAAGCAGATCTGCGTCGAGGGCCTGGAGCACGGCCAGCATTATGACGTGACCTTCCGCGTCGGCCTGCCGGCGGCGATCGGCGAAACGATCGCCGCGCCCGTCGTGCTGTCGATCTACGTCCAGGACCGCGCTCCGTCCGCCCGCTTCACCGGCGACAGCTTCGTGCTGCCGGCCGGCGCCCGCCGCGGCATTCCGGTCGTCACCGTCAACATGAACGCCGCCAAGATGACGCTTTACCGCATCGGCGACCGTTCGCTGGCGCAGCTTCTGTCCGGCTATCAGTTCCTGCATCAGCTCGATGGCTATGACATCTCCACCATTTCGGACCAGATGGGCGCCCCCGTCTGGTCCGGCACGCTCGACATCGCCAATGATCTCAATAAGGAGGTTACCACTTCGTTCCCGGTGGATGAGGCGATCCCGCAGCGCAAGCCAGGCGTCTATGTGCTGACCGCGCAGCCGGTCGACGACAAGAGCGACGACTATGGTTCGCGCGCCACGCAGTGGTTCGTGGTCTCCGATATCGGCCTTTCCACCTATACCGGCCAGGACGGCCTCAACGTCTTTGCCCGTTCGCTGGGCTCGGCCAAGCCGATTTCCGGCGCCGAACTGACGCTGCTTGCCAAGAACAACGAGATTCTCGGCACCGCGACCACTGATGCCGAGGGCCGCGCCGTCTTCAATCCGGGCCTCACCCGCGGCGAAAACGGCATGGTGCCGGCCGTGCTGATGGCCAAGCAGGGCGATAACGACTTCGTCTTCCTCGACATGGGCAAGGCCGGCTTCGACCTGTCGGATCGTGGCGTCGAGGGCCGAGCCTCGCCGGGCGCGCTCGACGTCTATGCCTGGACGGAGCGCGGCATCTACCGCGCCGGCGAGGACGTTCACGTCGCGGCCCTTGCCCGCGACGGCGCCGCCAAGGCGGTCGAGAACCTGCCGCTGACCTTCATCTTCACCCGCCCCGACGGCGTCGAGAGCCGCCGCATCGTCAGCAATGGCGAGTCCGCCGGCGGCCACGCCGTCGACCTGCCGCTCGAGGCCAACGCCATGCGCGGCACCTGGACGGTGTCGATCTATACCGATCCCAAGCAGGCGGCCGTTGCCAGCCAGATGTTCCTGGTCGAGGATTTCGTGCCGGATCGCATTGAATTCGACCTGACCGCCGACAAGAAGGAGATCGCCCAGGGCGAAACCGCTAACGCCACAGTCGACGGCCGCTTCCTCTACGGCGCGCCGGCCGCGGGCCTTGCGCTCGAAGGCGAGATGACGCTGTCGACCACCAGTACCTGGGACAGCTTCAAGGATTTCACCTTCGGCCTGGCCGACGAGCAGTCGAGCGAGCCGACCGTGACGCCTCTCGCCAATCTTCCCGTCGTCGGCGACGACGGCAAGGCGACCTTCCCGATCACGATCGACCAATTGCCGTCGACCACCAAGCTGGTCAACGCCAAGGTCACCGTGCGCATGCGCGAGGCCGGCGGCCGCGCCGTCGAGCGGTCGCTCGACATCGGCGTTCGCCCGCAGCGCGACGTCATCGGCATTCGGCCGGATTTCGAGGGCGATGAGGTGCCGCAAGGCGGAACCGCCAAGTTCAGCATCATCGCCGTCGACCCGAACGGCAAGCGCGAGGACCTGAAAGGCGCCCAATGGTCGCTGGTCAAGGTCGAGCGCAACTATCAATGGTACCGTTCCAACAATTCCTGGAACTACGAGGCGGTGAACCTCACCAAGGCCGTCGCCAATGGCGCGGTCGACCTGAAGGCCGATGGCGAGGCGACCGTATCGCTGCCCGTCGACTGGGGCCGTTACCGGCTTGAGGTCGAGACCGCCGATCCGGATGGTCCCGCCACCAGCTATGAGTTCGATGCCGGCTGGTATGTCGCCTCGACCACCACYGAGACGCCCGACGGCCTTGAGATCGCGCTCGACAAGGACAGCTACGCCGCCGGCGAAGTCGCCAAGCTGAAGGTCTCGCCGCATTTTGCCGGCGAACTTCTGGTCACCATCGGCGCCGAGAAGCTCTTGAAGACCGTTACCGCCTCGGTGCCGGCCGGCGGCAGCACCGTCGACATCCCCGTCGGCGACGACTGGGGCGCCGGCGCTTATGTCACGGCGACCTTGTTCCGGCCCGGCGACGCGCAGGAATCGCGCATGCCGGCCCGCGCCATCGGCATCCAATGGTTGTCGGTCGATCCGGGCTCGAAGAAGCTGACGGTTTCCCTGACACCGCCCGAAAAGACGATGCCGCGCCAGCAGCTGTCGATCCCCGTTGCGGTCAACGGCGCGCAGGCCGGCAGCAACGCCTATGTGATGGTGGCTGCCGTCGATGTCGGCATCCTCAACCTCACCAACTACAAGGCGCCCGATCCGGAGGACTGGTTCTTCGGCCAGCGCATGCTTGGGCTGGAGATCCGCGACCTCTACGGCCGCCTGATCGACGGCTCGCTCGGCACCATGGGCAAGATACGCACCGGCGGCGACGGGGCGAACATGCAGGCGCAAGGCAGCCCGCCGACCGAAAAGCTGGTCGCCTYCTTCTCCGGCCCGGTCGAGCTCGATGCCAACGGCAAGGCGCGCGTCGATTTCGACATCCCGCAGTTCAACGGCACCGTTCGCGTCATGGCGGTCGCCTGGACCAAGGATGCGGTCGGCCATGCCCAGACCGACGTCATCGTGCGCGATCCGGTGGTGATCACCGCCGGCCTGCCGCGCTTCCTGGCGCCGGGCGATGCGGCGACCATGCGCCTCGACATCGCCGACACCGATGGCCCGGCCGGCGACTATGCGCTCTCGGTCACCACGACCGGAGATCTTACGACCGGCGACAAGCCCCTGCCCGAGAAGCTGACGCTCGCCCAGGGCAAGCGCCAGTCGCTCAGCTTCCCGCTGGTCGCCAAGACCGCGGGCGACGCCTCGGTCACGGTCAAGCTCGCGCACGCCGACGGCACGCAAGTCGAGCAGACGCTCTATCTGCCGGTGCGCCCGGCGCAGCTTCCGGTCACCAACCGCATGGTGGTCGACCTGAAGCCGCATGGCGGCTCGTTGCGCGTCGACAAGGAGCTGCTGGCGTCAAGCGTGCTCGACGGCGCTTCGGTCAGCGTCGGCGTCTCRCAGTCGTCCGCGCTCGACGTGCCGTCGCTGCTGATGTCGCTCGACCGCTACCCCTATGGCTGCGCCGAGCAGACCACCAGCCGCGCCATGCCGCTGCTCTATGTCAACGACATGGCCAAGAGCATCGGCATGGAGAGCGACCCGGACCTGCATCAACGCATCCAGGACGCCATCTACAAGGTGCTCTCCTACCAGTCGTCGAGCGGCAGCTTCGGCCTCTGGGGACCTGGCTCCGGCGATCTGTGGCTCGACGCTTATGTCAGCGAATTCCTGACCCGGGCGCGCGAGCAGAAGTATGATGTTCCCGCGCTTGCCATGAACCAGGCGCTGAACAACCTGCAGAACTCGCTTGGCTACGACCAGGACGTCCAGGACAAGGGYAGCGAGATCGCCTATGCGCTCTATGTGCTCGCCCGCAACAAGAAGGCCTCGATCGGCGATCTGCGTTATTACGCCGATACCCAGCTCGAAGCCTTCTCCAGCCCGATGGCCGTCGCCCAGTTGGCGGCGAGCCTGGCGCTCTACGGCGACACGCAGCGTTCGGAAGCAACCTTCCAGACGGCGCTCAGGCTGGCACAGTCGGAGACCGACTATGACTGGTACCGCTCGGACTACGGCTCGCGGCTGCGTGACGGCGCGGCGTTGCTGGCGTTGGCGGCGGAATCGAAGCCGGTGCCCAGCATCATGCCGCAACTGATCAAGCTGGTGGGCGTGGCGCGAGCGGACGCCCGCTGGACGAGCACGCAGGACGAATCCTGGATGCTGCTTGCCGCGCGGGCGCTGAAGGAAGGCAATGATTCCATCACGCTTTCCGTCAACGGCGCGCCGCATTCGGGCGGCTACTCCGACCAGGTCGCCGGCAGCGATCTCGTCGACAGTCCGCTCACCATCGCCAACACCGGCGCGACGCCGCTGCAGGCGGTGGTGACCGCGGTCGCCGCCCCGGTCGATCCGCTGCCGGCCGGCGGCGACGGCTTCACCATYGATCGCACCTACTACAAGCTCGACGGCACCGCGGCCAATGTCATCGAGGCCAAGCAGAACGAGCGCTACGTGGTCGTGCTCAAGGTCTACGAGCAGAACAAATGGCCGTCGCGCCTGCTGATCACCGATCTGTTGCCGGCCGGCTTTGAGATCGACAATCCGAGCCTGGTTTCCAGCGCGCAATTGTCGAACTTCTCCTGGCTGGCRCAGACCGACGCCGCGCATCTGGAGTTCCGCGACGACCGCTTCGTCGCCGCCTTCAATCCGAACGAAGGCGACGGCGACCGCAACATCACGCTGGCCTATGTCGTGCGCGCCGTGACACCGGGCACCTACGCCCATCCGGCGGCAACGGTGGAAGACATGTACCGGCCGCAATACTCGGCCCGTACCGCCACCGGCGTGATGGAGGTCAAGGCGGAATAGCAAGGTCGCCGGTTTAGCTTCTCCCCGTCCCTATACGGGGAGAAGGCGCCGGCAGGCGGATGAGGGGCAGCACCATGCTCTCMAGAAAATTCCTCAAGCGAACCGCAATCGCAGGCGCCTGCCTCGCCGGCTTCGCGGCCGCGTCGATCGCCGCGCTCCGGGAACTCGACCGCGCCTTCCCGCCGCCGCTGCCGGTAAGGCTGACGGTCTCGACGGAGGTCCAGGACCGCGATGGCCAGCTGCTGCGCGCCTTCGCCACGCCGGACGGCTACTGGCGGCTCGAAACCCGCCTCGACCAGGTCGACAAGCAATTCGTCGACATGCTGGTGGCCTATGAAGACAAGCGCTTCTGGGATCATCGCGGCGTCGACATCCTGGCGTTGTGCCGCGCCGCCGGCCAGCTCGTCACCAGCGGTCATATCGTGTCCGGTGGCTCGACCTTGTCGATGCAGCTCGCCCGGCTCATCGAGCCGCGCGACAGCCGCAGTATCGGCTCCAAGCTCAAGCAGATGCTGCGCGCCATCCAGATCGAGCGGCGTCTGTCCAAGCAGGAAATCCTTGAGCGCTACCTGACGCTGGCGCCCTATGGCGGCAATCTCGAAGGCGTGCGCGCCGCCTCGCTCGCCTATTTCGGCAAGGAGCCGAAGCGGCTGACTGTCTCGGAGGCAGCCCTTCTGGTCGCGCTGCCGCAATTGCCGGAAAGGCGCCGGCCCGACCGCAATCTCGGCATCGCGCACGCCGCGCGCGACCGCGTGCTGACCCGCATGGTCTCGGCCGGCCTGCTCGGCGAACGCGAAGCTGCCCGCGCCGCGCTGGACGATGTTTCCGGCCTGCGCAGGAAACTGCCGGCGCTGGCCGCGCATGCTTCTTATGCCATGCTGCCCAAGGCCGTGCCCGGCAAGCCGCTGCAGCTCACCATCCGCAAAAGCGTGCAGCAGGGGCTGGAGCAGGTGGCAAGGGATRCCGCCAGGAAGCTCGGTCCGAAACTTTCCGTCGCCATGGTGATGGCCGATGCGCGCACCGGCGACATCCTCGGCGAGGTCGGCTCGGCCGATTTCTTCGACGCCAGCCGCTCTGGCTGGATCGACATGACCAAGGTGGTGCGCTCGCCCGGCTCGACGCTGAAACCTTTCATCTACGGACTTGCTTTCGAGCAGGGGCTGGTGGCGCAGGAGATGATCATCGAGGACAGTCCGGCCGACTTCGGTGGCTACCGTCCGAAGAATTTCGACATGGGCTACCAGGGCGATGTCTCGATCCGCCAGGCCCTGCAATTGTCGCTCAACGTGCCGGCGATCCGCGTGCTCGACGCCGTCGGTCCGGCGCGGCTGACGGCGCGCTTCCGCCAGGCCGGCGTCAACCCGATCCTGCCGGTCAACGAGGCGCCGGGCTTGGCGATCGGGCTTGGCGGCGTCGGCGTGACCTTGCGCGACCTGGTGCAGCTTTATACCGGGCTCGCCAATGGCGGCAAAATGCACACGCTGCATGACGGCACCGAGCCGGCCGATGCCGAGCGCACCACCRCCACCATCCTCGACGACCAGGCGGCCTGGCAGATCAACGACATCCTGTCCGGCGTGAAGCCGCCGGAAGGCGCCATGCAGCGCGGGATCGCCTACAAGACCGGCACCTCCTACGGCTATCGCGATGCMTGGTCCGTCGGCTTCGACGGCCGTTACGTGCTGGGTGTGTGGGTCGGCCGCGCCGATGCCAGCCCCGTCCCCGGCCTGTCGGGCTATGTCTCGGCGGCACCCATCCTGTTCGAAGGCTTCGTCCGTTCCGGCCTTGCCAGCGTGCCGCTGTCCGGCCGGCCGCCTGGCGTCTTCAACCCCCGGCGCGAGGAACTGCCGGTGACGCTCGCCCGCTTCGGCGCCGGATCGGACGGTCTGGTGCAGGCCACCGCCACCGAGCCCGCTCCGACCATCGTCTTCCCGCCCAACGGCGCCCGCGTCGATCTCGGCACCAACTCCGCCGACGCCACGMCGCTGGTTCTGAAGCTCCAGGGCGGCCGCGCGCCGTTCCGCTGGCTCGCCAACGGCAAGCCACTCGCCGGCATCGACCRCCGCCGCACCGCGACCTGGCAACCCGACGGCACCGGCTATTCGACGCTGACCGTGATCGACGCGGCAGGACGGGCGGCGAGCGTGAAGGTTTTCGTTGAGTAGAATACGGCAAGCGATTCAGAAGATTGCGCTTCTTAAGACCTTGGCGCGGGGAGTTTCTCCCCTGATGTATGGCGCGAGGCCCCCCTCTCTGGCCTGCCGGCCATCTCCCCCTCAAGGGGGGAGATCAGCAGCTTCGCTGCCTTCGCCAATTTTCAACGTTGGTAAGATAGAGCCGGCGCCGAAGCCGCCAATCTCCCCCCTTGAGGGGGAGATGCCCGGCAGGGCAGAGAGGGGGGCCTCGCGCCATACCTTTCTATTTGGAGTTGCACTAGCCGCTACGCTGGCTCTTCTATCCGCGACCACCTCCCCCGCCCGCGCCAACCCCCTCCCCGCGGGCTTCGTCAGGCTCGCCGATATCGACCCGACCATCCGCCAGGATATTCGCTACGCCGACCGCGAAAACTTTCTGCATCGCAAGGTCTACGGTTATGACGCGCCGGTCTGCATCCTGACCGCGACGGCGGCGAAGGCACTGTCCGGCGTCCAGAAAGCAATGGWCGCCAAGGGCCTGACGCTGGTCGTCTTCGACTGCTACCGCCCGGCGCGCGCCGTCRCCGACATGGGTAGATGGACCAGGGAGGAYGGCCCGCCGGATCCGCAATGGTATCCGACCGTCGAGCGCGGCGATCTGATCGCCAAGGGCTATGTCGGTGAGTTGTCCAGCCATTCGCGCGGCTCGACGGTCGACCTCGCCATCGCCGAGACCGGCAAGAAAAGCTCCATACACCCGGCCTGCGGCGCGCCGGATGGCGGCACGCTCGACTTCGGCACAGGTTTCGACTGCTTCGATCCGATGAGCGAGACGGCGCACCGCCCTCTTCCCGCCGAAGCGGCAACGAACCGCAGGATGCTGCTTGCCGCCATGCGTGCCGCCGGCTTCCGCAACTATGCGCGCGAATGGTGGCACTTCACCCTGGCCAAAGAACCTTTTCCAAAACAGCGCTTCGATTTTCCGGTCACCGCCAACTAAGGCGTACCCGAGGCTTGCCCCGCCCCCGAACGTTTCTAATTAGCTCGGCTGATAAGGAGCCGTGCGGCCAGCGCAGAGGAAATCATTTCCTCAACCGGCCCAATCACGGCGAAAAATTGCTTCGAGGAGGCGAAAAAGGCAACATTCAATGCATCTAAATTCTATAAACTCGGTAGAGTTCGCAGCAGTTCAACGGAGGCGGGAATGACCAAACCTCATTTCAGGAAACTGCTCGGCGCGCTGGTCGCCACATCTGTCCAGTTCGGCACGCTCGGTTTCGCGTTTGCCGACACGACCATTCTGAATGTGTCCTACGACCCGACACGTGAACTCTATAAAGCCTATGACGAGGCGTTTGCCGCACACTGGAAGGCGGAGACCGGCGAAACCGTAACCATCCAGCAGTCGCATGGCGGATCCGGCGCGCAGGCCCGGGCGGTGATCGACGGCCTCGACGCCGACGTCGTGACGCTGGCCCTCGAAGGCGACATCAACGCCATCGTCTCGAAGACAAAGAAGATCAACCCGGACTGGCGCACGAAGTTCGAGAACAACTCGGCGCCTTACACCTCGACCATCATCTTCCTGGTGCGCAAGGGCAATCCCAAGGGCATCCACGACTGGAGCGATCTGGTGAAGGACGGCGTCCAGGTGATCACCCCGAACCCGAAGACGTCCGGAGGCGCGCGCTGGAACTACCTTGCCGCCTGGGCCTATGCGAACGCCAATGACGGCAACGACGAAGCCAAGACCAAGGCGTTCGTCGGCAAGCTTTATGCGAACGTCCCCGTCCTCGATACCGGCGCGCGCGGTTCGACGGTGACCTTCGCGCAGAAGGGCCTGGGCGATGTGCTGATCGCCTGGGAGAATGAAGCCTATCTCGCGCTCGACGAATTCGGCGCCGACAATTTCGACATCGTCTACCCGCCGACCTCGATCCTGGCCGAGCCGCCGGTCGCCGTCGTCGACRCCAATGTCGATGCCAAGGGCACGCGCAAGGTCGCGGAGGCCTATCTGAGCTGGCTCTATTCCAAGGAAGGCCAGACCATCATCGCCAAGAACCACTATCGCCCGGCCAAGCCCGACCTGGTGCCGGCCGAGGACCTTGCCAAGCTCCCGGCAATCAAGCTGGTCACCATCGACGACCCGCAATTCGGCGGCTGGAAGAAAGCGCAGCCTTACCATTTCGGCGATGGTGGTATATTCGACCAGATCTACAAGCCGGCGCAGTGAAGCCGGACGGCCGGTGAGCCTCGGGCATGCCGGCCGAATGCGACTGCGCAAAGCCATTCTGGTTTGAATAGAAGGGACGATCCAGAACAGCATGACCACAGCACCCGCCAAAGCGGGGTGGCGATTCAGGCAGCCGAGTGTCATTCCGGGCTTCGGATTGACGCTCGGCTTCTCGMTTGCCTACCTCACGCTCATCATCCTCATCCCGCTTTCGGGGCTGGTCTGGCGTTCGGCCGCGCTCGGCTGGGCCGATTTCTGGGCGATCGTTGTCGACCGGCGCACCCTCAACGCGCTGAAGATAAGCTTCGGCACGGCCTTCCTGGCGGCTGTGGTCAATGTCGTGTTCGGCACCGTCGTTGCGTGGGTGCTGGTCCGTTACCGTTTCCCCGGGCGCCGCATCGCCGACGCGATGGTCGACTTGCCCTTTGCCCTGCCCACGGCCGTCGCCGGCATCGCGCTCACCACGCTCTATGCGCCGAATGGCTGGATCGGCCACCTCCTGATGCCGCTCGGCATCAAGGTCGCCTACACGCCGCTCGGCATCGTCATCGCGCTGGTGTTCATCGGCCTGCCCTTCGTCGTGCGCACCGTCCAGCCGATCATGGAAGAGCTCGACAAGGAGGTCGAGGAGGCGGCCRCCACATTGGGCGCCAACCGCTTCCAGATCATCACCCGCGTGCTTTTCCCCGGCCTGGCGCCGGCGATCATCACCGGCTTCTCGCTCGCCTTCGCACGCGGCGTCGGCGAATACGGCTCGGTCATCTTCATCGCCGGCAACCTGCCCTTCAAGTCCGAGATCGCGCCGCTTCTGATCGTCATCCGGCTCGAGGAATACAATTACGAGGCGGCGACCGCGATCGCCGCGATCATGCTGGCGCTGTCCTTCGTGATGCTTCTGGTCGTCAATCTCGTCCAGACATGGAGCCGCAAGCGCTATGGCTGATCCCGAGATCAAATCCTACGAGCCGCATCACGAGAGCCAGTCGGCCGCGGTGACCGAAAGCCGGCCCGTCAAGGCCGTGCTGATGGCAATCGCCTTGGCCTTCCTCGCCGTCTTCCTGCTTTTGYCGCTGATCGTCGTCTTCCACGAGGCGCTTGCCAAAGGCATCGGYGCCTACACGGAAGCCCTTTCCGGCCCCGACACGCGCTCCGCCATCCGCCTGACCTTGCTGGTGGCGGCGATCTCGGTGCCGCTGAACGTCATCTTCGGCATCTCGGCCGCTTGGGCGATCGCCAAGTTCGAGTTCAAGGGCAAGGCGTTTCTGACAACGCTCATCGACTTGCCCTTCTCGGTCTCGCCTGTCATTTCCGGCCTGGTCTATGTGCTCCTCTTCGGCGCGCAGGGACTGCTCGGTGCCTGRCTGAAGGCGCATGGCATCGTCATCCTTTTCGCCGTGCCCGGCATCGTGCTGGCTACCATTTTCGTCACTTTCCCCTTCGTCGCGCGCGAGCTGATCCCGCTGATGCAGGAACAGGGCAATGGCGACGAAGAGGCGGCGCTTTCGCTAGGTGCCAGTGGCTGGCAGGCCTTCTGGTATGTGACGCTGCCTAACGTCAAATGGGGACTGCTCTACGGCGTGCTTCTGTGCAATGCGCGCGCCATGGGTGAGTTCGGCGCGGTCTCGGTGGTGTCGGGCCATATACGCGGCCTCACCAACACCATGCCGCTGCATGTCGAGATCCTCTACAACGAATACAACGCCGTCGGCGCCTTTGCCGTCGCTTCGCTGCTCGCCGGCCTGGCGCTGGTGACGCTGGCCTTGAAAACGCTTCTCGAGATGCGCTACGGCGCCGAGATCGCCGCGACACGCGGACACTAGATGCATGTCACCCAAAAGTGCGTAGCGGTTTTGGGATAATGATATGCATCAACGAAACTGAGGGATTTGCATGGAAGTTCGTGTCGTCAACGTGCGCAAGGAGTTCGAGCGGTTTCCGGCGCTCCACGACGTGTCGCTCGACATCAGGTCCGGCGAGCTCATCGCGCTGCTCGGGCCGTCCGGCTCCGGTAAGACGACCCTGCTCAGGCTGATCGCCGGCCTGGAGCGCCCGACCAAGGGCGCCATCTTCTTCGGCGACGAGGACGCCTCGCAGAAGTCGATCCAGGAGCGCAATGTCGGCTTCGTCTTCCAGCATTACGCGCTGTTCCGCCACATGACGGTTGCCGACAATATCGGCTTCGGCCTGAAGGTCCGGCACGGCGCCGCGAGGCCGTCGGGGCAGGAAATCCGCCGCCGGGCGCTCGAACTGCTCGACCTCGTCCAGCTGTCGGGCCTGGAAAAGCGTTATCCGGCGCAGCTTTCCGGCGGCCAGCGCCAACGCGTTGCTTTGGCGCGCGCCATGGCGATCGAGCCCAAGGTGCTTCTGCTCGACGAACCCTTCGGCGCGCTCGACGCGCAGGTTCGCCGCGAGTTGCGCCGCTGGCTGCGCGAGATCCATGACCGCACCGGCCATACGACCGTCYTTGTCACGCATGACCAGGAAGAAGCGCTGGAGCTCGCCGACCGTGTCGTCGTCATGAGCCAGGGCCGCATCGAGCAGGTCGGCACCGCCGACGATATCTACGACACGCCGAACTCGCCTTTCGTCTATTCCTTCATCGGCGAGTCGAGCTCGCTGCCGGTCAAGGTCGAGAACGGCGAGGTCTGGATCGCCGACCGGCCGATCGGACTGCAGGCGCCGCATGCGCCGTCCGGCGAGGCTGTTCTCTACTTCCGCCCGCACGATGTCGACCTGCTCGACGGCTGYAGCGGCTGCATCGCCGGCACGGTTGCCGCCAGCCGCCGCGTCGCCGGCACCAGGCGCGTCGAGCTCGAGGTCGGCGGCGAGCGCCAGCGCGTCGAGATCGAGCTGCCGGTCGACCATCCTGCCGCGCAGAAGAGCCGCGTGGCCTTCAGGCCGCGGYGCTGGAAGCTTTTTCCCACTTCCTGAGCTGTCTTTCACTCCGACCCTGCTCCGGCGCCCGGCTTGGCGTCATCCATGAATCTGCTTGGAAGAAAATCCTAGCAAAGAGCTGTTTCGGCGAGATATTTTCCAAACCTTCGCTCGCCGCTCCGAGCGCGTGCCTCGTCGGGCCCGGCTTTCCTCACTATGGTCGCCATAGAGTAATTCCAGGAAAAGCGTGAGCTGTTTTCCGTCCGGAATTGCGTCGAAACAAAGAGATAAGGCGTTCCGCCGTTTTCCGTGAAACGGTGGAACGCGTTAGCTTCGATCCATTTTCCAAGGAGCCTGTTTTCATGAAGCGTCTATTGCTCGGCATCGCGGCTGTTGCCGGTCTCGTCCTCGCGTCCTCTCAAGCCTGGTCGGCCGACAAGCTTTTGAATGCATCCTATGACGTCGGCCGCGAGCTGTTCGTCGATATCAACAAAGCCTTCATCGCCAAGCATCCCGGCGTCACGGTCGATCAGTCGCATGCCGGCACCTCGGCGCAGGCGCGCGCCATCGCCGAAGGTCTTGGCGCCGATGTCGTCACCTTCAACCAGGTCACCGACGTCGACTTCCTGGTCAAGAAGGGACTTGTCTCGGCCGATTGGCAGAAGGATTTCCCGGACAACGCCTCGCCCTTCTATTCGCTACCTTCGTTCCTTGTCCGCGCGGGCAATCCCAAGCATATCAAGGACTGGAACGATCTGGTGCGCGACGACGTGCAGGTGATCTTCCCGAACCCGAAGACGTCCGGCAATGCGCGCTACACCTATCTTGCCGCAACGGCCTACGCCAAGGAAGCCTTCAAGGGCGATGACGCCAAGGTGAAGGAGTTCATCACAAAGCTCTTCAACAACGTGCCGATCTTCGACACCGGCGGGCGAGCCGCCACCACGACTTTCGTCCAGCGCGAAATCGGCGACGTGCTGATCACCTTCGAGTCGGAAACGCGCGGCATCCGCAAGGAGTATGGCGACGACAAATTCGAGCAGGTCACGCCTTCGGTCAGTCTGCTCGCCGAGTTCCCGGTGGCAATCGTCGATAAGGTCGCCGACGAGCATGGCAGCCGCGATCTCGCCAAAACCTACCTCGACTTCCTCTACACGCCGGACGGCCAGGAGATCGCCGCCGGGAACGGCTTGCGGGTTCGCGACGCGACAGTGGCCGCCAAGCACAAGGCCGACTTCCCGGACGTCCGGCTGCTGACCGTCGAGAACGTCTTCGGCGGCTGGGATAGGGTACAGAAGGAGCATTTCGCTGCAGGCGGACTGCTCGACCAGGCCTACGGCAGCCGCTGAGCCGCCGCACAATCAGGAAGCGCAAGGAAGCCGGCGTTAGCCGGCTTTCTCGTTTGAGCTGGCCGGCATTTCGCAGGGGAAATCCGGCGGCCAACGTGAAAAACGTTACGAAGAATCAACGCGTTTGTGCCTAAGCTGCCGGGCAAATCATTGGGCCAGGCGGTCAACTGTCATGATTTGCACACAAACAACCGCCAGATGCAGGGCCATTGGGGTTTGATGAACTGAATCGGGCATGCTGACCAAAAAAGGCAAATACGGCCTCAAGGCCCTCGTGCATCTTTCCGGCCTGCCGGCTGGCCAGCTTGCATTCGTCAACGACATCGCCGTCGCCAACAACATCCCGAAGAAATTCCTGGATGCGATCCTGGGCGAGTTGCGCAATGCCGGTTTCGTCCAGAGCCGCAAGGGCAAGGAAGGCGGCTACCGCCTCGCCCGGCCCGCTTCCGAGATCAAGATCGGCCATGTCGTGCGCGTGCTCGACGGGCCGCTGGCGCCGATCCCCTGCGCCAGCCGCACGCAATACCAGCGCTGCGAGGATTGCGATGAGGCCACCTGCCAGGTCCGCCACATGATGCTGGAAGTGCGCCAGGCGATCGCCGAGGTGCTCGACAACCGCAGCCTCGCGGCCATGCGCGACGCCGATAACGAC
>NZ_MDDT01000020.1:0-117428 GCF_001854815.1 Mesorhizobium sp. LCM 4576
AAATCCCGCAGGGCCAGCCGGCAGCCAACGTCGAACGAGATCTATCATACCGAGATCACCGCCGACGTGCCGGTGCCGGAGCGCAACGAGTCCGTTCGCTTCTTCAGTCGCAAGGTCATCCGCCCCGGAAAACTGCGCCGCTTCACCAACCGGGACCTGCGGGAGAGCCTGCTGTCCTGTTTCTATCTCGGCGTTGCGGCGATGCTGCCGGTCTCCTGGTGGGAACCCATCTGCGGTTGGGTGTCCAGGCTCCGGCGCAAGCGCCACCTTCGCAAGGAGTTCGCCCGCTATGACGTGGCGGTGAGGGCCGTGCTCGGCAATGCCGTCGACACGCGAGCGATGTTCGACGCGCAACTCGCCGCCATTCACCGCCGGCGGCTGACGCTTGCGGCGCATCTCGTCGCCGGCTGGCGCTGGTCGCCGGCGATCCGGCTGGAAGGCCTCGAGGCTCTGCAACAAGCCCTGCGCAACGGGCGCGGCGTGATCGTATGGTGCGACCAGTTCACGGCGCAGACGATCATGGGCAAGCGCGCCCTGCATGAGGCAGGCGTCGATACCCATCAGGTGAGCGCGCGGTATCACGGCTTCACCCCGAGCCAATTCGGCTTCCGCGTGATCAATCCGCCATTGGTCAAGGTCGAGAACCGCTTCTTGAAAAGCCGGATCGTCTTTGAGCGCACCGACGCCTATCAGGTCACCACGCGCGTCCAGAAGGCGCTGAAGGCAAACGGCGTCGTGCTGATGACCAACACCATCTATGCCGGCTCCGCCTTCGCCGAGGCTGCCATGGGCGAGCGCGGCTGGACCCACCTCGCCTCGGCGCCGGCAAACTTCGCCGCGCGCGCGGGTGCGGCGCTGTTTCATATGGCGACGATCGAGACGGTCCCCTTTCGCCAATATCGGGCGATCGTCGGCGAGCTGAGCGCGCGTCCAGAGGCACCTGCCAAGGACACGGCAGGGAAGAACCTCGTCGTTCAGGCGGGATTTATCCTGTCGAAGCGCGACCATATGCTGGAAACGCTCAAACTCTGTCCGGAGCAGATGATGGCCTGGTCGAGCGCCGTGCGGCTGACCGAGCGGCCGACCGAAGCCGCGATCGGCAACGAGGGGGCATGAAGCTCCGGCAATTGATGCTAGCCGACGATCTCTTTTAGAATCCCGGCAACGCTTCGGGTTCCGTCGACCGTCACCGCCCGCTCGTCCGCGGCGGGCTCTTCCAGCGTGGCGAACTGGCTGTCGACGAGGCTAGCGGGCATGAAATGGCCTTTGCGGTTGGCGACCCGCCGCCAGGCGGTCTCGCGATCGATCTTCAGATAGAGGAAGATGATCTCCGGACAAAAGCGGCTCAGCCGCTCGCGATAGGCCCGCTTCAGCGCCGAGCAGGCCGCCACCGCTTTGCGTTTGCCCGCAACTGAGGCCGTGATGTGCTCGCCTATGGCGTCGAGCCAGCCCTCGCGCAGCGCGTCCGTCAGCGGCTCGCCGCGTGCCATGCGCGCCACGTTCTCCGGCGGATGCAGCCGGTCTCCTTCGATGAAGTCGGCGCCAAGCGCCCCGGCGAGCGCCTCGCCGACGGCCGTCTTGCCGCAACCGGCAACACCCATCACGACGACGGYCGGCGCGGTCCGAAGATCGTTCATGCGAAGCTCCGGGATCTGCGGTCCTGCGCTTGCCTCATCCACGGTCAGCGRCTTGCCGGCGCGCGCCCGTAGAGCAGAAGCATGGCGACGATAACGACGCCATAGATGATCTGCCGTCCGGCCTCGGGCATCTGCATGACCGAGAGAATCGACTGCAACAGCGTGATCAGGATCACGCCGGCCACCGTCCCGAGATAGGAGCCGCGCCCGCCGAGGATCGACGTGCCGCCCAGCACGACGGCGGCGATCGACGGCAGCAGATAGGCGTCACCCATCGACTGCGCCGCTTTCGACGCATAGCCCGCCAGAAGCACACCGCCGAAAGCCGATAGGCCGCCGGAAACGGCGAAGGCGATCATCACGATGCGGCGCGTGTCGATGCCCGAGAGATAGGCGGCGCGCTCGCGGTTGCCGATGCCGTAGACGGCCCGGCCGAAGCTGGTGYGGGTCAAAACGAAGACCATCGCGGCGCCGATCAGCGCCCAGATGATGACGGCATTGGGAACGCCTGGAATGGTGAAGCCCGTCGCCAGATAGCGCATCGCCGCAGTCGCGGAATCCTGTGGCGAGAAACCGCCGGTATAGACCACCATCAGGCCTTGCGCGACGGCGTTGGTGGCCAAGGTGATGATCATCGAGGGAATGCGCAGATAGGCGACACCGATGCCRTTGACGATGCCGATCGCCACACCGCACAGCACGCCGAAGGGAATGGCCAAAGCGATGCCGACCGGYCCGTAGGCGGCCGCAGCGCAAGCCATCATGGCGCCTGCGGCGACGGACCATGGCACGGAGAGATCGATCTGGCCGAGCAGGATGACCAGCATCATGCCGGTGGCGATGACGCCGAGGAAGGACGCGACCTTCAACTGCTGCAGCAGATATTCCGGCGACAGGAAGCTGCGCGAATAGAGGCTGCCGAGCAAAAGCAGGATGACGATGCAGGCGAAGGCCGTGAGCACCGCCGGGTCGGCRCGGCGGATGAATTTCGGCATGCGGCCAGCGATGCCGCCAAGCGTTGTTTCGCTCACAGGAACCACTCCAACCGGTTGCGTACCCGAAACAGCGCGAAGGCGCCGAGGCTGACCGCGATCAGCAGGATAACGCCCTGGAACAGCGGCTGCCAGAGCGGATCGAAGTCGAAGACGAACAACAGGTCGCCGATGGTGCGGAAGGCGAGCGCGCCGAAGATCGCGCCGATGGCGCTGCCCTTGCCGCCGAAAAGCGAGACGCCGCCGAGCACGACCGCCGCGATCGAGAACAGCGTGTAGGAATTGCCGCTCGCATAGGCCGCCTCGCCCGTATAGGTGAAGAAGGTGAGGAACAGGCCGCCGACCGAGGCCAGCACGCCGGCCAGCGCATAGGCGATGAACTTGCCGCGCCGGATCGGCACGCCCGACATATAGGCAGCCGTTTCGGACGAGCCCGCGGCGTAAGCCGCGCGGCCGAATTCCGAACGGCTGAACGGCACCCAGACGACCAGCACGACGACGAGCAGCGCGACCAGCGAGGTCGGGATCACGTCGAAAAGCTTTCCCGTCAGCGCGTCGGCCAGGTCCTCATTGACCGATCCGCCCGGAAACGGCCGCAACAGGAGCCCGATGCCGTAATAGACAGCGCCGGTGGCGATCGTGGCGACGATCGGCTGCAGGCGCCCGTAGATGACGATGGCGCCGTTGATCGCCCCGCAGACCAGTCCCGCAGCGAGGACCGCGATCACGCCGAGCGTCGTCTCCAGCGGCGTGCCGACCACCAGCCAGGACGCCAGGYAATTGGTGAGAAGCAGGATCATGCCGACCGACAGGTCGATGCCGGCGGTGATCACCACCAGCGTCTGCGCCATGGCGACGAAGGCCAGAAGCACGCCCTTGTTGGCGGCCGTCTGCACGACATTGGCGGTGAACCCCGCGGGATGGTTCGTCGTGTAGATGATGAACATGACGATGAAGATGCCGAGCGCCAGCAGCGTTCCGCGCTGCTCGGCCAGTAAGTAGCGCCAGTCCTTCACGCGCCCGCTCCCTGCTTCATGTCGGCGCCTTCGCCATGGATATTGAGCGCGCTGGCGATCAGCGCGTGCTCGGTGATGTCGGCGCCGACAAGCTCGCGCTTGACGCTGCCGTCATAGAGCACGAGCACGCGGTCGCAGCAGCCGATCAGTTCGTCATAGTCGGTCGAATAGAACAGGATCGCGGCGCCTTGATCCGCCAGCTTGCGCATCAATTGGTAGATTTCCTGCTTGGTGCCGACATCGATGCCGCGCGTCGGGTCGTTGAGCAGGATGATGCGCGGTTGCCGCATCAGCCATTTGGCGATGACCACCTTCTGCTGGTTGYCGCCCGAGAGCGCGCCGACGGGAATGTCGAGCCCCGCCGTCTTGATCGCCAGCAGCCCGACCATGTCGTCGATCAGGCGCTGTTCGGCGGCGCGATCGATGATGCCGCCCTTGGCCAGCCGGTCGAGCGCCGCGAAGGAGAGGTTTTCGCGCACCGTCATCGGCAGCATCAGCCCCTCGGTCTTGYGATCCTCGGGGATCAGCGCCATGCCGATGCCGTCGTCGCTGGCTGCCTTCGGGCTGGAGATGGAAGCCTGCTTGCCGTCGATCAGCACCTCGCCGCGCAGGCCGCGCAGCACGCCGAAAAAGGCAAGCAGCAATTCGCGCTGGCCCTGCCCGTCGAGGCCACCAAGGCCGACGACTTCGCCGGCCCTGACGCTCAGCGAAATATTGTCGAGCCGGTCGGCCCAGGAGAGATTGCGCGCTTCGAGCACCGGCGTGGCAGCCGGTGCGGCAGCGGGTTTCGGCGGGAAGATGTGGCTGTATTCGCGGCCGATCATGAGCTCGACCACCTCATTGTAGCTTTTGGTTCCGGCCTTGTAGCTCGCGACATTGCGGCCGTTGCGGAAGACAGTGCAGTGATCGGCCAATTCGGCGATCTCGTTCATGCGGTGCGAGATGTAGAGCAGCGCCAGTCCTTCCGAGCGCAGCCGCTTCAGCACCTCGAAGACCTTGGCGACATCCGCTGCCGTCAGCGCAGAGGTCGCTTCGTCGAGGATCAGGATGCGCGGCTTGCGGGCCAGCGCCTTGGCGATCTCCACCATCTGYCGGCGCGACAGCGGCAGGTCCTTGACCAGGGCGCGGGGATGGATGTYGGAGGCGCCGGCGCGCGCCAGCGCTTCTTGCGCGATCTGCCGCTGCGCCTTGCGGTCGATCATGCCGAAGCGCTTCGGTGGATCGGAAATGACGATGTTGTCGGCGACGCTCAATTCCGGGATGAGCGACAGTTCCTGGAAGATGCAGACGATGYCGGCCTGGTTGGCGGCGGCCGGCGAGGCAAAACTCACCTCGCGCCCGTCCAGCGTCATGCGGCCTTCGTCGGGCGCCACGACGCCCGCCATGGTCTTGATCAGCGTAGACTTGCCGGCGCCGTTCTCACCGAGAATGGCGTGGATGCTGCCGGCGGTGACTTCAAGATCGGCCTTTTCCAAGGCTCTGACGCCGCCATAGCGCTTGGATATGCCTTCCATGCGGAAGAGCGGAACCGCACCGTCCATTGAGCCTCCAGGTAATATCTGCACGAAGCGGCGCCGCGGCTGATCCGCGGCGCCAAGCCATCGATTTGGAAGCTTACTGGTCCGCCTTGGTCTGGCCCATGATTTCCTGCGCGCTGAAATTGATGCCGCAGGTCGGGAAGGAATTGCCGACGAAGAAGTTGTCGGATTCCTTCGGGAAGTAGTCGGTCCCTTCCTTCATGTCCGGATCCGAGGCGATCGCCAGCGGCAGTTTCACTTCCTGCGGCACCACCTCGCCTTCCAGCGCCGCGATCGCGGTCTTGATGGCCACCGCGACCTGCGCCGGGCCGGAGCCGGCCGAAGTGCATTTCAGCCCATCGGCCGAATGCTGGGCGCAGAATTTGCGGAAGCCGTTCTCGGTCTCGCCRCCGAACGGCACGAAAGGATGCTTGGCGTCGATCATCGCCTGCACGATGCCGGTATCGCCGCCCTGGCCGGTGATGCCGTCGAACGGGCCGTTGGTCGCAATGGCGTCGGCGGTCACTTTCTGCGCCACGCCGTCATCCCATTTGCCGGCCACTTCGGTGACGTCCCACTTCTTGCCGGAAGCATCCAGCACCTCATGGATGCCGTTGTGGCGGTCGGTGTCGACCGAGGTGCCGGCGACGCCGCGCACTTCGAGGATCTTGCCGCCGTTCGGCACCTTCTCGACCAGCCACTTGGCCCACAACTCGCCGAGACCCTTCTGGTCGACATTGACGTTGATGGCATCCTTGGTGTCGAGGATGTTGTCGAAGGCGACCAGCACGATGCCGGCTTCCTTGGCGCGCTTGATGACCGGGCCGAAGGCGGTCGGGTTCTGCGCGTCGGTGACGATCGCGTCATAGCCGGAATCGATGAAGTTGTTGATCGCCGAGATCTGCGCCGGCACGTCCTCGCCGGTCGAGACCACCTTGAATTCCTTGATCTTGGCCTTCACGTCCGGCTGCGCCGCATAGGCCTTTGCCGTCTGCACCATCTGGATGCGCCAGGTGTTGGCGATATAGCCGTTCGAGAAGGCGATGCGGAACGGACCTTCCTTCTTGGGATATTTGAAGAATTTGGTGTCCGCCGACCACGGCGCGAAGCAATCCGGCTGCGCGGCGGGACCGGAGACGACTTCCGGTCCGGCGGCCATTGCGGCCGAATGGAGCATGACGAATGCAGTGGCGGCAACGACGCCRCCAACGAGTGACTTGATCATCGGTATTCCTCCCAAATGGTGATCAGCTGAACTGTGAAGTCCTGATGCTGTCGGCGGCACCCTCCTGCCCAACCGAAGCACTTGCCGGGCGACGTGAGTCGCTCTGCTTTCTCCTCTCCCCTCTTCCTCCGGGGCATTCAGAAAACTATCATATTATACATAATAAACAAGCATGAGCTGTTGCTTATGTATAATAAACAGACCTGACCTTTGCCGGATGTTGATTTTACAGACAAATGGTAGCGCTACCATCCAAGGCTGTAAAGCGCCGCCTTCGTCATTTTTCCGTGTTCTTCAGAGCGCTTCAAGGAACCCTGCGCAGCGGTTGGCCCGGCGTTCCGCCGCAGCCCTGAAGCGCGTCGCGATCTTTCAGATTCGCTCCATGCGCTTTAGGTTTTGATCTTTACGCATGTCTTTGTCCCGAAACCGGTTTCCACTTTCGGGAGACATGCTTTAACGCGCGGTGCTCTCGCGCCGAATGAGCTCGAAACCGAGGTCGACGATCCGCTGGTCCGGCCGGTTCCCGGCGATCGCCGCCAGCRCCATGGCGACGGCGCGCGTGCCGATTTCATAGCGATGCGTACGCACGCTGGTGATCGAAGGAAACGACACCTGCATCATGTCGAGATCATTGAAGCCGACAATGCCGATCTGCTTCGGCACGTCGAGCGATGCCCGATGGCATTCGAACAGGACGCCGAGCGCGATATCGTCGTTGTTGCAGAACACGCCGTCGAGCGTCGGCATCTTGGCCAGCGCGTCGCGGAACAGCTCGCGTCCGAGGCTCACGCTTGACGGCACCGGCGTCGTGGTGATCAGGCGCGGATCGAATAAGCCCGCGGCTTCCATGGCAGCGCGATAGCCGGCAAGGCGCCGCTGCGAGCGCGGATCCATCCTGGCGCCGATGAAGCCGATCTTGCGGTATCCGGCTTCAAGGAGGTGCTCGGCGGCCGTCCTGCCGCCATCGAGATGCGAGAAGCCGACCATCATGTCGACCGGGTCCGGCCCGGTCTCCATCACCTGCACCACCGGACAGCCGGCGTTCTCCAGCAGTCGCCGTGCGCTGGGCGTCTGGTCGATGCCGGCCACGATCAGCGCCGCCGGGCGTTGCGATCCGAAGACCTGCAACAGCCGCTCTTCCTCGAGGCCCGAATAATGGGTGTTGCCGATCTGGATGCGGAACGGACTGTCGGAAAGACTGTCATAGATGCCGCGCACCACCTCGGCGAAGACGTTGTTGGTGAGCGAGGGCACCAGCACGCCGAACACCTCGGCGCGCGCCGAGGCAAGCGCGCGGGCGTTCGGGTCGGGCACGTAGCCAAGCTCGTCCACCGCGGCCTGTATCTGCCGTCGAAGATCCTCCGACACCCGCCCGGGCTCGCRCAGCGCGCGCGACACGGTGATGGCGCCGACACCGGCCTTGCGCGCCACATCGGCGATCGTTGGACGGCCGCCGCCGCGACGGGAGCGCGGCTTGCTCAAGGGCGAGCCTCGCGCGGCAAACCCCGCCCGCTGCGCGCCTGCAATGCCATTGACCCTGGTGTCGCCATCCCGCAGGCCTGTACCGCGTTCATCAAAGCATGTCTCCCGAACCGGTTTCGGGACAAAGACATGCGCAGAATCAAGAGCCTAAAGCGCAGAGAGCGAATCTGAAAGATCGCGACGCGCTTTAGCCTTGGCGTCGCGCAGCCGCGATTTGTTGTCAAGCCGAAGCGTCTTCCTGGAAAAGCGCCGGCGCGAGCTCGTCAGGCCATGGCGACGCCGCCGCGCCTTGCTTTCCAGAACACCAGAACCATCACCAGGATGTTGAGCAGGTTCCAGGCAATCCCGTTCAGGAAGGCGGCCGAATAGGAACCAGTGAGGTCGTATATCCAACCCGACATCCAGCCACCGATAGCCATGCCGAAAATGGTCGCCATGATGACGATGYCCACGCGTTGGCCGGCCTCTTTGGCGGGCATGTATTCCCGCACGATGATCGCATAGCAAGGCACGATGCCGCCTTGCGAAAGGCCAAACACCAGCGAGACGGCGTAGAGCGAGGCGAGCCCGTCGAAGGGAATGTAAAAGAACAGCGACAGGCATTGCAGCACCGAACCGATCAGCAAGGTCTTCACCCCGCCGATCCGATCGGCGACGAAGCCGGAAGCGAGGCGGCTGACGACGCCGGCGGCCATCATGATCGAAAGCATGTCGGCGCCATGCGCGACGCCGTAGCCGAGGTCCATGCAATAGGCGACGATATGCACCTGCGGCATCGACATCGCTACGCAGCAGCCCAGGCCGGCTATCACCAGCAGCATCTGAAGTGCCGCCGGCGACAATGCAATCGGCTGGACCGGGCGCGTGCCTGGCGAGCCTGCCACAACCACTGGAGCACGACGGCGCAGCATCAGGACCAGCGGCACCATCGTCACCAGGCACGCGATGCCGATCGCCAGATAGCTGAAGCGCCAGCCCTCCGCCCTCATCAGCGGCGGTATGATCGCCGGCCAGACCGTTCCGGCGAGATAGCTGCCGGACGCAGCCGCAGCCACCGCAACGCCGCGCCGACGATTGAACCAGTGCGAGATGTCGGCGATCAGCGGTCCGAAAATCGCCGATGTCCCCAACCCGATCAGCAAGCCTTGAGCGAGCGTGAATTGCAGGATCGAACCGGAGAGCGACGCCAGCAGGAAGCCGGCAGCCAGCGCCGTCGAGGAAACAAGCGCCGGGATCCAGTAGCCGACACGATCGATGGCGCGCCCGACCAGCACATTGCCGGCCGCGAAGCCGACCATGGTCGCGGTGTAAGGCATCGAGGCCGCGGCGCGATCGATGCCGAACTCGGCCTGGACCGCCGGCAGGACGACGACCACCGCCCACATGCCGACGCCCCCTATGGTCGCCAACAATACGGAAATGGCCAACCTCGTCCAGGCATAGCTACTGTCTATGCCTGGGAGCGCTGCATTGCTGGAGATCGTCGTCAAGGCGTTCCTGTCCGCTGTTCTCGAAGTCGGCGGTTCGGCCTCCACTATCGGCGCATTTGCCGAGCCGAGCAGCGCCAGGACGCACAATTCGGTGACTCCAGAGCCTGGAACCCGTCTCTCCTCCTGGAGTTTTGCCTTGAGGAAGGAGTTTTGCCATGACCGCCAAAAAGAAATGGTCGGCCGACGTGACCGAGCACAGCGATGCGCTGGATCTCGAGGAGCACGTCTTCGAATCCGACGACGCCAAGAAGATCGCCGCCTCGCTCAAGCRCTCGGCCGAGCACAGCGACCGCCGCAAGGCCGAGCCGTTCCAATCCGCTATGTCGATGTTGAATTTCTACATCAACCGCGCCGGCAGGAACCTGCCCGAAGAGCGCAGAAAAGTGCTGGAGAAGGCGAAGGACGAGCTGCGCGTCGCCTTCGGCCGCGAGAAGCAGGATTGAGGGTTGCTGAAACCGGCTGGCACCAGTTCCTCAACACAGGGATCTGGAAAGATCGCAGGCTTGTCGGGTAAGGCTATCAACGTCCGTTTGGGGTAGTCAGCGCAAACGCTGGCGATGACGTGAAGGCTCCTGAACCTCGTCATTCCAGGGCGATAGGCGTCTTAGCCAATCGCMAAGGCATGGGGTCTGCCAACGCACGCATGGGCGGCGGCAAAGTTTCTGTGCTGGACAACTGGCCCGGTAGAAGGCCTTAACGCGACTGGATCACGTCGTCCGTATTGGCGAGCAGCTTGCGGACAGCGCTGCGCGCAGCATCCGGCCTTTGCAGGCGGATATTCCTCTCGATCGCCTCATGCAGCTTCTGGGCATGCTGCAGATTGTCGAGCTCGCGGGTCGTGTAGGTGAAGAGATGGTCGAAGGCGGATTCGATCAGCACGCCGAGCGGCACCAGCAAGTCGTTGCCCGAGGCCCTGAGGATGGCGAGATGGAAGCGCGTGTCGGCGCGGGTGCGCTCCTGCAGGTTGGTCGCTTCCCCCATCTCGCGGCAGGCCTGGCTGATTTCGGCCATCTGCTCGTCGGTGCGCCGCATCGCCGCGAAGGCTGTCGCCTCCGGCTCGATGATGTGGCGGAACTCCTGCACAGTCCTGAGGAAAACCTCGCGGTCCGGCGACGTCGCGTACCAGGACAGCACGTCGCGGTCGAGCAGGTTCCAGCGTTCCTTCGGTTCGACCCAACTGCCGATCTTCGGCCGCGACGCCAGCAGGCTCTTGGCCATCAGCATCTTGATCGCCTCGCGCACCGCGGAGCGGCTGACGTCGAAGGTCTCCGACCATTTCGCTTCATTGGGCAGAATGGTGCCCGGCGGATAGTCGCCGCGCACGATGCGAAGCCCGATTTCGCTGGCCAGAGACGTGTGCACGCTGGCGCCCGGGATGCGTGGCGCGTCGGCCCGGCGGAARCCGGCTGGACGCTCCGCAGCCGTCGTCTTCGTCGGCTTTTTTTCGTTGTTCGGCTTCGCGTCCCGCATAGGTCCAGAAAATCCGGTTTTCAGAGYCTGTCAAGCACGGCAGGCCCGCTTTGCCGCAACCTGCGCAGATGTGCACAGCTCAACCGGCATTTGGGCGTCGCCTCAGGCCGATTTGACGTATTTGCGCCAGCTATGCTCAGGTCGGAAGCCGAGCATGTCGCGCGCCTTGCGGTTCGACAGCAGCGTCTCATATTCGCCAAGCTCGGCCTTGACCGGCACGCCCGGATAAAAGCGCTTCAACAGTTCCGCCGTCGGCAGGTCGGACGAGGTATCGTCATTGGCCGCGTTGAACACCTGATAGCCCAGGCCATCCTTCTCGATGGCCCGCAGGGTGATCTGGCCGAGATCGCGCGCGTCGACGTAGCTCCACGCGATTCGCTTGCGGAAGCCGGGATCGGCGAACCATTTCGGGAACAGCGAATATTCGTGCGGCTCGATGACGTTGCCGATGCGCAGCGCGTAGATGTCGGCGCCGCTGCGCAGCGCGAAGGCCCGGGCCGTCTTCTCGTTGACGATCTTCGACAGCGCGTAGGAGTCCATCGGGTCGACATCATAGTCCTCGTCGAGCGGAAAATGCGTCGGATTACGCGGCTCGTTGGCGAAGACAAGGCCGTAGGTGGTCTCGCTGGAAGCGATGATCACCTTGCGTATGCCGAGCTTCACCGCCGCCTCGACGACGTTGTAGGTGCCCATCGCGTTGATGCGGAACACCTCGTTGTCCGGCGTGATCATGATGCGCGGGATCGCCGCGAAATGCACCACGGCGTCGACCGGCTGCGCCCGCAGCGACGGGTCGAACTCGTGCAGGCCCATATAGCTCGACAGCGCATTGAACACCTGCCCGCTGTCGGTGATGTCGGTGATCAGAGTGCGCACCTTCGGATTGTCGAGCGGCTTGGTGTCGATGTTGAGCACCTGACAGCCATGTTCGACCAGATACTGAACGACATGCCGGCCGGCCTTGCCGCTGCCGCCGGTGAACATGATCCGCTTCGTCATTTTACTCTCCACAAGGCTCGGGAATTATGTGTATTGTCAGACAATATGGCATTCCGCAATCGCCCGCCACCCGCGATCCGCGGAAACCTTCTCGACAATCGCCCGCCGCGCGGGCGCGCCCATCACCATGAAAGACAGGGAAGAGACGACATGAGCACCACCGCTGCCCGCGAAAAAATCGGTTTCATCGGCCTGGGCCTGATGGGGCACGGCATCGCCAAGAACATCGTTGACAAGGGCTATCCGCTCACCTTCCTCGGCCGCAAGAACCGCAAGCCCGCGGAAGACCTTCTGGGCCGCGGCGCCAGGGAAGCGGCCACGTCCAGGGATGTGGCGGCGGCATCCGACATCGTCTTCATCTGTGTCACCGGCTCGCGAGAGGTGGAGGCGATCATCCGCGGCTCCGGCGGGCTGAAGGAGGGCCTGAAGCAAGGTTCGGTCGTCGTCGATTGCTCGACCTCCGATCCGGTCTCGACCGTGGCGCTGGCCGCCGAGCTCAAGACGCTCGGCGTCGACTATGTCGATGCCCCGCTCAGCCRCACGCCCAAGGAGGCCTGGGAAGGCACGCTCGACGCCATGGTCGGCGCGCCGGACGCGGTGTTCGCCAGGCTGAAGCCGGTGATCGAGACATGGGCCGGCCGCATCGTCCATATCGGCGACACCGGCGACGGCCATCRCATGAAGCTGCTCAACAACTTCGTCTCGCTGGGCTATGCGGCGATCTATTCGGAGGCCCTGGCGCTGGCGCAGAAGGTCGGCATCTCGCCGCAGCGCTTCGACAGCGTCATCCGCAACGGCCGCATGGATTGCGGCTTCTACCAGACCTTCATGCGCTGGACGCTGGAGGGCGACCGCGACGCGCACAAGTTCACCATCGCCAATGCCTTCAAGGACCTTACCTATCTGGAATCGATGGCAGGCGCCGCCGGCATCGCCAACCCGCTCGGCAACGCCACCAAGAATTCGTTCGCGACGGCGCATGCCACAGGCCCTGCCGAGCAATATGTGCCGATGCTCGCCACCCATATCGGCAAGCTCAACGGCGTTGACCTGATGCCCTCGAAGGACGGCGTGAAGCAGAAGATCTGACAGCAATTCCATGAAAAGTGCAGGGGGCGCCTTGTGGGCGCCCCCTGCTTTTCGATGGCCCGGATGCAGCCTCCGCCTACTTCTGGATGCAGGTGTCGGCCGTTTCCTTGGTGCATTCGTCGAGGCCGGTGAAGACTGGATCGTCGACCTTCTTGTTGCCGATGAGGTCGAGCATCACCGACGGCGCCTTGTAGCCCATTTCGAACGGCCGCTGGCCGACCAGCGCGGTCACCAGGCCTTCCTTGGCGATCGCCACCTCGTCGCCGATCGTGTCGGCGGCGCCGATGACGAACTCGTTCTTGGCGATCTTGTCGGCCATCGGCTTGAACAGGTCGCGATAGGGTTGCGGGGCGCCGAACAGCGGCCAGCCGCCCATGATGCCGAAGGCGTCGAGCTTCGGATTGGCGGCGAGGATGTCGGTCATCGCCTGCACGCCCTTGGCGCCGTCGTCATTGGTGAACACCGGGCATCCAGGGGCTTCGGTCCAGCCGCCCTCGCCTGCCAGCGCCGCGAGGCCTTCCTTGCCCGACAGCGCATCGCGCATGCCTTGCGCGCGGCGCAGGATGTTGTCGGCCGCCGGATTGCCTTCGATGGTGCAGATCGTRCCGCCATTCGGCTTGGCCTTCTTGATGTATTCGCCGATCTTCTTGCCCATCAGGTAGTTGTYGGTGCCGAGATAGGTCTTGCGAAGGGCGGCATCTTCCTTGGCAAGGTCGGCGTCGACCGTCATGATCGGGATCGACGGATTGGCGCTCTTGATCGTCTGCGCGATCAGCGGCGCGTTCGACGGCGAGATCGCCATCGCCGCCGTATCGGGCTTGCTCAGCATGTCCTGCACGATCTGCGCTTCGCCGGCTTCGTCCGAGGTCGATGCCGGACCAGTGTAGAAGCATTCATATTCCGAGCTGGCGTTCTCCTTGTTCCACTTCTCGCAGCCCTGGTGGATGGCTTCGAAGAATGGATTGTCGAGACCTTTCACGACGATGACGAGCTGTTTCTTGGCCAAAGCCGGCCCGGCGCCCAACGCCATGGCGGCGACGGCGGCAAGCAAAAGTGTTTTCCTCATATCAKTCCTCCCTTGAAACAGACGGACACCGCGTGCCCGCCACACCGATCAGACCGGATGCGCAAGACCCATGACGAGCACTCRTGATGTTCGCGTCCTGCGCCGGGCTGATAAGCATTTGCCGATCCGTTTGCCCCAATACTGGCGCAGCCGGATCCTTGACCTTCAAACCATTTGCCCGCCTCCGCCTGATAGACGGACGATGGGCAAAGTCTTCCTCCGAGACTTAGCTAATATCGGCTTTTCGCCAGCGTCAATTCCTATTTGTCCTACAAAACCGATTTTTCGTCGAGTCTCGAAATTAATCGTCCGACAATTGATTGACGCCCCTGTCCGCTTTTGCCTAAATGCGTCAACGCGCCGTTCAGGAGGAGATGGACGGAGCAAAGRCGCAAGAGGCGCCGGCCAGGCTGGCGACAAATGCGCAACAAATGGGGAGGCTTAAGGCTGGTGCCGGTTCTCGAACTCGCCAACATCTCGAAGCATTTCGGCGCCATCCAGGCGGTCAACGACGTCTCGTTCTCGCTGGAGGCCGGCGAGGTCGTCGGCCTGATGGGCGACAACGGCGCCGGCAAATCGACGCTGGTCAAGATGATCGCCGGCAATTTCCGCCCGAGCCACGGCACCATTCATCTGGACGGCAAGGAGCTTGTCATGCACAAGCCGGCCGATGCGCGCCAGCACGGCATCGAAATCGTCCATCAGGACCTCGCGCTCTGCAACAACCTGACGGCTGCGGCCAACGTCTATCTCGGCCGTGAGCTGCGCAAGGGCGTAGGACCATTCCGCATCCTCGACTATGGCGCCATGTATAAGCGCGCCKGGCAGCTCTTCGCCGAGCTGAAGTCCGAGACGCGGCCGCGCGACCTCGTCAAGCAGATGTCGGGCGGCCAGCGCCAGGCGGTGGCGATTGCTCGCACCATGCTGTCGCAGGCCAAGATCGTGCTGATGGATGAGCCGACAGCGGCGATCTCGGTCAGGCAGGTGGCCGAGGTGCTCAATCTCATCCGCCATCTGCGCGATCAGGGCATCGCCGTGGTGCTGATCAGCCACCGCATGCCCGACGTGTTCGACGTCGCYGACCGCGTCATCGTCATGCGGCGCGGCCGCAAAGTGGCCGACAAGAAGATCGCCTCGAGTTCGCCCGAGGAAGTCACCGGGCTGATCACCGGCGCCATCGAACAGGTTGCGTAGTCGTGTGGACCGAACCGTCCAGCGCCTTAGGAAAGGTCGATAATGGCAGTCACCCTTGACCAGACGATCGCGCAGAAGCAGCACACCTTCCTGTCGCGGCTCTTCGCCAACCAGACCTTCTGGGTGGTGATCGCGGTCATYCTCGCCTGCCTCTTCCTGTCCGTCRCCACCGATTCCTTCGCCACGTCGAAGAACCTCTTCAACATCACCCGCAACGTCACCTTCACCGCTATCGTGGCGCTCGGCATGACCTTCGTCATCATCACCGGTGGCATCGATCTGTCGGTCGGCTSGGTGCTCTGCCTTTCCTCGATGGTGCTGGCCGTCACCATGCATGCCGGCTATTCGATCGAAGTGGGCATCCTGGCCTCGATCGCCACCGCGCTGGTCGTCGGTGCCTTCAACGGCGTGCTCATCGCCTATCTCGGTTTTCCGCCTTTCGTGGTCACGCTCGGCATGCTGTCGGTGGCCCGTAGCCTGGCCATGGTCGCGTCGAACAACACAGTGGTATTCCAGTTCGGACCGGACCATCAGAAGCTTCTGGCGCTCGGCGGCGGCGCCTGGGTGTTCGGCATCGCCAATCCGGTGCTCTATATGATCATCCTGGCGCTGATCACCGGCTTCATCCTGCGCTGGACCAAGTTCGGCCGGCACATCTTCGCCATCGGCGGCAATGAGCACGCGGCAACGCTGACCGGCGTTCCGGTCAAGCAGATCAAGGTCGCGGTCTATATGATCTCGGCGCTGTCGGCCGGGCTCGCCGGTATCATCCAGACCGGCTGGCTGGGTGCGGTCACCACCAATCTCGGCAACGGCATGGAGCTGCAGGTCATCGCCGCCACCGTCATCGGCGGCGCCAATCTCGCCGGCGGCGTCGGCACCGCGCTCGGCGCCATCGTCGGCGCCGCCCTCATCGAGGTGATCCGCAACAGCCTCGGCCTGCTTGGCATCAACGCCTTCTGGCAGGGCACCTTCATCGGCGGCGCGATCATCCTGGCGGTACTGTTCGACCGCATCCGCAATTTCCGCAGGAGTGACTAGAGCCTCTTTCTTCCTTCTCCCCTGTGGGAGAAGGGGTCGCCGCCCCTATCGCTCAGTCTGAAAATCCGTCCCGCTGGCCGCTCCCCAAACGTCCCTCATCATTGCTCGCCTTGACGCCACCGCAAAGTCAGCCGCACTATTCCCCGGCAGGCGAAGGGAGGCCAGTCGCCTGCGGGAGGAACGATACCCATGACGGACGCGATCAGGCTCTACTGGGGCCGGTTCGGACATGTTTCCGTGCTGAATGTCGCCAACGACTTCGTCACCCATGCCCATGGCGAGGCGCATCTCATCATCTGGCTGGAAGGTACGGCTGGCGAAATGACGATCGGCCGCGAGACGGTGCGGCTCGGGCCTGGCACCGCGGCCGGCATCAATTCGTTCCAGCCGCACAGCCACGCCCTTTCCCGCGACGGCAAGCCCGGCCTGTTCCTGGCTTTCTACATCGATCCGGACTGGGCGCGCCGGCGCCGCGACCTGCCTTCCTCGGCGCCGCTCTTCACGCAAGCCGCGATCACACTGGAGCCCTGGCTGCATCAGGCGGCGGCGAACCTGCTCGACCATCTCACCGACAATGAGAGCATCGACGACGTCGCCAATTACGAGATCGAGCGCTTCATCGACAGCGTGCTCGATGCCGCGGACGCCTCGGCGCCGCAGGCGGCGCGAGCGCGCATCAACACGATGCTCGACTTCCGCGTCCGCAAGGCGATCCAACTGATGAAGGCCAATGTCTGCGAACGCATCTCCTTCGATGACGTCGCCCGTGCGGTCGGGCTCTCCCGACCGCATTTCTTCGCGCTGTTCAAGGAACAGACCAACCTGACGCCGAACGTCTACTGGAACACGCTGCGCATGGAGGAAGCCGTGCGGCAACTACAGTGGTCGCAGGAACCGCTGATTTCGGTCGCCTGCAATCTCGGCTTCACCACCCAGGGCAATTTCTCGCGCTTCTTCCGCGACCATGTCGGCGTGCCGCCGACGCTCTACCGCGAAGCCGCGCGGGCTACAGCCTGAGGCGCCTGTTTTTCCGACTGGTTGATACGCGCTCAAGACGCATTGATAAGCGCAAGCTGACCGACCGCCCTAACCTGCTCCCGATCTTTGCAAGGGAACCAGTCTATGGCGAAAGTCACCATTTCCAGCGTCATCGACGCGCCGGTCGAGCAGGTCTGGGCGCGCATCCGCGACTTCAACGGCCTGCCGGGCTGGCACCCGCGCATGGTGGAAAGCCATATCGAGGCCGGCAAGGACGCCACCACGATCGGCTGCGTGCGCAATTTCAAACTGGTCAGCGGCGCGACACTGCGTGAAAAACTGCTCGACTTCTCCGACGAGAATTTCCTGGTCAGCTATTCGATCCTCGAGACGCCGCAGCCGCTCACCAATCACAAGGCGACGCTGCAGTTGCGCCGCGTCACCGACGGCAACCGCACCTATGCCGAATGGACGGCGAGCTTCGACGCAGCACCGGAGGACGCCGACAAGCTGGCCGAGGGCATGGGTGCCAATGTCTYCCAGGGCGGCTTCAACGCCCTGAAGGCCCATTTCGCCGGCAACAATTGAACCGGGGAGCGCGCCATGTCGCTTGCGCTGCAGACTTTTTCGAGCGTGAAAGACGCCAACACTGCGTTGCGGGCCCCTGGCACGCGCTATCTCGGCGGCGGCACGCTTGTCGTCCGCGCGGCCAATGAAGGCGACGTCTCCGTCTCCAGCCTCGTGCGTGTCACCGATCCCGCCCTGTCGCAGTTCGCGGTTTCGGGCGGCAAGGTCCGGCTCGGCGCTTCGGTCACCATGGCGGCGATTGCCCGCCACCCCGAGCTAACCGTGCTCACACCGGCGGCGCGCGCTGTCGGCGGGCCGGCGATCCGCAACATGGCGACTGTCGGCGGCAATCTGTTCGCCCCTTCCCCTTACGGCGATTTCGCGGTGGCGCTGCTGGCGCTGGACGCGACCATCGTCACCGAAGAGGGCGAACTGCCGATCGAGACTTTCCTGGCCGGTCGCGACACCAGCCGCGCCATAGTGACGGCGGTAAATATTGCGCTGCCCAAAGCCGAGAGCTTCCGCTTCCTGAAAGTGTCGCGCGTCAAGCCGAAGGGCGTGTCGGTGCTGAGCATCGCCGCACTCCTGCGACGCACGGAGGACGGCACAGTGACGGCAGCGCGGATCGCGCTCGGCTGCATGGCCGATCGGCCGATCCGCGCTTTAGCTGCCGAGAAAGCGCTGCTCGGCTGCAAGCTGACGCCGCAGGAGGTCGCGCCGGCACTGGTGGCCGCGAGCGAGGGCATTGCGCCGATCACCGACCCGATCGCCAGCGCCTGGTATCGCGCCGAGGTCCTGCCGGTCCATCTCGGCCGGCTGTTGTCGAATTGATCCATGGGGGACGCGCGTCTGTCCGACCGATCCGGGCAGGCGCGCAGGGAGGAAAGATGGCGAAGGTACCTGTTCAATTCACACTCAACGGCTCGGAGAAAGCCGAGTTCGTCGAAAGCGGCACGACGCTGCTCAACGCGCTGCGCGACAAGATTGGCGACACCTCGCCCAAGGGCGGCTGCCATCAGGGCACCTGCGGCGCCTGCTCGGTCATCGTCGACGGCGAATTGCGGCTCTCCTGCCTGACACTGGCCGAGACCTGCGGCGGCGCCGACATCAAGACGACCGCCGGCCTCGCCGAGGGCGGCGTGCTGCATCCGCTGCAGCGCGCTTTCCTCGATGCCTTCGCCACGCAATGCGGCTTCTGCACGCCGGGCATGATCATGGCAGCAAAAGTGCTGCTCGACCGCACGCCGAACCCCAGCCGCGAGGACGTGGTCGAGGCGCTGTCCGGCAACATCTGCCGCTGCACCGGCTACGAGCCGATCATCCAGGCGGTGCTGACGGCCGCGCGCGCCAACTCGCAGAACGCCGCCTGAGGAACCGAGCCATGGAACTGCGCAAGGATTATTTCGCCGATGTCCGCAAGGACGGCCTGCAYGAGATTGGCCATCCGCGCCCACGGCTCGATTCGCCGGGACACGTCACCGGCAAGACCGCCTATTTCGCCGACCGGAATTTTCCGGGCATGCTGCATCTGAAGATGGTGCGCAGCCCGCACCACCATGCCCGCATCCGCTCGATCGATACGTCGGAAGCGGAGAAGCACCCMGGCGTCGTGCGCGTGCTGACCGCCAAGGACGTGCCGCACAATGTCTACACCATCCTGATCCTTATCCAGATCGGGCCGGAGGACGAAACCGTGCTCGCCGACGGCAAGGTGCGCTGGAAGGGCGAGGCCGTGGTGGCGGTGCTGGCCGAGACCGAGCGCGCCGCGCAGGAGGCCGCCGCCAAGGTCAAGGTCGACTACGAGGTGCTCCCCGCGGTCTTCGACATGGAGGAGGCGCTGAAGCCCGGCGCGCCTTTGGTCAACGAATATCACGGCCAGAACTACTATCTCTATGACAGCGGCGAATGCCGAAAGGTGCGCTTCGGCGACGTCGAGGCCGGTTTTGCCCAGGCCGACCACATTCTCGAACAGTCCTATCAGTCCTCGCCGATCGAGCATGCGCCGACCGAGACCACCGGCTGCGTGGTGGCGCCCGAGGGCAATGACCGCTTCACCTGCTACACCAATACGCAAGCGATGTTCTTCACCCTCGACAACACATCGATCATCCTGCAGATGCCGGGCTCGAAGCTGCATTTCGTCGGCGGTACGGTCGGCGGCGGCTTCGGCGGCAAGGTCGACGTCATCGTCGAGCCGATCGCCATCCTCGGCGCCAAGCTAACCGGACGCCCGGTCTGTTTTATCTACAGCCGCGAGGAGGAGATGCAAATCTCCTCGCCGCGCGCGGCCGAGAAGGTGGTGATCAAGGACGGCCTCATGAAGGACGGCCGTATCGTCGCCCGCAAGGTGACCGGCTACACCGATGCCGGCGCCTATTCCCGCCACTCGCCCTATRGCGCGCAGAAAGGCGCCGCGCATTATCCCGGGCCCTACACGATCCCGAATGTCTGGATCGACACCTATTGCGTCTACACCAACCGCACCCCTTCGTCGGCCATGCGCGGCTTCGGCGTCACCATCGGCGACTTCGCGCTGGAGGTGCAGATGGACAAGCTGGYGCGGCTAATCGGCATGGACCYGCTCGAATTCCGCTTCATCAACGCCTATCGCGACGGCGACATGAAGGCGCATCGCCAGCCGACCGAGGGGGCGGCGCTCATCGAATGCATGCAGGAGGCCTCGCGCGCTGCCAATTGGCCGGTGGCCGAAAAATACATGGCGATGTCCTCCTACAGGAAGGGAGCCTGAGATGGCGATCCGGCGTGGACGCGGCGTTGCCGCGATCAACTAWCCGACCGGCATGAACCTCGGCGGCGACCCGACCCAGGCGCTRGTGCATTCGACGCCGACCGGCAATTTCATGGTCACGCTTTCCAGCGTCGATCTCGGCCAGGGCATGAAGCAGATCATGGCGCAGATCTGCGCCGAGACGATCGGCGTGCCGACGGACCGGGTCATCATCGACACCGCCGACACCGACACCGGCCCGCACTGCATGGGCACCTTCGCCTCGCGCGGCACGCACCGCGCCGGCAACGCGGTCATCCAGGCGGCCAAGGAAGCGCGCCAGGTGATGCTGGAAGTGGCGGCCGAAGAGCTGGAGGTGAACGCCTCCGACCTCGAGACCGACGGCCAGGGCAACATCCAGGTGAAGGGCGCGCCGCAGAAATCGATCTCCATCTTCGATGTCGCGCTGTCGGCGCATTTCAAGCGCGGCCGCTCGATCTCGGGCCGCGGCATGTTCCTGATCCCGCGCTCCTACCCGGAGAAGGAAACCGGCGCGATGAAGCCCTCCACCTGCTACGCCCACGCCTGCACGGTGGCCGAAGTCGAGGTCGACGACGAGACCGGCGAAGTGACGGTGCTCACCGTCAAGAACGTTTTCGAGATCGGCCGCGCGCTCAACCCGAAGATGGTCGAGCAGCAGCTGGTCGGCGGCTCCTGGATGGGCATCAGCCACGCGCTCTACGAAACGACCGAGCCTTATTATCCAAACCGCGATCACGGCGGCACCGATTTCAACCAGTATCTGATGCCGGGCCCCGGCGATCTGGCCGAGACCGAGATCATCGTGCTGGAGCGTCCTTCCGCTGACGGTCCGTTCGGCGCCAAGGGGCCGGGCGAGATGTGCGCCAACCCGCAGATACCGGCMGTCGCCAATGCCGTCTTCGACGCCGTCGGCGTGCGTATCGACACGCTGCCGATCACGCCGGAGCGCATCCTGCGCGCGCTGAAGGCGCAGGCCGCGGGCTGAGCGGGAAGATGGCAAACACCGACGCCGTGGAGGTCGCCGCTTCGCCTGGGGCGATAGCCGAGCGCCTTGCCGCTTCGCGCTATCTGGCCGACGACAGCCTGGCCACCGCGATCTTCCTCGCGATCCGCCTGGGCAAGCCGCTGTTGCTCGAAGGCGCGCCGGGAGTCGGCAAGACCGAGGCCGCGAAGGCGGTCGCCGAACTGCTTGGACGCGAGTTGGTGCGCCTGCAATGCTACGAAGGCATCGACGCCGGACATGCGCTCTACGAATGGAACTACCAGCGCCAGCTGCTTGCCATCCGCCACGCCGGCGAGCACGAGATCGACATCTATGACGACCGTTTCCTGATCGCCCGGCCGCTGCTGCAGGTGCTGCGGGCGCCGGAGCACCGCGTGCTTCTGGTCGACGAGATCGACCGCTCGGACCACGAGTTCGAAGCGCTGCTGCTCGAATTCCTCTCCGACTTCCAGATCAGCATCCCGGAACGCGGCACGATCCGCGCGGCAAAGCAGCCCATCGTCATCCTGACCTCGAACCGCACCCGCGAGCTTGCCGAGGCGCTGCGCCGACGCTGCGTCTACCACTGGATCGGCTACCCCGACGCCCAGCGCGAGGCCGAGATCATCATGATGCGCTCGGGTGACGTCGCCGAAGCGACGGCGCGCGCGGTGGCGAATGCCGTGCAGGAGATCCGCGCCCGCCCGCTGGCCAAGCCGCCGGGCATCGCCGAAGCGGTCGAATGGGCGAATGCCGCCACCATCCTCGAAAAAGGCGGCAGCCCTTGGCCGGAAGCCTTCCGCCGCGCCATCGGCGTGCTRATCAAGGACGAGGAGGATCTGTCGGCGATCGCGCCGGAGCTGGGGAGGATTGTCGAGGAGGCGCTGGGGTGATGAGCAATCGCAACACGCTGGCGCGATACCCCAAGGCTAATGCGCGACGCTGGCGGGACAGCACCCCCCTCTGTCCTGCCGGACATCTCCCCCGCAAGGGGGGAGATCAGCTGTCGCATCGGCTTTCGCCAATCGCCGACGCCGCTGGATTGAGCGGTGCGCCCAAGCTACCAATCTCCCCCCTGGTGGGGGAGATGTCCGGCAGGACAGAGGGGGGCGCGAAGGAATGAGGCGTCCGCAAAACCTGCGCCCTGCCGCCGCCGCTTTCCTCGGCTTCGCCCGTTTGCTCCGTGATCACGCTTTCGCCATCGCTCCAGAACAAATCGCCAGCTTCATGCAAGCGGTCACCCTGCTTGGTCCGCGCTCGATGACCGACATCCGCGAGGCGGCGCTCGCAACGCTCGCGCCCTCGCCCGATCGCCGCGGCGAATTCGAGGCGCATTTCCGCAGCTATTTCTACGGCGACGCCAAGCCCCCGATCGAAGGCGAAGAGGACGAAACCCGCGTCAAGGACGATCGCGGCACGCGCGAGGAAGAAAACCAGGTCGCTCGCCAGGAAAAAGGCGGCGAGCTCTCCTCGGCGCTTGAACAACTGAGCAGGCGCGATTTCCAGCGCGATGCCGACGGTCTCGGCCAGTTCCGCCGCAAGCTCGCGTCCGCCCTGCCCGCGCGCCGTTCCTTCCGCACTGCGCGCACCCGCTCGCGCGGCACGCTCGACCTCAGGCGCTCGCTGAGCGAAATCGTCAGCGCCGACGGCGACATCCCCTCGCCGCTGCTGCGCCGCCGGCAGGCCGTGCCGCGAAAGCTGCTCCTGCTTATCGACGTTTCCGGCTCGATGAAGCTGCACACTTCCGATTACCTCAAGCTGGCTCACGCGGCCGTGCAAGGCGCGGACCGTGCCGAAGTCTTCACCTTCGGCACACGCCTGACCCGCGTCACGTCCGCGCTGCGAATCCGCGACCGTGAGCAGGCACTTGCGCGCGCCGCAACGCTTGTCGACGATTGGGACGGCGGCACCCGCATGGGTCCGACCTTGCTCGCCTTCCTTGCGGTGCCACGCTTTTCYGCATTTGCGCGCGGCGCCTGCGTCGTCATCCTGTCCGACGGCCTGGAACGCGGCAGCCATACCGAACTGGAGATCGCGATGCGCCGCTTCAGCGCCCGCGCCTTCCGGCTGTCGCTGGCAACGCCCCTCGCCGGCGATCCGCGCTTTCGCCCAGCGACAGCCGCACTTCGCGCCGTCCTGCCGGTGCTCGACGACCTGGTCGATGGCTCATCGGTGGGGAGCCTGACCGATTTCATCCTGTCGCTCGCCCGCCCCGCTCCGGCGGCCGCTTCCATCTGGAAAAGGGTATCGTGATGCAGAAAGCCATCGACGCGCATTTCCACATCTGGCGCCAGAAGGACCAGCCCTGGCTGGTCGGGCCGATGGTGCCGCGCATCTTCGGCCCCTACGAGCCGATCCGCCGCGACTATCCGATCACGGAGTTCCTCGAGGACCAGCAGGGCTCGGGCGTCGAGAAGGCCGTCTACGTGCAGACCAACTGGGCCAAGGAGGATTTCGAAAAAGAGGTCGCCTTCCTGCAGAAGACCGCCGATGAGACCGGCTGGCCGCACGCCATTGTCGGCTATGCCGACATGACGGTCGACGACGTCCGACTGCAGATCGACCGGCTGATGAAATATCCCTTACTGCGCGGCGTGCGCATGCAACTGCACTGGCACCAGACGCCCGCTTTCCGCTTCGCCRCCTCGGCCGACCAGGTGATCGATCCGAAGGTTCGCGCCAATGTGGCGCGGCTGAAGGACTACAGCCTCTCCTTCGACCTGCAGCTCTTTCCCGCGCAGATGAAGGATGGACTGACGCTGGTCGGCGAAAACCCTCAGACGAATTTCATCCTCACCCACGCCGGCATGCTGACCGGCATGGAGCCGGAAACCACCGAAACGTGGAAGGCGGGTCTCCGCACGCTTTCGGCGGCACCCAATTTCTACGCTAAGCTCTCGGGACTCGRCACCTTCGTTCACCGCAACGACCCGGATCTCATCGCCTATATCGTCGACAACGCGATAGAAATCCTCGGCAGCGACCGGCTGATGTTCGGCTCGAACTTCCCGATCGAAAAGCTGTGGACCARCCACGCCAAGCTGATCAAGGCGCACCGCGCGGCAATCGCCAGGTACGGCGCCAAAGCAGAGGCAAACATCTTCTGGAACACGGCGGAGAAAGTGTATCGGCCGGCGTAGCGCGGATTCCCCTTCTCCCCTTGTGGAGGAAAAGCCGGCGCCTCACTTCACCTCGAACTGCGGATCGAGCGGGATCTGCATGGCGGTGACGAGATGATTGGTCTGGCCGGCCAGCCCAATGATCGACACAAGCTCGCCATGCTGCGCGTCTGTCATGCCCTTGGCCCGCGCGGCGGCCGTATGCGAATGGACGCAGTAGGAACAGCTGTTGGCGGTCGAGACAGCGATATAGATCATTTCCTTGGTCAGCGGGTCGATGGCGCTGTCRGCGACCATCACCGCCTTGAGCTGCTCCCACACCCGCTTCAGCGACGCCGGATCGTTGGCCAGCCCGCGCCAGAAATTGTTGACGAAGTCGGATTTCCGCGTAGCCCGGATATCGTCGAACACGGCCTTCACCGCCGGGATCTTTTCGACCTCGGCATCGCTGAGCAGTTTTGTGGTGGCCATGGTTTGGTCCTTTCGTTTGAATCGTTGAGGGAATTCGTTGAATCAAGCGTTGCGCATAGACGGCTAACCCGTTTGTCCGATTCAGTTTTTAGCTCAAGACAACACGCGGCCGCGAGGTTAGCCAAAGCGCCTCAGCATCGTCATTCTAGGGCGGAGCAAGGAGCGAAGCGACGCGCGCAGACCCTAGAATCCATTCCGTGACCTCGCGCGAAGGGCGCAGCCGAGCAGAATTCTGGGCCGTTGCGGCGCCTAAAAGTAACGGCATGGATCCTCGGGTCTGCGCGCGTCGCTTCGCTCCTTGCTCCGCCCGTAGATGACGAAATGACAGACGCCCCGGCTAATCTCCATGTATTCGATCCAACCGCGCGATCATCCGCCGTCGCCACACCCTAGTGCACCGCCGCATACATGATCTTCTCCTCTGTCGCCTCCGCCGGCGAAAACTCCTCGACGATGCGGCCCTGGCGGCAGACGAGAATCCGATCCGACAGGTTCATGATCTCCGGCAGGTAGGACGAGATGACGACGACGGCGAGGCCCTCGTCGGCCAGCCGGTTGATGATCTGGTGGATCTCGGCGATGGCGCCGACGTCGACGCCGCGCGTCGGCTCGTCGAAGATGACGATGCGCGGCTGCTGCACCAGGMCCTTGCCGATCACCACCTTCTGCTGGTTGCCGCCGGAAAGCTCGACCACGCGGGCATTGTCGTTGATCGCCTTGATGTTGAGTGTCTTCGTCCATTCGGCGGAAAGCTGCCGCATCTCCTGCTGGTTGATCACCCAAGCCTTTTCCCGGCCGGCGGCCAACAACCCGCCGAACAGGTTCTCGGCGATACCCATCGTCTCGAAGATGCCTTCGCTCTTGCGGTCCTCGGTGACATAGACGATGCCGTCGGCCACCGCTTCGCTTGGCACCAGGTAGCGCACCGGCTTGTCGTCCAATTCAATCGCGCCGCCGCGAAGGAAGTCGCGCTTGTAGATGCCCGAGACGATCTTGAAGGTCTCGGTGCGGCCCGACCCGATCAGGCCGAACACGCCGGTGATCTGGCCCTCGAAGATCGAGAACGAATTGTTGCGCACGATGTTGCTCATCGAGATGTCCTGCACCGAGAGCACCTTCTTGCCGGCCTTGCGCAATTTCGTCTCGTCGCGCTGGCGGTAGATCTGCCCCGTCAGCGAGCGRCCGACCATGGCGGCGACGATCCTGTCGCGATCAAAGGCCGATGTCTCGTCGGTGATCACCAGTTCGCCGTCGCGCAGGATGGTGATGCGGTCGGCGATCATCAGCGCCTCTTCCAGCGCATGGCTGATGAAGACGATCGACACGCCGCGCGCCTTAAGCCTCCGGATCAGCGCGAAGAAATGGCGCTTCTCCTCCGGCGTCAGCGTCGCCGTCGGTTCGTCGAAGATGATGATCTCGGCATTGTGGTGGACGGCGCGCGCGATCTCGACCATCTGCCGCTTGGCGGCGCCAAGCGTGGCCACCATCGCGTTCGGGTCGACCGGGAAGTTCAGCGACTGCAGGAATTGCTGCGCCGAGATGTAGGTGCCRCGCAGCCGGTTGAGGAATTTCTCCGTGCCGAGATAGAGGTTCTGCGCCACCGTCATCGACGGCACCAGGCTGGTCTCCTGGAACACCATGGCGATGCCCGCTTCAAGTGCTGCATGCGGCGAGGCGTAAGCCGTCTCGACGCCCTTGTGGAACATCCTGCCCGAAGTGGCGTCGACGACGCCGGCGATGATCTTGGTCAGCGTCGACTTGCCGGCGCCGTTTTCGCCGAGCAGGGCATGGATCTCGCCTTTCCTCAAATCGAACGTGACGTTCTTCACCGCCGGCACGCCGCGGTAGGTTTTCGTCACGTCCTCCAGACGAACGATCGGTTCCATCAGAAACCTCCCGTGATTGCGTCGAGCGCCAGCACGCAATCGCCGCCCTTCGAGCCGACGAACAGGCGGCCGTCCTTTTCCGCGACGCTGCAGATGCCGTGGCGCGTGCCGTTGGCGCGGCTGTGCAGGCTGAATTGCGGCTGCATGTCCCGGTCGAGCCTGACTACGAGCCCGTAGGAGCGGCTGGGCGACCACGGCTTGTGGATGCCCATGGTACGGATGCCGCCGCATTGCAGCGGCTCGAGGAAGCTGCGGTTGGAGGCCAGCGCCGGCGCGATCCAGTAGGCCGGCGGCACCTGGTCGATCATGTCCTGGCGATAATRCGTTTCCTGCAGCACGAATTCGATCAGCCGGTTGCGCGGCGCAAACAGCGTCAGCCACGCCCCGCCGTCGCCGGCCGGCGCCAGTCGCGACGGATAGCCGGGAAGATGCGTCAGCACCGTGGCGCGATTGCCGGTCGCGCTGAAGCGGACCAGCTGATGGCGCCAGCTCTCGCTGACCACCACATCACCGCCGGCAGGATAGAGCCCGTATGGGAAAGCGATGCCGTCGGCCGCCTTGCGAAAATCTCCGCCGGCCGGCCGCGCCCAAAGCGAGCCGGACGCGCCCTTCTTCATCAAGTCGGCCGCCCATTGCGACGGCGCGTGCTCACTGGAGCCATTGGCCAGCCACAGCGTGCCGTCATCCGCATAGGCGAGCGCCGTGATGCAGCGGATCCCGGCCGGCAGCGAAACCTCCTTGCCGGCAATGAGCAGCTTGCCGCTTTCCAATCCGACCGTGAGTTCGCCCGCTGGCGACAGCGCCAGCGCGGTGACGGAAGATTGAAAGGTCTCGACCACGATGGGCTCGGAACCGGCCGCAACAGTCAGGATGGCGTTGCCGCTGGAGACAAGCAGACGCCCGCCGGCCGCCAGCAGATTGTCCGGTTCCGTCAGTTCGGCGAAAGCAGGCAGGTCGTCCAGCCGCGTGTTGGGACGGAAGGCGCCGTCGAGCGGCGGTATGGTGACCGCCTTGCCGCGGAAGACATCCAGGATCGGATCGAGGATCATGGCTTCGCCCCCCAATAGGAAGCGGGGCTTGTCCAGTTCGGGTCCGCGCCGGCGATCTTGTAGCGCCCGATGCGGTTGTTGAGGATGCCGCCGACGAAAAGATAGCCCTTGTGCTCGCGCATCGAGGTCACCATCGGATGCGCGTTGCCGGAAAGATCGCCGAGCGTCTCGACGATGCCGCCCTTTTCGTTGAACTTCACCACGCCGCCGGTGTTGATGTTGGGAAACAGCCATTCGTCCTTCGGCAGGCGCCGCGTCATGCGTTTGCGCATGTCGGGATGGCGCAGCGACAGGTCGAAGCTCGGTGTCCGCATGCCGAGCCATGCCATCCAGTAATTGCCGTCCGACGCCCGGTTGATGTTATCGGGATAGCCCGGCATGTCGCGGATGACGCATTCGGCTGTGCCGGCCTTCGGCCCTTCCAGCCAGTAGCGGTGCACGCGGCAGGCCCAGCTTTCGGCGAAGAACAGCGACTTGCCGTCATGCGCCATGCAGACACCGTTGGTGTAGCGATAGCCGTCGAGCAGCGTCTTGGTCGAACCGTCCTTTGGGTCATAGACCAGAAGGCGACCGGTGGCGCGGTTCTCGATCGAGTCGAGCGCCCAATCGTGGGCGTCGTACCGCTTGGTGGAATCCGTGAAATAGATGCGGCCGTCGGGGGCTATGTCGCAATCGTTCGGGTCGCGCAGGCGCGCATCGTCGACGATCGAGGTCCAGGAGCGCGCCGTCTCGGCCGACAGCCGCTTCACATCCCGGTCCGGCGAGACGGAATAGAGCCCCATGGCGCCGACACAGCTGATCAGGTTGCCGTCCCGGTCGAAGRCCAAGCCCAGCGGAAAGCCGCCGATATGGGCAAAAACCTCGGAGCGCTTGTAGTCCGGCGCGAAGAAGCGGACGATCTCGCCATGGCGGGTGCCGCAATAGAGATGGTCGTCGCGGTCGAGGATGACGTCCTCGGGCCCTTCCAGCTCGCCCAGCCCGATATGGTCCGCGGCCGAGAGCCGATTGTCGAGTTCGTAGGATGTGYCGGAGCCGGGCGCRGCCGATTGCGTCTCGCCCATCTTGAGGTAGACCGGCGCGACATAGACCTCGTTCAGCACCTTATGGCGGTTCTTCAGCCAGCGGATGTCGATGGTGACGGCGACGGCCAGGAGGATGCCGAGCACCATCTGGTTGGTGCCGGTGCCGTAGCCCAGCCGAATCAGGCCGTTGGTCATGGTGAGCACGATGATCGCGCCCATCAGGCCCTTGACCACCGAGCCGCGTCCGCCGCCCAGGCTGACGCCRCCGACCACCGCCGCCGTCAGCGCCATGATTTCCAGATTGAGGCCGGTGCCCGGCCCTGCCCCGCTCAACCGGCAGGCGATGAGGAATCCGCCGATCGAGGCGCAGAAGCCGGAAAAGACATAGGTCATGAACACGGTGYGGCGCACCCGGATGCCGGCATTGTGCGCCGAGCGCCGGGAGCCGCCCACCGCCAGCACATGCCAGCCCGGCCGTGAGCGGGTCAGCGCGACATGCGTGACGATGGCAAGGATGATCGCCAGCCAGACCGAAACCGACAGGCCCCAGAACGTGCCGTCGCCGATGAAGTCGAGCACATCGGAGCTCGCTTGGGAAAGCTGCACGTCGGCGGCATAGGCAGTGACGAGGATGTCGAACAGCGCCCGCCCGAAGATGAAGGTGACCAGCGTGGTGAGGAAGGCGCGCAGCCTCAGATATCCGACCAGGTATCCGTTGATGGCGCCGAAGACGAGCCCGGCCGCAAGCGCCGCGGCCAGCGCCAGCCAGATGGATTGCTCGAGGATGAAGAAGACGTAGACGGCTGAGAAGCAAGACAGCGCGAAGATCGAACCGACCGAAAGGTCGATGCCGCCGCCCAGCATCACCACGGTCATGCCGATGACGACCAGCGAGAACTCGCCGAGCTGGCGGGTCGATTCCTGCAGCGAGGTGAGCTTGAAGAAGCCCGGAATGATCGAGCCGAACACGCCAAGCGTCGCCACCAGCGCCAGGAATGGGATGGCGTTGTCGGTCCAGCGTTTGGTCAGGATCTCGCCGACCAGATGGTCGGGCACGAGATTGTAGCGCCAGGCCTGGAGGCGTTCACGAAAAGTCATCGGCTACTGCTGTCACTCAATGGGAAAAGAGGTGGCCGGACCGATCCGGCCACCTCGTGGGATGCTCTCGGGCGGCGCGGCTTATTTCGCCGCCGCTTCGGCCTGCAGCGCCTTCAGGTCCCAGCAGCTGTCGGGCTTGAGATCGGCCTTGGTCGTCGCCTTCTCCAGCGTGTAGATGTAGGTGTGCGAGGTGCCGGCCGGCTGGCCGCTCTGCAGCAGGAACTTGATGATGGCGTTCATGTCGCCCGACTGGCGGGCAAGGTCGGTCATCACCACGGCGCCATAGGTGCCGTCCACGAGCTTGTCGCAATCGGCGGCCTTTTCGYCGCCGCCGGTGGTGACCAGGAACACCTTGCCGTCGAGCTTGGCGTCGCGGATCGCCGCCGAGGCGCCGGTGGCGTCGCCGTCCCAGAAGTCGATGATCGAGCAGATGTCGGGATGCTGCTGCAGCATCGTCGTCGTCACGTTGCGCGAGGTGGTCGCGTCCCAATTCGAATCCGGCTTTGCCACCACCTGGAAGTCGGGATGCTTCTCCAGCACTTTCATGATGCCGGCATACTGGTAGAGGCTGGACGAGTTCGCCTGGTCGCCCTGCACCAGCCCGATCTTCTTGGACGAATTCTCGCCGCAGCCCTTGATCGCCGCTTCGGCCTCGAGCTGGCCGAGCTTGTCCCAGTCGCTGCCGACAAATGCGTCGGCCGGGAAATTGGCCGGGTTGTCGACCAGCAGTACATAGGTGCCGGCGGCCTGCGCCTTCTTCATCAGCTTCGAATAGGAGTTGAGGTCCGGCGCGTGGATGATCAGAACATCAGGCCGGGTGTCGGAAGCGATCGCATCGGTGATCGCCTGCGCGCCGGCATCGACGACCCAGTTCGGGTCGCGGGTCTCGAACGTGCCGCCCCAGGCCTCCACCTCCTTCTTCAGGTAATGCGCCCAGCCCTGCGCCAGGTCGAAGCCCATCGCCAGCGGCACCAGCATGACGCGCTTGCCGTTGAGCGCCTTGGCATAGGCTGCGGGGCCCGGATCGTCGGCGGCAAAGCTCGGCGCCACGAAGGCGGTAACGGCGAGCGCCGTGGCGGCCGCCATCAATGTTCTGAGTAGTTTCATGTCACATCCTCTGGTTCGGTTTTCATTGCCGGCCGATCGTCGCGATCGCTCCGGGTACCCCCAGAGCAGATGGGCTGGCCCATCTGCTCTAAATGTCGCCTTGTTGCGCGGTCTGTTCGTCGCGCGGATTGRTGATGCCGTCGACGATGATGGCCCCGAGCAGGATCGCCGCCTTGATCAGGTTCTGGTAGAGCAACGGAATGTCTATGATGGTCATGGCGTTGAGCAGGATGCCGATCAGCGCCGCCCCCACCAGCACGTTGCGCACCCCGCCCCTGCCGCCCGAAAGGCCGATGCCGCCGATCACCGCCACCAGCACGATGTCGTAGAGCAGCGTCGAGTTGACGATGCGGGTGTTGATCGAATGCAGGCTGGCCGCCGTCAAAAGCCCGGCGATCAGGGCCACAAAAGCCGAGAGCACGTAGCGCAGCACCAGCATGGGCCGCACCGGAACGCCGATGTTGCGGGCGGCGACCGGATTGTCGCCGGCGAAATAGATGAAGCGGCCCCATTTGGTGTAGCGCAGGAACAGGAAGACCAGGAAGGCCAACCCGGCGAAGACGAACACCTCGACCGGAATATCGAGGAAGCGGACGCCGCCGAGCAGCTCGACCCAATGTCMCCCAGGCACCGGCACGGCATCCTGCGTGATCAGTTGCGAGCRCACATAGCCGAACACGAAGGAGCCGGTGGCCAAGGTCACGAAGATCGCCGGCACGTCGGCATAGGCGACGAGGAAGCCGTTGAGCAGGCCGATGGCTAAAACGCCCGCCAGCACATAGAGGAAGGCCAGCCCATCCGAGGTTCCGGTGTTGAGCAGTTGCAGATACCAGGCGACCGACATCGCCATGATCGCCACGGCCGACAGGTCGATGCCGCGGCCGATGATGACGACCGCCATGCCGAGCGCCAGAATGCCGAGCACCGAGACCGAACGGACGATGGCGACCAGATTGTCGGCGGTCAGGAACCCGGGCAGGCCCAGCGCAGCGGCGGYGAACAAAAGGATGGCGATGGCAAAGACGATGCCCTCCTGATTAAGGCGCCTCCAGTTCGGCCAGCCGATCGCATTCATCGCTTATGTCTTTCGCCCCGATGGCAAGGCCTTGGCGGCCCCCATCCCGCACGAAAGCTAATCGGCTCAACAGCGGCTCGTCAAATGAATCCGCGTTCAAGACCCGCGCCTCTCCGACTATTTTCCGAGTGGACGCATCGATTGCCGTAACTGGCGCAATAGGCGGAAACTCTTGCGCTTTTTGGCAATACGTTGCCGCGATCGCGCGGCCGGCGGAAGAGCCTGTTCGACGTCGGCGGAGCCGACGCAATTTAACTCCGCGAAATACGCCCGGCGCGACGTCATTCGTTCGTGGAATGACTTGAAACTTCGGCCCGGATATCGGCCGGCAGAACCCGGAGAGGCATCGCCGCCGCGCGGAATTTGCGGGTTGGGACACGGCTACGTTGTCGGGAATGTTGGTCATGACGCTTTGGTTGAATAGCGTAAGGCCGAACCAGCTCAGAGCTTATCCAACAAACTTTCGTGTCGCCTCGCCGCCTGTTATGGAAGAGCGCGGGCCGGCCGAGGGAGATGCATGAAGCCCATCTATATCGACTACCTCAATGCTCTCGACATCGAGGCACTTGCCATGACCGACGCCGAGATCATCGGCGCCGTCGAAGCCGGTCTCATCGCCCAGGGCAATGGCCGGACCGTTATCGAGCCGCGCGTCCATCTCGAGYCGGATCCCTCCTTCCGCGGCCATTTCAACGTCCTGCGCGGCTATGTGGCGCCGCTCGACGCCGCCGGCGTGAAGATCGTCGGCGACTATGTCGACAACTACATGCATGGCCTGCCGTCGGAATTCGGCATCCTCAATCTTTTTGATCCGCGCACCGGCGCGCCGCGCGCCATCCTCGACGCCACCGTCATCACCGACATGCGCACAGGCGCCGTCACCGCCATCGGCGCCAAGCATCTGGCGAAGAAGTCGTCAAAGGTGCTCGGCCATATCGGCGCGCGCGGCACCGCCTACTGGAACGTGCGCCTGCTCGACCATCTCTTCGATTTCGACGAGATCCGCGTCCACTCACGCCGGCCCGAAAGCCGCGATAGCTTTGTCGCGAGGCTGGCCGCCGACCTCGGCAAGCCGGTCATGGCCGTGGCTGACTGGAAAAGCTGCGTCGAAGGCGCAGACATCGTCGTCGAAGCCTCGCGGCTGCCGGAACCGCAGCCGTTGCTCAAGACCGAATGGATCAAGCGCGGCGCGCTGGTCGTGCCCTACGGCACGATGAGCGCGGTCGAGCTGTCGCTTACCGACATCATGCAGAAGATTGTCGTCGACGACTGGGGCCAGTGCAAGGGCGGCAAATTCGGCTCGCTGCGCGCCCATGTCGAGACGGGGCGGCTTAGCGAGGCGACGCTGCACGCCGAACTCGGCCAGATCGCCGCCGGCCTCAAGCCAGGCCGGCAAAGCGATGGCGAGACGATCCTGTTCTGGCATCGCGGCCTCTCGCTCTCCGACATCGCGCTCGGCAAGGCCATGCTCGCCAAGGCCGGCGAAAACGGCATCGGCCAGAGGCTGCGCTTCGCATGAGCCCGCTCGTTCTCACCGGCGCCGGCGTCAGCATCGAGGATGTGGTTGCGGTCGCACGCAACGCCTGCAAGGTCGAGGTCACGCCGGCTGTCCTCGAAAAGCTCGACAAGGCTCGCCAGATCCTCGATGCCGCCGCGGCCGGCGGGCAACAGATCTACGGGCTGAACAGGGGCCTCGGCGCCAATCTCGTCACCGCGGTAGAAGGCGACGCGAGCGCCTTCCAGCGCCAGCTGATCGAAGGCCGCAGCGCCGCGGTCGGCGAGGTCCTGCCCGTGCCGGTGGTGCGTGCGGCGATGTTCGCCCGCCTTGCGATGCTCGCCGCCGGCGGCTCGGGCCTGTCGCCGCGCGTGTTCACGGCACTGGTCGAAGCGCTCAATGCCGGCGTGCATCCCGTGATGCCGTCGCTGGGCTCGATCGGCGCCGGTGACCTTCTGCTGATGACGGCGATCGCCCGCGTGCTGATCGGCGACGGCGAAGCCGAGTATCAGGGCCGCCGCATGCCTGCCGCCAAGGCGCTGATGATGGCGCGGCTTGCGCCCGTCACACTCTCGCCGAAGGACGGCCTATCGCTGATCAACGCCTCGGCGGTTTCCACCGGGACCGGAGCGCTGGCGCTCACCGATGCACTGTCGGCGCTCGACCAGCAGCAGCAGGCCGGCGCGCTGACGATGGAAGGCATCGGCGCCAACCGCACCATCCTCGACCCGCGCCAGCACCAGGCGCGCCCGGGCGCCTGCCAGCAGCTTGCGGCGAAGGCCCTGCGTGACCTGCTGGCGCGCGATGAAGCGCCGGCGCCGACCACCATCCAGGACCCTCTGTCGATCCGCTGCATGCCCTCGATCCACGGCGCGCTGATCCAGGCGATCGACCATGCCAGGCTTGCCGTCGAGATCGAGCTCAACGCCGCCGCCGACAATCCGCTTGTGCTGGCCGAGGACGAGCTGGTCATGTCGACCGGCAACTTCCACACTGCGTCGCTGTCGCTCGCCTTCGAGACGCTCGGCCTGGCGATCGCGCAATGCGCGGCGGCGTCCGCCGCGCGCTTCGTCCAACTCACCGGCTCGACCCGCCACGGCCTGCCGAAATACCTCTCGCCGGTTGGCGGCGCTTCTRCCGGCTTCGTTCCGCTGCAGAAGACGGTGACGGCGATCCTGGCCGCGATCCGTCACAAGGCCAATCCGGTGATGCTCGATTTCCTGCCGGTGTCCGAGGGCGTCGAGGATCACGCCACGCAGACGCCGCTCGCCGTCGCCAAATGCGCCGAGATGATCGTGCTGTGGCGGCGGCTGATCGCCTTCGAGCTGATGGCTGCGGCGCAGGCCGTCGATTTGCGCGAGGGACTGACGCTCGCGCCGGCCACGGGCGCGATCCACGCGGCCGTGCGCTCGCATGTGGCGATGCTCAAGGAAGACAGGCCGCTCGGCATCGACGCCGAAGCCCTTTATGCCGCTCTCGTCAGCGGAATTTGGCAAAGCCCACCGGCAACCGGTTGAAAATATTCAGGGCTTTGCATCCACCTTCTTCATGAAGAGGGTGAGCTCGTCCGGATCCATGTGCACGATGTGCCTGTCTTCCGGATAGGCGCCGCTGTTGACGTCGGCGACATATTCGGAAAACGCCGCGATGCGCTCCTGCTGCAGCCGGYCATATTCGGCGGCGAAGTTGYGGTAGACCTTCGAATGGCGCGGCATGTGACCGCGATTGGCGCCGAGAATATCCTCGGCGAACAGATATTGCGCGTCGCAGCCGGTRCCCGCGCCCATCGACAGCATGATCAGCGAAGTGCGCTCGGAGATCGCCTTCGCCACCTCCACCGGCACTACCTCGATCTCGGCGCCGATCGCGCCGGCAGCCTCCAGTTGCTTGACCGCGTCGAACACCTGCATGGCGGTGTCCGCGGTCTTGCCGACCGCCTTGAAGCCRCCGGTCCAGGTCGCGCGGGAAGGAATGAGGCCTACGTGACCAATCACCGGGATGGCGTCGTCGGCCATGCGCTTGATCGTCGCGTAGCCGGCGCTGCAATAGACGGCGTCGGCGCCGGCCTTGTAGAGCCGGAACGACCAGCGCACGAAATCGTCCGCCGTGCCGATCTCGAAGAAGTTCTCGCCCGGCATGGTGAAAAGGCTGGGCGCGGCATCGCGGTATTGCGGGTTGAGCACCAGTTCYGGCGGCACCGAGACGATGTCCACCCCTGCCCGCTCGGCGGCCTCGGCTTCCTCCAGAGTCAGCACGCGCAGCATTGTAAGCTGCCGCTTGCCCTTCATGGCGCGCAGATCGGCAACGGTCGGTCTCTTTCGGCTCATCGGTACATCCTGTTTTGTCTGGCGGCTTTCAGCCGATATCGATCATCACCTTACCGGCCTCGACCCTGACCGGATAGGTCTTGAGGTTGACGCAGACGGGCGCGCCCTTGGCCTCGCCGGTCTTGTAGTTGAACCGGCCATTGTGCTTGGGGCATTCGATGATGTCGTCCATCACCAGCCCGTCGGCGAGATGGGCCTTTTCATGCGTGCAGTACCCGTCGGTAGCGAAGAAGCCATCGTCCGGCGAGCGGTAGATCGCGAAGGTGCGGCCGCCATGATCGAAGCGGATCACATCCTCCTCGTCCACGTCGTCCACCGCGCATGCTTCGATCCACTCCGCCATCGTCCTTCTCCGGCCTTTCTTTTGGATTGCCGCGCGACGCCTATTCGGCGGCCGCGGCCGTTATGTCGAGATCATGGAATTCGCCGCGATAKGGCTTGGCCGTCGGCGGCAATTCACGCTTGAGATAATAGTCCTCATATTTCAGCTGCCTGAGCAGCACCGGCCAGACCTCGCGATAGGCATGCCACATCGACGGGTTCGCCACCGGCAGATCGTGCTTGATCAGTTCATGTAGCTTCGGCAGCGCGTGGTAGGGGACCATCGGGAACATGTGGTGCTCGACATGGTAGTTCATGTTCCAGTAGATGAACCGGCTGATCGGATTCATATAGACGGTGCGGGTGTTCAGCCGGTGATCGGTGACGTTGTCGGCGAGCCCGATATGCTGCAAAAGCCCCGTCAGCACCATGTGCCAGGTGCCGTAGAGGCGCGGCAGGCCGATCAGCACCAGCGGTATCCATGATTTAAGCGCGATCGCGACAGCGATCGTCGCGACGTATACCGCCATGTGCCAGCGCGCCGCGGTCACCGCCTTGTGCTGCTCCATCTCTGGGATGTAGCTCTTCTCGTCGTCCGACAATGTGCCGAAGGCCTGGCGCACCAGCGTCGGCAGCGAATAGCGGAAGTCGAGGATGCCGGTGAAAGCCAAAGCCGCCTTGATGAGGTCCGGCGGCCGCATCACCGCGATCTCGGCGTCGCGGCCGACGATGATGGTGTCGGTGTGGTGGCGCGCATGGCTCCAGCGCCATTGCACCGGGTTGCGCATCAGCATGAACGAGGCGATGTGATAGACGACGTCGTTCATCCAGCGCGTGCGGAAGGCGGTGCCGTGGCCGCATTCATGCCAGCGCGAGTCGCTCGACGAGCCGTAGAGCACGCCGTAGACGAACAGGAACGGCACGATCCACCAGCTGCCCCAGAACCAGATGATGCCGGCCGCCGAGCCTAGGATCGCGGCGATCCAGATGATGGTGTCGCGGATCGCCGGCCCGTCGGAGCGCTGCATCAATTCCTTCATGGTCTTGCGCGCCACGTCGGTGTGGTACCACTCGGCCGACGCAAGTCCGGTCTCGATCGCCCGGCGCGTGCTTTCGCCGACAAGGCTGTAGTCGCGCTTCTTCGCCATCGTCACATCGGCCTCCAATCTTCACTGAGCGCTGGCAATCCGGTCCGCCGGCCGGAGGGCTTGCTATGGATAAATGTCGCGCTCATGCCCTGCCCGCCAGTCTTGGGAAATTGCCGGAGGGCTGAGGATAATCCTGCTCGGGCTGGCGGGCGATGGCCGCGATCCTTCGTTCCGCATCGGCAATCGCATCCTTGCCGTCGAGGACGCGGAACACCGCGTCATAGGCGCGGGTCTCGCCATGCTCCAGCCAGATCATCTCGCCGCGCTCGCGCGCGGCTAGATTGCCGAGCACATGGTGCGTCGAGGGCTCGATGCCAAGCGCATACTGCCCAGCCTCGAAATTCTGCCACTCATAGCAGCAGGGCAGTTGGTCCTTGCGGGTGACGACCTCGAAGCCGAGGCCAAGCCGGTCGTTGACGACGGCGACCGGCACCTCGCCCTTGCTGTCGGCGCCCATCTCATGCTGCCAGACCTGCTCGCTGAAGCCCAATTGCGGCGCCGGCACCGTGCGGTAGCCAACCTTCTGCGCTTCGTAGCGCTCGCCGGCATGCGCGGCCCAGACCACGTCGCGGATCGGCGCCAGATAGCGCGAGCCTTCGTCGAGCAGCGGATGCCCGACATTGACATGGTAGAAATACATATGCGGCGTGCGGTGGAAGCCGTGGTTGACGACGCGGTCCGAGAGCCGGATCTCGCTGCCGCCGACATCGGCCTCGATGCGGCGGATGAGATGCAGGTCCTCGCCGAACACGCTCGCCTGCTGGACGATCCCTTCCGCCCATAAGACGCAGCGGTCGCCGTCCCAGCTTTCGCCATAGCCGGAGAGCCGCGCCGGAATGGTGYCGATGCGCCCGTGCAGCGAATGCGTCACGGTCTTGCGTCCGGGATAATTGTAGTTTTCGGCCGGCACCTCGTTGCGGCCGAGAATATGGTCGAGGCCGCAGGTGACCAGCAGTCCGGAAAAGGACCGCCCCCAGGCGAAGCCGTCCTCGCCTTCATAGTCATGCAGGCCGGGGTTGCGGAAACCGCTCGGCGAATGCCAGCCGATCGCCTGGCCCTTGTACTCGCAATCGGCGATGTCGAGCGCGCGATCGACCAGCACGGTGAAGCGCAGCCCAGAGCCCGTCCGGAATTCGAGCATGYGGATGCCGCGCTCGACGCCGTCGCCGAGTGTCATCAGCCGCACCCCGGCGAATTGCGACAGCATGCCGGAGCGTTCGGCGACCTGCYGGCGCGAAAGCGTCTGACCGTAGAGCTTCACCATGCCGTCACTGCGCCCTTTTCATCAGGGCCGAAAGGTCGGCGCCGGTTATCAGGCTTTCCACGGTCAACAGGTCGGTGTCGGCGACGGTCTGCTCGGCGACGATCTCGCCGCGGCGCATGACGATGATGCGGTCGGCGACCTCGAAGACATGGTGGATGTTGTGGGTGATCAAGAGCACCGAATGCCCGGCCTCGCGCATCTCCTTGACGAAGCGCAGCACGCCATGCGTCTCCTCGACGCCGAGATTGTTGGTCGGCTCGTCGAGGATGATCACCTTGGCGGCGAACTGCATGGCGCGCGAGATGGCGATCGACTGCCGCTCGCCGCCTGACAGCGTCGAGACCAGGGCGTCGGCGTCGAGCTTCTTGGAGATGCCGACGCGCTTCAGCAACGCCGAGGCCRCGTCGCGCAATTTGGCGAGGTCGAGCGGCGCGAAGACGCCCAGCCATTTGAGATTGACCGGCTCGCGGCCGAGGAACAGGTTGCGCGCAATGCTGAGGTCGGGCGCAAGCGATGTGTCCTGATGGATGGTCTCGATGCCGAGGTCCATCGCCTCGCGCGTCGAGCGGATCGAGACCTTCTCGCCGCGGACATAGATATCGCCGCGATCGATCGGGAAGACGCCCGAGATCGCCTTGATCAGGGTCGACTTGCCGGCGCCGTTGTCGCCGAGCAGCGCCACCACCTCGCCTTCCTTGAGCGTCAGCGAGGCATTCTTCAGCGCGCGCACGCTGCCGAAGGATTTTTGCAGGTTCTGCAGCCGGAGCACTTCCTGCATCGTCGTCAGCTCCTTGCGGCGTTTTTCTGCAGCAAAGCGTGCAGGATGAGCATGGCGAGGATGATGACCCCGACGAAGATGTTGTAGGCGAGCCCGGGCACGCCGACGAGCACGATGCCGTTGCGGATCGCGCGCAGCATCAGCGCGCCGACGATGGTGCCGAGAATCGTGCCGCGCCCGCCCGTCAGCGCCGTGCCGCCGACCACGACCATGGCGATCACCTCGAGCTCATAGCCGGTTCCCGCCACCGGCGAGGCCGCCGAGATGCGGAAAGYGCTGATCATGCCGGCGAGACCGGCGAGCACGGAGGTCGCGATGAACAGCCAGATCTTGACCGCATCGGCCGGCACGCCGCGCGCCACCGCCGCGTTGCGGTTGGAGCCGATGGCGCTGATCCAGTTGCCGAGCTTCGCATAGCGCAGCACATAGACCGCAAGCAGCGAGAGCCCGATGAACCACCAGAGCGAGGTGTAGAAGCGGAAAGCGCCGATATTGAAGCTGCCGGCGAGCAGCGTCACGAAGAAGCCGGGCTGGTCCCAGGACTTCAGCGGAAAGCCCTGCGTGATGTAGAGCGCGGCGCCGCGCACGATGAGCAGCATCGATAGCGTCACCAGGAAGGAGGAGATGCCGATCTTGGTGACGATCACGCCATTGATCGCGCCGATCGCGATGCAGAGCAGCAGCCCTGCGAGCAGCGCCACGCCGATATCGACCCCGGTATTCTGCACCAGCAGCATCACCATCACCGGCGCCAGGCCGAACACCGCGCCGACCGACAGGTCGAATTCGCCGGCGGTCAGAAGCAGCGTCATGCCGAGCGCGATAATGCCGAGCTCCGGCAGGAACGCCATCATGTTGGAGATGTTGAGCGGCGACAGGAAATTGCCGTCGGCGACCGCGAACACCACCAGAAGCACGACGAGGATGACGAAGGAGGAGAATTGCGGCGAGCGCATCAGGCTCGACCTRCCTTTCGCGCGCCCCGCGCCATCTTCCGCTGTAACTGTCATGACTTGCTGAACCATGCTTTTCTGCATGGCGCCCGACGCTCGMGCGACGGGCGCCAGTTCTCTCACTTCTTGTCGTAGAGCTTCAGGATCGGCTCGACGCTGGAGGCGTCATAGAGGCCGAATGTGTGGATGTCGTAGCCGATCGGTTCGCCCGAAGCGGCGAGCCCGAGCAGCGCGACCGGCATGAAGCCTTGCGCCGAGGGGTATTGCCAGGCGGCGGCGTTGACGAACCCGTCCTTGACCGCCTGCGCCGTCTCCTTCGAATTGCCCCAGCCGACGACCGGGATCTTGCCGGCCGGGATGCCGGCGCCGTCGAACACCCGCTTGACGCTCGCCGCCACGGAATCGCCCAGCGCGATGATCGCCGGCGGATTGTTGGCGACCATGTAGTCGGTCATCTTGGCGATGATGCCGGCCGGATCGGTGCCGCAATCGACCACGTCATATTTGATGCCGAGCGGATCGAAGACGCTGGCGATGCCTTCCGTCTCGAGCTGCTGGTAGCTGGCGCCGGGCACCTCGACCGGCAGGAACACCTTGGCGCCCTGCTTCACCATCTTATGGTCGACGAGATATTTCGCCCAGATCGCGCCGGCTTCCCTGAGGTCGGCGCCGACATAGGCCTGGCGTCCGGTGGCCGGGTCGTCCGTGTTGAAGAACACGATCGGGATGCCGGCAGCCTTGGCGGCCTTGACCTCCTCGGTCCACAAGCCCGGTTGCGCCGAGGTGGTGGCGATGCCGTCCGGCTTGGCGGCAAGCGCCGAATTGAAAGCTTCCTTCTGCGCCGCCATATCGCCGCCGCTGAAGGAGATCTTGCAGGTCACCTTGAGCTGGTCACAGGCCTTCGTGGCGCCGGCGTTCCAGTCGATCCAGAACGCGTCGGACGGGCCGCCATGCGACAAGAGATAGAACGTCTTCTGGCCATCCGCGGCCTGCGCCGCCGAGCCGAACGCGACGCCCGCGAACACGGCCGCCGCGGCCGCCAGCTTCAATCCGAATTTCAACATCTCGTTTCCTCCACTCCCTATCTTGCGAATGCGGGCGCCGCCCCCGAAACGGGGCGGCGCCCGGCGATCTTAGAGGCCGTTGGCGCGCAGCTTCCCGTCGAGGAACTTCTTGGCGCGTGGCACGTCGTCTTCCGACAGATGCTCGATGATCATCGGGATGTTCGGATGCTTTTCGGCGAGACGCTGGAGGTAGAGGTCGTAGTTCAGCGAGCCGAGGCCCGGAGCCGGTAGCTCGATCTCGCCGACACCGCGGAAGGTGTGGCTTTCCATCGCGTCCGCATCGCCGATATCGGCATGCTTCTCGGACTTGTCGTCGCCGGAACGCTTCACGTCCTTGGCGTGCGCTATTTTGATCTTGTCGGTCAGCGTGTCGAAGACCTGGTTCAGGATCTGGTCCATCCGGTCGATGTTGTGGGTCTCGAAATAGTTGGTCGGGTCCATCAGCAGGCCGAGGCCGGGGTGGTCGACCTGCGCGAACATCTTCACCGTCTCCTCGACCGAGCCGACGACGTTGTTGACATAGGTTTCGAGCAGGAACACCGCGCCGTGGTCGTAAGCCGTCTGGGCAAGGTCGGCGATCACCTTGCGGCACTCTTCAAAACCTTCTTCGGTCTTGTTCTTCGGGTGATGCACCCAGTCGGACTCGGTGTTGTAGGTGCCGGTCTCCGAGATCACGTAAGGYGAGCCGAAATGGCGCGCGTTGCGGATGATCTCCTTGAGATAGYCGACGCGCTTCTCGCGCTCCGCCTTGTCCGGGTGGATGATGTTCGTATAGCCCGACACGYAGCAGACCGGCAGGTTGTGGTCGCGGAAGGTGTCGCGCACCTTCTTCGCCTTGTCCTTGGTGATCTGGCCGGCCGACAGATCGATATCCTTGAAGTGCAGATCGAGCTGCACCGTGTTGAAACCAAGCCCGCGGATCTTCTTCGCCGTCTCCTCGAGGCCGTACGGGAAATAGCCCGTGAAAATACCTGCCTGCATCATGGTGTGAATTCCTCCCTGTAAGCGATTCAGTTGTCTGGTGTTTCGGTTGCGGTGATCAGATAGAGATTTCGGAAAGCTTGACCGTGCGGCCCGCCGCCATCGAGCGATAGCCTGCCTCGACCAGCGCCATGGTCTTGACGTTGTCTGCGACGGAGAGCGCCGGCGGCGTACCGGTCTTCACCGCGTGCTGGAGCTGCTCCATCACGCCGATGAAGGCATGCGGGAACCACATCGTCTCCCAGCTCGGGCTCATCCACTCGCCGCCAGTCGTCTCGGCCGAAGCGTAGGTCAGCGTCGAGGCCGCACCGGTCGGCCAGCCGATCGTGCCCTTGGCGACGCCCTTGGTGCCGTCGACGCGCCAGTTGATGTGCTGGTCGTCCTTGTAGCCCTCCTGGCGGGGGCCGGACCAAACGTCCTCCAGCGACACCGCAAGCACGCCCGACGGGAAGCGCAGTGTCGACACGGTGATGCCGTCGGAATGGTCGAACCGAGTGCGCGGGTCCTTGCGCGTCAGCGTCGTGATCTCGTCGGGATCGCCGAACAGGAAGCGCAGCACGTCGAGGTGGTGCACGCTCATATTGGCTAGCGTCAGCCGGTCGTAACCTTGAAGGAAGGTCTGCCAATGCGGGATCGCATGCATGTCGATCTGCGCGAAGACGATGTCGCCGAGCGCGCCGCTGTCGATGATCTGTTTCAGGACACGCATCGACTGGTCGTAGCGCATGTTCTGGTTGACCGAGAGGATCTTGCCGGACTTCGCCGCTTCGTCGCGGAGCTTGACGGCTTCCTCGACCGACAGCGCCAGCGGCTTCTGCGCCAGGATCGCCTTGATGTGCTTCTGCTTCAGCGCATGGCGGATCAGCGCCGGCTGCTGGTCCGGCGGAAAGGCCAGATCGATGATCTCGACGCTGGGATCCTCGATCAGCTGTTCCGGCGTGTCGTGAACGGTCGCAATGCCCCAGCGCGTCGCCACCTTCTCGGCATTCGCCTTGGTGCGGGAGGCGATCGCTACCACCGGGAAACCGGCTTCCTTGTAGGCCGCCAGATGGCACTCGGCCATGATCATGCCGGCGCCGACGCAACCGATCCGGTATTCCCTGGTGCGAACCTTGACGTCCGGCTCGAAGCCTTTTTCTGCCATCACTTCCTCCCGAAATTCTGTCCTTGCGGCCGCCGTCACAGCGCGCCTCCGTCCTGGTCGAAATAATGCACGCGACCCGGCTCGCAGGATATCGCCACCATCGCATCCGGCCTGATGTCGGRCTGGCCGCGCAGCAATGCTCTCAGCCGCGCCTGCCCGGCTTCTATGGTCACCACGGTGTAGCCGCCGAGCGGCTCGACCCCGAACACCCGCGCCGGGCGGCCGTCCTTCGTCCCGTTGTCCGTCCAGGGCCGGACCTTGATGTCCTCGGGCCTGAGTCCGATCTCGATCGCCTCGGCCGGCGCTTTGTCATCGGCGATGCGGATTGCGCCCTCGGCCGCTTCGATCGCACCCGCACCGCGCACCGACGGCAGGATGTTCATCATCGGCGAGCCGAGCATGCGCGCTACATAGGCGCTTGCCGGACGGTCGTAGATCTCCGCCGGCGCGCCGATCTGACGGATCCGGCCGTTTTCGAGGATGGCCATGCGGTCGGCGACCGACATCGCCTCTTCCTGGTCGTGCGTGACATAGATCAGCGTCTTGCCGAGCTCGCGCTGGATGCGCTTCAGCTCGACGCGCGTCTCCTCGCGCAGCCTGGCATCGAGCGCCGAGATCGGATCGTCCATCAGATAGGCGGCCGGGTCGCGCACCAGGGCGCGCGCGATCGCCACGCGCTGCCGCTCGCCGCCGGAAAGCTGCGCCGGCGGCTTGTGCAGGATATGGCCGATGTGAAGTTTTGTGGCGACGTCCGCCAGCCGCTTCTCGATCTCGGCTTCCGCCACTTTCCGCTCGACCAGCGGGAAGCGGACATTGTCGCGCGCGCTCATATGCGGGAACAGCGCCAGGTTCTGGAACACCATGGCGACGTTGCGTTCGGCCGGCGAGACGCTGTTGACCGGCTTGCCGCCGATCAGGATCTCGCCCTGATCCGGGGCTTCCAGGCCGAGCACAAGGCGCAGGATCGTCGACTTGCCCGACAGCGGCGGGCCGAAGAAGCAGAAGAACTCGTTGTCGTTGACGGTGAAGGAAGCATCGTCGACGGCAAGCGTGTTGCCGTAGCGTTTGGTGACATTGCGGAAAACGATATCGGCCATGGCTCAGCCCGCCTTCACTGCGAGGCCGGTGGAAGCATCGAAGACGCGCACCGACGAGGCCGGCGGCGCAAAGGTCGCCGTCTGCCCGACCGACAGCCCGACATCGTTCTCGAACACCGCCTTCACCGCGCTCTCGCCTTCGCCGAGATGGACGATGGTGCGCGCGCCTATGCGCTCGACGAAGCTCACCGGCATCGAGAGCCCGCGCTCGGCAAGCGCCACTTGCTCGGGCCGGAAGCCGTAGAGCACGTCGCCGCGCGCCGCGCGCACGGCCGAAGCCAGTTCACCCGGCAAGGGCGGCGTGACGCCAAGCGGTCCGAGATCGATCACCAGTCCGCGGTCACTTTCCGCCGGGCTGCCCTTGAGCAGGTTCATGCCCGGTGCGCCGATGAAGCGCGCGACGAAGACATTGGCCGGATTGTTGTAGACCTCGAGCGGCGTGCCGACCTGCTGCAGCACGCCATGGTCCATCACCGCGATGCGGTCGGCCATGGTCATGGCCTCGAGCTGGTCATGCGTGACATAGACCATCGTCTGCCTGAACTGGCGCTGCAGCTGCTTGAGCTCGGTGCGCATCACCGCGCGGAAGGCGGCGTCGACATTGGAGAGCGGCTCGTCGAGCAGGAAGATCGCCGGCTCCATGATCGCCGAGCGGCCGATCGCCACGCGCTGCAGGATGTTGACCGACAGCCTGTCAGCCTTGCGGTCGAGCAATGGCGTCAACTGCAGCATCTCGGCGATGGCGCCGACGCGGCGGTCGATCTCGGCCTTGGCGGCGCCACGCATCCTGGGCCCGTAGGCCAGGTTCTGCCGCACCGTCATATGGGTGAAGATGGCGTAGTTCTGGAAGACGAAGCCCACGCCGCGCCGTCCCATCGGCACGCCGGCCATGTCGCGCTCGCCGAACAGGATCTTGCCGCTGGTCGGCTCTTCCATGCCGGCGATCATGTTCATCGTCGTCGATTTGCCGCAGCCCGAAGGTCCGAGCAGCGCCATGAACTCGCCATCGGCGATCTCGAGGTCCATCGTCTTCAGYGCGGTGAAGTCGCCGAACTTCTTGACCAGGTTTTGCAAGTGGATCGCGCTCATGCCGGCTCCTCCCGGCTCTTCGACATGCGCTTCATGGCGTAGACCGCGACGATCGAGAGCACGATCAGGATAGCCAGCGCGATCGCCGCCACATAGCCCCAGATCAGGTCCTGCGTGGTGACCTTGTAGATATAGACGGAGATCGTCTCGGTGGCGACGCCGGGGCCGCCGCCGGTCATGATGTAGAGCGTGTCGAATATCTTGAAATTCTCGATCACCCGGATCGCCAGCGCGATAATGATGATCGTCTTCATCTTCGGCAACACGATCGTGGTGAAGCGCTGCCAGGCATTGGCGCCGAGCAGCGTCGCGGCCTTCATCTGGTCCTCCGGCACGCCGACCAGGCCGGCGAGCAGAATGAGGAACATCAGCGGCGTCCACTGCCAGATGTCGGYGATCATGACGGCRATCAGCGCCAGGGTCGGAYCCGACAGCCAGGCGATGGTGACCGGCGCGCCAACGATCCGTGACAGGATGTCGTTCACCGGACCGCCCGACTGGAAAAGCATGAAGAACATGTAGCCGGCGACCGCGGGCACGACCATCATCGGCATCAAGAGGATCGAATAGAAGATGCGCTTGCCGGGAAAATCGTCGGCGAACAGCGTCGCCAGCGCGAGGCCCAGCAGGAACTCCGCCGGCACGCAGACCAGCATGACGATCGCGGTACGCTGCAGCGCGCTCCAGAAGCGCGTGTCGGCCGCGAGGTCTGTGTAGTTGGCGAAGCTGTTCCACATCTCCCAGGCGTTCCACCAGCCGACACCCGACAGCGGCGACCAGTCGGTGACGCTGATGTAGAGCTGCATCAGAAGCGGAAAGGCCGAGATGAACAGCACCAGGATCTGCGCCGGTAGGGTCAGGCGAAAGCCCAGCCGCGCGCCCTCGTCCCGCTGGGCCGGCTTGGCATGCACGGCGCCCATCTTGTCCTCCGCAATCGTCGCCGTCACCGCGCTCATTGCTTGAGCGCTCCGAAGGTCAGCCCACGCACCAGGTGACGCTGGATGGCGATGCCCATGATCACCGGCGGYACCGCCGCGATCAGGCCGAGCGCGGCCTTGGCGCCGTAGAGCTGTCCAGTCATCGAGGAGGACAACGACGCCATATAGACGGGGATCGTCACCCATTCGCGCGTCGTGAGCAGCAGCGCGATGAGATAATCCGACCAGTTGAGGATGAACACGAAGAGCGCAGCGCTTGCCAGAGGCGCGCGCATCATCGGCAGCGTGATGCGGGTGAAGACGCGCAGCCGCGAGCAGCCCTCGACGAGGGCCGCCTCCTCGATCTCACGTGGCATGTCGTCGAAGAAGGTCTTCATCAGCCAGAAGGCGAAGGGCAGCGTGACGATGCCGTAGATCAGCGCCAGTCCCCACCACGTGTCGTTGAGATTGAGGAACGCCCACATGATCATCACCGGGATCATGACGGCCATCGGCGGAAACAGCCGGAGCTGGATCAGCGCCAGCGGCAGGTTCTGGCCGGAGCCGAAGCGCGACAAGCCATAGGCTGCGGCGGTGCCCGCCGACATGGCGATCACGGTTCCGAACACCGCCGACAAGAGCGACGACAGGATCGGCTTCACCGCCGTGTGGTCGAGCGCGACGATCAGGTCGTTGGTTGAGTGGCCGAACACGAACTGGAAATTGGCAAGCGTCGGCTGCTTCGGCCACCAGGTCAGGTCGGCGCCCGTCGCCGACCACTCGCCGATCGGCTTGAAGGCCATCGACACCATCCACAGGATCGGCACCAGCGTCACCGCCATCGCCGCGAGGATCGCGGCGTAGCGGAATATCTCGAAAGGAACGGAACGCTTCATCTGGCTGCTTTGCTGGTGGCGTTAGGAAGGAGGGGAAGAGCTGACGCCCCTCCCCTCCGGTTCTGATCCAGGGAGGCGGATCAGCTGATCGGATCGAGAACGGTCGGCCAGGCCTCCTTGTTGGTCTTGATGGCTTCGAGGAGCTTGTCCTCGCCGATGCGGCGCGCGATCTTCTTCCACTCCCGCTCTGTGTCGGCCATCGCTTGCTCCGGCGTCTTGGCCTTGGTCAGCGAGGCCACGAGGTTCTCGTCGAGCGCATTGTGGAAGGCGGTGGYGCCGGGATAGTTGATGGTTGGCACCGTGCGCGCCACCGTCTCGCGCACCACGTCCATGTGGTAGGCGTGATAGGTCTGGCGTACCAGCGGATCGGCGAAGTCCGACAGCCGGAACGGATCGAGATAGCCGCCGGGATTGGCGCTCATCCAGGCATAGATGCGGGCCGAGCCGAGCCACTGCAGCAAGAGATAGGCCGCCTCCGGATTCTTCGACTGCGACGAGACCATGCCGGTCAGCGAGAACCAGAGCACCGAGCGGCTGATCAGCTTGCCGTCGATCTCGCGTCCCGGCGGCAGCATCGAGCCGATCTTGCCGGTGACGGCGGAATCCTTGTTGCYGGCATTGTCGAGGAATTTCGGCAGGTTGGAGAAGGCGCAGGTCATCGCCGCACCGCCCTYGGCGAAATTGCCATACTGCTCCGGYCAGCCCCACGAGATCGCGTCCGGCGAATGGTGCGCCAGCGAATCCACATATTCCTTCGTCGCCGCGATGCCTTGCTCGGAATTGATCAGCGGCTTGCCGTCGTCGCCGAACAGGAACTGGTTGGGCGAGGCCATCGAGACATAGCGCTGGTACCAGTTGGTGTAGCCCCAGCCCTGGTTGCGCAGATCGGTCGAGCCGAACAGGCCCTTGTCCGGCCGCTGGAAGAAGGCCGCGACATCGCCGTGCTGCTTCCAGGTCTTCGGCGGCGCAAGATCGTAGCCGTATTTGTCCTTGAACGCCTTCTGCTCGGCGGCGTCGCCGAACAGATCGGTGCGGTAGACCCAGGTCTGGAAATCGCCGTCCAGCGACACGCCATAGGTCGAGCCGCGATACTGGTTGAGCAGCGACACGCCCTTGGCGCCGTTGACGTAGCCCTGCTTCGGGTCGTCCCACTCCGGCTTGTGCTTGGCGACGAAGTCGTCGAGCTTGGCGATGCCGCCGGTTTCGGCGAGATCGCCAAGCCGGTTCCATTCGGTCGAGTAGATGTCGTAGGCCCCACCCTTGGTGGAGATGTCCTGCATCGTCTTGGTGAATTCCTGGCCGTTCGGCAGGCCGACGATCTCGATCTGGATGCCGGTTTCCTTTTCCCAGAGATCCTTGATCGACGGCGCGCCGGCCGGGAACGRCTTGGTCAGCTGGCCGATCGAGCCATCGGACAGGCCGAGCACGATCTTCGCCGGCGCCTTGCCGGCCGCCTTCAGCGCCTTGGCCGCCTCGACCGCTCGCCCTTCAGGCGTGTCGGGTCCGTACTGGTAGCGTTCGGCGCCGTCGAAGCCGGTCGGCCCGCCGATCATGCCGGGCGCCAGCGCATCAGCCGCGAAGGCGCGGCCGGGACGAATGAACTGCGGTGCAATACCGGTCGCGGCGACGAACACCGCGGCCTTTCCTCCGGACGCCAGCAGGCGGCGCCGCGACATGCGGATCAAATGAGACATCGAATTCCTCCCTCGGGGCCTGTTCCTCCATGGCCCGCGTGAGGGATATTGACGACAGCGCGTGAAGCCTGTCAACATCATAAATACTCAAAATACGTCATAAGATCGCAAATGAGGGAGAGAATGCAGTCCAACATACCCGGCACCTCGCACCTATTGCTTGGATTTGAGGGGTTCTTGCCGCGATCCGACCGGCTTGGCCCGACCTTCGCCGCCTTGTGTACCGCGCCGGCTTGCGCGCAAGCCAAGGGCGGTTACATCATTTCACATCAGAATCGCGGTCGCTGCTGAGGCGTTTTCCGGAACTGAGTGGACGCTGCGTGATTTTGATGCTTGCGATGAGGTGCTCGACGTGCGGTCAACCCTGACAGACATAGCCCGCGAAGCCGGCGTTTCTCCGGCCACGGTCGACCGTGTGCTCAACAACCGGCCGGGCGTGCGGGCCCGCACGCGCGAGATCGTCATCGAGATGGCGCAGCGCCTGGGCTACATCGCCGAAACGCCGAACGGCGCGCCGCAACGAACCGTGCCGGGGCAGACGATCCGGCTCGACTTCGCRCTGCCGGCCGGCACCAACTCCTTCATCAAGCTCTTGCACCGGCACATCGAGGCTCAGGCGTTGACCCGACCCGATCTCGACGTCCGCGTGACCACCATCGAAGGCTTCAACCCCGACCGGCTTGCCMGTTTGCTGCAGGATCTGCACGGCCAGACGCAAGGCGTCGGCGTCATCGCGCTCGACCACCCGACGGTGCGTGAGGCGATCCGCTCRCTCTCGGCGAGCGACATCAAGGTCGTGACCATCGCCTCCGACATCCTGCATGTGCCGCGGGTCGCCTATATCGGTATCGACAACCGCGCCGCGGGCCGTCTGGCCGGTTATCTCCTCAACCGCTTCATGGGCGCCGGACATCCGGGCAAGGTCGCGCTGTTCGCCGRCTCGCTTGCCTATCGCGGCCATGAGGAGCGCGAGATGGGCTTTCGCCATATCGTCGCCGAGGAATCTCCCAACCTCGAGATCGTCGAGATGCGTGAAATGYTCGACGACCGCGAAAAGGCTTATTCGGAAGCCTCGGCCCTGCTCGAACGCCACCCTGACCTCGCCGCGATCTACAATGTCGGCGCCGGCAACACAGGCATCGCCCGCGCGCTGAAGGAGCGCGGACGCGCGAAGGAGATCATCTTCCTCGGCCATGAGGTGACGGACGGCACCAAGGAGCTTCTGCTCGACGGCACGCTCGACGCGGTCATCGACCAGAACCCGCGCGTCGAGGCCAGGGAAGCGCTCAACATCCTCGCTCACTCCGTCAGGGGATTGCCCTACGAGCTCCACCAGCCGCGGCTGYAAGTGATTTTCCGCGAGAGCATCCCGGAGATTTGAGCCGCCTCTGCCTGGCTTCGAGCATCGGCGTGCTCAGGCCGCAATCAGCACCGTGCTGTCCGGCGACCAGCTGAGCACCACCGGCTGGCCCTCGGCCAGCCGCTCGGCGCCGGTGTTCTGCACGATCACCTTCAACGTCTGGCCATCGCGGTCGACGAAATAGGTGCTGTTGTTGCCGGCGAAGATGCGCTTCGAGACCTGGCCCTTGAGTGTGTTGGCATCGGCTGGATCGGGCTTCGCCCCGCCGGTTGAAATCCGGATGCGCTCGGGCCGGACTGCGCAGCTCGCCTTGGCGCCGGCCGGCACCGATGCGCCTGTCGAAGCCGCGATCGTCGTGCCGTCCGGCAGCTTGATCCCGGAGCCGGTGGCATTGCCGCGAAAGATGTTGGCGTCGCCGAGGAAGGTCGCGGCGAACTCGCTTTGCGGCCGGTCGTAGATCTCCTCCGGCGGCCCTTCCTGCACCAGCCTGCCGTCGCGCAGGATGCCGATGCGGTCGCTCATCGTCAGCGCCTCTTCCTGGTCGTGGGTGACAAAGATGGTGGTGATACCGATCTCGCGCTGGATGCGCTTCAGCTCGATCTGCATATCGACGCGCAGCGCCTTGTCGAGCGCGCCGAGCGGCTCGTCGAGAAGCAGCACGCGCGGCTTGGTGACGATGGCGCGCGCCAGCGCCACGCGCTGCCGCTGGCCGCCTGAGAGCTGATGAGGCTTGCGGGCGCCGAGCTTGCCGAGCTGCACGAGATCGAGCGCGCGTTGCACCTCCGCCGCGATCGCCGCCTTGGCCTCGCCGCGCACCGAAAGGCCGAAGGCGACATTGTCGGCGACGCTCATATTGGGAAACAGGGCATAGTTCTGGAACACCATGCCGATGCGGCGCTTCTCGACCGRCACGCGCTCGACGCTCTCGCCGCCGATGGCGATGCGGCCGGCATCCGGAAAATCGAAACCGGCGATCTGACGCAGCAGCGTGGTCTTGCCGCTGCCGGACGGACCGAGCAGCGCGTAGAAGCCACCATCGGCGAAATCGATCGAGACATCGTCCAGCGCCTTGTGCGCGCCGAAACTGCGGGAGACGTTCGCGACCTGGACGCCAGCCATTATTTCTCTCCGCCGAATTTGAAGAAGCGTGCCGTGAGCAGCATCAGCGCCATCGACACGACAATGATGATCGTCGAGACCGCATTGATCTCCGGGGTAAAACCCTTGYGGATCGCGGCATAGATCTCGACCGGCAATGTCGTCTGGCCGGGCGTCGACAGAAAGTAGGAGACGACGAACTGGTCGAACGACACGGCGAAGGCGAACAGCCCGCCGGCGATCACGCCGGGCATGATCCAGGGCAGCGTCACGCGCATGGTCACCTGCCACTGGTTGGCGCCGAGCGAGCGCGCGGCTTCTTCGAGCTCCGGCGCGAAGGTCTGCAGCCGCGCCGACACCACGACGATCACATAGGGCAACGCCAGCGCGACATGGCCGAGCAGGATAGCGATGAGCCCGCGGCCGATGCCGACGCCGAAGAAGAAGATCAGCATAGCCGTGCCGGTGATCAGCCACGGAATGGCGATCGGCRGGAAGAGCAGCACCTGCAGGACTTTCTTGCCGCGGAACTCGTAGCGGTAGAGCGCCAGCGAAGCCATCGAGCCGAGCACGGTCGAAATCAAAGTGGTGATGATGGCGATCTCGATGCTGTTCCAGGTCGCCGCGATCAGCTGGTCGTTCTGCCAGAGCGAGGCGTACCAGTCCGTCGTCCACTCGAACGGCAATTGGTAGAAGGGCGAGGCGTTGAAGGACATCGCCGCCATGATGATGATCGGCAGATAGAGGAAGCCGAGCAAAAGCACGATGTAGAAACGCCCGAGCCCTTCGAGGATGCGCGTCGTCGCCATCAGCCGGCCCTCCGCAGCACAGGTGCTGCCAGCGCCAGGATGATCAGCACGACCGCGAGCAGAATGAAGGAAAGTGCTGCGCCCAGCGGCCAGTTGAAGACGGCGACGAACTGGTCCTCGATGACGGTGCCGTAAAAAGTGCCGGTGCGGCCGCCCAGAATGCGCGGCTCCATGAAGGAGCCRACAACCGGCACGAAGATCAGCGCGGCACCCGCGATCAGCCCCGGCATCGACAGCGGGATGATCACCCGCCAAAGCACCTGCCGCCGCGAGGCGCCAAGTGAGCGGCCGGCTTCGATCAGCGAGTCGTCAATGGYCTGCAGCGTCAGATAGCAGGTCAGCACCATGTAGGGCACATAGGAGTGCACCAGGCCGATGATGACGGCCGGATAGGAATACATGAGGTCGATGTTGATCTTGAACGGCAGCACCGCGTTGAGCGCGGTGTCGAGGATGCCGCCTTCGCGCAGCACCATGGCCCAGGAGAAGATGCGCACCAGCCCGTTCGACCAGAAGGGCAGGATGACGAGCAGGAAGATCGCCTCGCGGCTGCGCCCTTTCAGCACCTTGGCCAGCACATAGGCCGCCGGGTAGCCGATGACGACGCACCAAAGTGTCACCTCGAGCCCGAGCCGCAGCGATGAAAGCAAAAGCCGCGAATAGAGGCTTTGTGAAAAGAAGGCCGCGTAATTGCCGAGCGTGAACGACCACTCTTTGCCCGCCAGCGGCAGGTCGGTCATGAAGGAGAAGAACACCATGGCCGACAGCGGCAGGAAGATCGCCAGCGTCAGCCACAGATAGGCGGGAAGGAGAAGCGGCAGCGCCGGCTTCAGTCCGCTTCGCGAACCGATCGCAAGCTCGTCAGCCATTCTGCCTCTCCTCCCCGAAAGACATCGATTACTTCACGTTGACCTTCAGCTCCTGCCACAGCGCCAGGTACTTTTCGCGCTGCTCGTCGGTGATCGGCGCCTGGAACTGGATGCGCTTGGCGACCTCGGGGCTGCCCATGACCTTGCGGTTGAAGGCATCCTCCGGCAGYGAGTCCACCGCCTTGGTGTTGGCCGAGACCGGCGCGCCGACCTTGGTGACCCATTCGACATAGAATTTCGGGTCGATCATGTAGTTGATGAAGGCCTCGGCGCCGGCGACGTTCTTGGAACCGACGGGGATTGAGAAGGCGTCGAGCCAAGCGACGGCCCCTTCCTGCGGAATGACCAGCGAGACCGGCAGCTTGAAATGCGTCTTGGCGCGGTCGGCCGAGCCGCTCCAATAGGTGCCGATATCGATCTGGTTGGAGGCGACCATCTGGTTCCAGTCGTTCTCGGAGCTCCAGAAGGTCTTGATCTGCGGCATCAGCGAGGTGAGCTTCGCCTTGACCGCGTCCATATCCTTGATGTCGTTGATGTTCTGACCCGAGGCGATCGCGCCGAACTGCACCGCCTCGACGGYGTCGTCGCGGATGATGACGCGGCCCTTATGCGCCGGGTCCCACATTTCGGCGATCGACGTCGGCGGCTTGTCGAAGGACTTGTCGTTGATGGCCAGAGCCGTCAGGCCCCACACCCACGGCACGCCATAGACCTTGCCGTCATGGTTGAGCATCGGCGAGCCGGCCTTGTCCTTGGCGATGTCGGCATAGTTGGAGAGCTTCGAGACGTCGATCGGCTGGATCAGCTTGYCGGCCATCGCCTGGTCGTTGAAGGCGRCATTGATCATCACGACGTCGTAGAGGCCGGGATTGGTGCGGATCTTGGTCAGCATCTCCTGTTCGGAGTTGAAGAAGTCGTTGACCACCTTGTAGCCGGTCGCCTTCTCGAAATTGGCGACCGCCCACGGCTCGTCGGCRCCATAACCTTTCCAGTTGAGCACATGCACTTCCTCGGCGGCTTGTGCTGCCAGCGTGAAGGCGGAGACGAAGACGGCGGTGGCCGTCAGGAAAGCGGTCAGTCTGGGCATGCGCATGTTCTTTTCCTCTCATTGTTCGCCCGGTTGACGGGCTTGTTAAGTTGCGGTCGTTTCCCCCCGGCCAGGCGCGGTCATCGCTTCGCCGCGCTCGGCCAGGAATTCGAGGATGTCCATGTCGGTCGGCGCCGAGGACCCGCCATGGCGGGTGACCGAAAGCGCGGCGGCCGCATTGGCGTAGCGTGCCGCCTCGCAAGGGGACATGCCGCGCGAAAGGYCGCTGACGAAGGCGCCGATATGCGTGTCGCCGGCCCCGTTGGTGTCGACCGCCTCCACCTCGAAACCCGGCACCGCGCGGGTGCCGCCGTCGGCCATGCGCACCAGGCAGCCATGCGCGCCGGCGCGGATGACGACGCCTTCGGCCCCCGTGCAGTGCTCGGCCAGCAACCGGATGGCCACGGTCTGGGCATCGCCGGCGCCGGCGATCTCGGCGGCCTCGTTGGTGTTGCAGCTCAGCCAGGTCGTGCGCGCCAGCACCCTGTCCAGGATCGGGCGCGGAATATCCGCGATCACCGGCGTTGGATCGAAGACGAAGGGAATGCCTGCCGGCAACGCTTCGATCCAATCGGCGAGCGCATCGCGGCTGCCGGGATAGCTCAGCGTGTAGCCCGAGGTGAAAACCCAATCGCCTGGAACGGCTTGCACCGGCTTCATCATGTCCGGCGTGAGCCGGCTTTCGGCGCCCGGCCAGGAGACGAAGGTGCGCTCCGCGTCACCGCTGATCATGGCGACGCAATTGCCGCTGTCCATCAAGGGCGACGGCGGCATCAGCGTCTCGATGCCTTCGGCGGCGAAGGCGGCGCGCAGGAAGTCTCCGTCCGGCCCGGTGCCGAGCTGGCCGCCGAACACCACCTTCATGCCGGTGCGGCCTGCCGCGACCATCATGTTGAAGCCGCCRCCGGCGACGCGAGCATAGCTCGACGCGGTCTTTTCCGTGCCGGCCGCCGGCAAGGCGTCGATACGGTAGACATAGTCGACCACCGCGCTGCCGACATGGACGAGCCGCCCGCTCACGCCGCGTCCTCCTTGCCTGAACCAGCCTTGGAGCGGCGCGCCGCGACCAGATCCTCAGCCAGCGCACGAACCTCCGCGATGTCGATGCCCTTCAGTTCCGCAATGCGATCCTGCGGCAGCTCCGACAGGCCGGCGCAGGCGCCGGCCATGCCGGCGGCAATCGCCCCGATCGTGTCGGTATCGCCACCGAGATTGGCGGCGATCACGGCAGCCCGCCAGGCATCGCCTTGCGCGACCTCCAGCACCGCGAATGCCGCAGGCACCGATTCCTGGCTGGCGACGCCGGTGCCGACGAGGTCGACGATCAGCTTGATGGCTTCCTTCTCCGCCTTGCCGCGGACAAGCTCCTGCGCCCAGAGGATGCGCGCGGYGATATCGCCGCCGGTGACCCAATGGCCAAGCGTGGCGCCAAGTCTCGCGGCCGCGACCCCATGACCGGAAGCGGCGCGCCAGTCGCTGCCCGAAATGCCAAGGCTGACTGCGGCGGCAACGGCACTGGCGGAAGCGATCGCGATGGATGTGTTGTGCGTGGCCCGGCAGGTTTCCGCCACCTTGGCGACCAGTGCCGCGAGCGGCTCCGGCGGCATCATGATACCGACCGGCGCGATGYGCATCGCAGCGCCATTGGTGTCGCCGCCGCGCCCGGCCTCTTCGGCCGGCACGCCGCTGTTGATGGCGTCGATGGCGCGCTTGGTCGACGGTCCAAGCAGGTCGTAGCTGCCGCGCGCCTTGACGTCGCGCTCCCAGTCGAGCAGCGCGTTGACCCAGCGCGCATGGTCGAAGCGGTCGCCGGACTCGACGAGGATGCGGCCAAGCAGCAGCGCCTGTTCGGTGTCGTCGGTGATAGCGCCGGCCGGCAGCCCCTTCGACACCGGGTGATCGGCCCTAGGCGCGACGAAACCCTCGACATGGCCGTAGAACGCGGCAATGCGGGCCGGCGAAAGCAACTGCGTCGGCATGCCCAACGCATCGCCAAGCGCCCCGCCGACCAGCGCGCCCATTGCACGATCCATCGCGTCAGCCGCCATGCTCAGAACTCCAGATGCAGCGCGAAATGCGCGGGGTTGAGCAGGCTGGTAACGAATTCGATGGCGCGTCCGTCGGCGGCGCGCGTCAGGCGACGCGTGCGCAGGAACGGCGTGCCGGGCGCGCAGGCGAGGATTGCCRCATCGGCCGCGCTCAGCATCTCGATGTCGACCCACTCCTCGCCATGGTCGGGAACAAGCCCTGCGCCGCGCAGCGTCTGGTGCAGCGTGCCTTCGCGCAGGCCGCGCAGGGGAATGTCCTCCAATTCGGGCGACAACGGCAGGCGGCTGCGCTCGATCGAGATGGCGTGGCCGTCATCGGCATTGGTACGGGCGCGGTCGACGGCGATGAAGGACGAACTCTTGACCCCGAGCCTGGCCGCCAGCTCGGCGTCCTCGATAATCTCGAGCCGCAGGGTGCGGGTCTCGGCATTGGCGCCCGCATTGGCCAGCGCGCGCGACCAGCCGATCGCGTCATCGACCGGCATGCCGTCGAAGGTCACGAAGGAGCCGATGCCGACCTTGGTGGTGATCAGCCCGCGGCTCGACAGTTCTTCCAGCCCCTTGCGCACCGTGTTGCGGCTGACGGAGAAGCGCTGGACGAGCTCGTTCTCGCTCTGCAGGCGGTCGCCGAAGCCAAGCACGCCGGAGCGTATCTCATGCTCCAGTACCGTCGCGATCTGCTCGGGCTTGCCCGTGCCGGGTGAGAGCTGCATCGCGCGACGGGCCATATCGATACCTGTCCAATGAACCTGTATAATCCTGTTCAATATCGTATCCGAAATGAAGCGTCAACGGTTAGCTCCTTCTCCCCGTCTCTATACGGGGAGAAGGTGGCGGCAGCCGGATGAGGGGCGGCGCCGATCTAAGACAATTGGCCGGCTACCGACGACGATCGCGGATCAAACGAAGAAGAATTCCTCCACCCGCCGCTTGGCCYGCCGCAGCACCGGCAGGATGTCGCGCTCCATCGCCTCGACCGAGAAACGCGCCGACTGCGTCGAGACRTTGAWGGCGGCGACGGYACGGCCGCCGCGATCGGCGATCGRCACCGCGATCGAACGCAGGCCGAGCTCCAACTCCTCGTCGACGATAGCGAAGCCGTCCGCCCTCGCCCTGTCGATGGCTTTGCCAAGCGCGGCGCGGCCGGTGATCGTCTTCGGCGTCCGCCGCTCGATGGACGCTTCGGCAAGGAAGGTCTTCAACTCATCCGCCGGCAGGCCCGAAAGCAGCACCCGCCCCATCGAGGTGCAATAGGCTGGCAGCCGCGTGCCGACATCGAGCGCAACATTCAAGATGCGCCGTCCGGGGATGCGCGCGACATAGACAACGTCCTCGCCCGACAGCACCGCAGCGTTGCAGGCTTCGTCGAATTTCCCCGCCACCTCGCGCATGATGGGTGCGGCAAAGGTCCACAGCGATGCGCCGCCGAGCCATGTCCGCGCGACTGTCAAAAGACGCGGCGACAACGAAAACAGCCGGCCGGACTGCGTCGCATAGCCCGTGGCGACCAATGTCAGCAGGAAGCGGCGGGCGCCCGCGCGGGTGAGGTCAGCCTCTTCGGCCATCTCGGTCAGCGTCATGCCGCCCGGATGGCGCGCGAGGATTTCCATCACCGCCAAACCGCGTTCCAGCGAGCCGACATGGTCGCGTGAAATGGATTCCTCTTCCACGAACCTCTCCAGGCCAGCGTTGACTCAATCCAGAGGTTGGAGTTAAAAGTATCTCATATAAAACAGATGTTCGCAATACGAACTTTTTCACGGAGCCTCGAGATGGTCAAATTCCTGCCGCTGAAAGAGGCGGTCGCGGAAAATCTGCACGACGGTGATACGGTCGCCTTCGAGGGCTTCACCCATCTGATCCCGACCGCCGCCGCGCATGAGGCGATCCGCCAGGGCTTTCGCGACCTGACGCTGATCCGCATGACGCCCGACCTGATCTACGACCAGATGATCGGCATGGGCATGGCGAAGAAGGTCGTCTTCTCCTATGTCGGCAATCCAGGCGTCGGCCTGCTCAGGCGCGCCCGCGACGCCATCGAGAACGGTTTTCCGCGCTCAATCGAGGTCGAGGAGCACARCCACGCCGGCATGGCCAATGCCTATGAGGCGGGCGCCGCCGGCCTGCCCTGCGCGGTGTTCCGCGRCTATCGCGGCGCCGGTCTCGCTGCGGTCAATCCCAACATCAAATCGGTCACTTGCCCCTTCACCGGCGAGGTGCTGGCCGCCGTTCCGGCGATAAGGCCGGACGTCACCTTCATCCACGYGCAGAAGGCGGACCGGAAAGGCAACGTGCTGGTCGAGGGCATTATCGGCATCCAGAAGGAGGCGGTGCTGGCGGCAAAGCGCGCCGTCGTGACGGTCGAGGAAGTGGTCGACGATTTCGACGACCTCCACCCCAACCTCACCGTGCTGCCAAACTGGACGATCGCGGCGATTTCCATTGTGCCGGGCGGCTCGCATCCCTCCTACACGCATGGCTACTATGAGCGCGACAACGCCGCCTATCTCGAATGGGACGAGATCGCCGCCGACCGCGACCGCTTCCAGGCGTGGATGCAGAAGAATGTCATCGAGAGCGGCGCGGACGACTTTGCCGGCCGCGTCGAGCGTCTGAGGAAAGCCGCATGAGCGACGCGAAGGATATGGGCTTCACCCCGAACGAGATGATGACGATCGCCGCCAGCCGCGCCTTGAAAAGCGACGATGTCTGCTTCGTCGRCATCGGCGCGCCGTCGGCCGCCTGCAACGTCGCGCGGCTGACGCACGCGCCCGACATCACCTTGATCTACGAGAGCGGCACCATCGGCACCGCGCCCGACGTGCTGCCGCTCTCGATCGGCGACGGCGAATTGTGCGAGACCGCGGTCGCCACCGTCGCGGTGCCGGAGATGTTCCGCTACTGGCTGCAGGGCGGCCGCATCTCGATCGGCTTCCTTGGCGCCGCCCAGCTCGACAAGTTCGGCAACATCAACACCACCGTCATCGGCGACTACGCGCATCCCAAGACCCGCCTGCCCGGCGGCGGCGGCGCGCCGGAGATCGCCACCTCGTCGAGGCAGGTCTACATCACCATGGCCCAGTCGAAGCGCGGCATGGTCGAGAAGATCGACTTCTTCACCTCCTTCGGCCATGGCGACGGCGGCGATCATCGCAAGCGCCTCGGCATCGACACCGCCGGGCCGACGCTCTTGATCACCGACCTCGCCATCTGGAAGCCCGACCCGGTGACCAAGGAGTTCACCGTCGTCTCGTTGCATCCGGGCGTCAGCCGCGAGCAGGTGCAGGAAACCTGTGGCTGGACGGTCAAGTTCGCTGAGGCCCTTGACGAGACGCCGGCGCCGACGGAACTCGAGCTGAAGACATTGCGCGACCTGCAGGCCCGCACCAAGGCGGCGCATCAAGGGACCGCCAAAGGGAAAGCTGCATAAATGACTGAAGCCTTCATCTGCGACTACATCCGCACGCCGATCGGCCGCTTTGGYGGTTCGCTGTCCTCCGTCCGCGCCGACGATCTCGGCGCCATCCCGTTGCGGGCGCTCGTGGAACGCAACAAGGGCATCGATTGGGCAGCGATCGATGACGTCGTCTATGGCTGCGCCAACCAGGCCGGCGAGGACAACCGCAACGTCGCGCGCATGGCACTGCTGCTTGCCGGCCTCCCGCAGGACATTCCCGGTTCGACGGTCAATCGCCTGTGCGGTTCCGGCATGGATGCCGTCACCATCGCCGCGCGCRCCATCAAATCAGGCGAGGCGGAGCTGATGGTCGCCGGCGGTGTGGAATCGATGAGCCGGGCGCCCTTCGTCATGCCGAAGGCCGACACCGCCTTCTCGCGCAATGCCGAGATCTACGACACCACCATCGGCTGGCGCTTCGTCAACCCGCTGATGAAGAAGCAGTATGGCGTCGATTCCATGCCGGAGACCGGCGAGAACGTCGCCGAGGATTTTTCCGTCTCCCGCGCCGACCAGGACGCCTTCGCCGTGCGCAGCCAGGACAAGGCGGTGGCCGCGCAGGCCAATGGCCGTCTGGCGAAGGAAATCACGCCGGTGACCATCCCGCAGAGGAAAGGCGACGCGGTCGTCGTGTCGAAGGACGAACATCCCCGCGCCGGCACGACGGTCGAGACGCTGGCCAAACTGCCGACGCCGTTCCGCCAGGGCGGCACGGTGACCGCTGRCAATGCCTCYGGCGTCAATGACGGCGCGGCGGCCCTCATCGTCGCTTCGGAAGCGGCTGCGAAGAAGCATGGGTTGACGCCGATCGCCCGTATCCTCGGCGGCGCCGTCGCCGGCGTTGCGCCGCGCATCATGGGCATCGGACCGGCGCCGGCCACCAAGAAGCTTTGCGCCCGCCTCGGCCTGACGCCGGAACAGTTCGACGTCATCGAATTGAACGAAGCCTTCGCCTCCCAGGGCATTGCCGTGCTCCGCCAACTCGGAATCTCCGAGAAGGCGGAGCATGTGAACCCCAATGGCGGCGCGATTGCGCTGGGTCATCCGCTCGGCATGTCCGGCGCGCGCATCACCGGCACGGCGGCGCGCGAGCTCAGCGAGCGCGGCGGCAAACTGGCTCTGGCCACCATGTGCATCGGCGTCGGCCAGGGCATCGCCATCGCGCTTGAGCGCGTCTGAGCACGGCGGCCGATCAGTAAGGCAGACCGACGTAGTTTTCGGCCAATGCCGTGGAAGCGGCCTTGGAATGTACCAGGTAATCGAGCTCGGCTTCCTGGATGCGCTGGCCGAATTCGCCTGTCTCCGGAAAACGGTGCAGCATCGTCGTCATCCACCAGGAAAAGCGCACCGCTTTCCAGACACGCGCCAAAGCCTTGGCTGAATAGGCGTCGAGCCCGGCTTGCGACCTCTCACGGTAGAATTCGCGAAGTCCGGCAAAGAGATAGCGCACGTCGCTGGCGGCGAGGTTGAGGCCCTTGGCGCCGGTCGGCGGCACGATATGGGCGGCATCGCCGACCAGGAACAGTTTTCCGAAGCGCATCGGCTCGGCCACGAAGGAGCGCAGCGGCGCGATCGACTTCTCGAAGGACGGCCCGATGATGACGGCGCCCGCTATATGCGGCGGCAGGCGGCTGCGCAACTCGTCCCAGAAGCGGTCGTCCGACCAGTCCTCGACGCGTTCGTCRGCAGGAACCTGCACATAGTAGCGGCTGCGCCGCGGCGAGCGCATCGAGCAGAGCGCAAAGCCTCGCTCGTGATTGGCATAGACCAGCTCATGGTCGGCCGGCRGCACTTCGGCCAGCACGCCCAGCCAGCCGAACGGATAGTGCCGCTCGAACGTCTTCAGYGCGCCTTCCGGCACCGACCTGCGGCTGACGCCGTGATAGCCGTCRCAGCCGGCGATGAAGTCGCAGTCGATGCGGTGCGTGAGGCCGTCCTTGTCGTAGGTGACGAAGGGCGCAGCGCCGTCGAAACCATGCAACGCGACATTCGAGGTTTCGAAGAAAGTCACCAAGCCCGCCGCTTCGCGTTTCTGCATCAGATCGAGCGTCACCTCCGTCTGGCCATAGACGGTGACATGCTTGCCGCCGGTGAGCGCGGTCATGTCGATGCGATGCGCGCGGCCGTCGAAGGCGAGCGAGATGYCGGCATGCTGCAGCCCCYGCGCATGCAGCCTGTCCGCCGCGCCCGCTTCGCCGAGCAGGTCGACCGTGCCTTGTTCGAGCACGCCGGCGCGAACGCGGCCGAGCACATGCTCGCGGCTGGATCGCTCGAGGATGATCGTCTCGACCCCGATCGCGGCGAGCAACTGGCCGAGCAGCAGGCCGGACGGCCCCGAGCCAACGATGACGACCTGCGTGCGCATCAGTGTCCGAGGCTCTCGATCTGCGCGCTCAGCTCGGCCGCAAGCCGCAGCGCGGCCGCGGTCGCCACGACCATTTGCGGCAGGATGAGCCATTCCAGCGTCCAGGCCGCGCCCGAGCGCTCCTGCTCATGCAGCAGCGCCTGGTGCATGCCGGAAAGCTGGACGGCATTGAAGCGCGCCAGCGCCACCAGCGCCTCCGCCTTCACCGGATTCTGCTTGTGCGGCATCGCCGACGAACCGCCACCGCCGGACAGTTTGATCTCGGACCCCATCTGCGCCATCAATGCGACGTCCTGCCCGAATTTGCCGAGGCTTCCGGTAACCAGCGACAGCCAGGAGGCGAACTCGGCGAGCGCGTCGCGCTGGCTGTGCCATTGCGGCGCATCGGCAAGACCGAGCTTCGCGGCAAGCGCGGCGCGGACGGCGGCGGCTTTGTCGCCGAGCTTTTCCAGCGTTCCGGCGGCACCCCCGAATTGCAGCACCAGCAGCCGGCCGGAGAGCTCYTTCAAGCGTTCCTGGTGACGTTCGAGCGGCGCCCGCCACGAAACGATCCGATCCCGTGCGGTTATTGGAATTGCCGGCTGCATGCGCGTCATCGCCATGAGTTCCAGGTTTTCGAACTCCAGCCCCAGCCCGGTGAGGCGCACGACATTCTCGCCGAGCAGCAGGCCGATATGGTCGACGACCTGTCGCAAGCGCAGCACAAGCGAGGTGTCGATGACATCCTGACTGGTGGCGCCGAAATGCACATAGGCATCGTGCGGCGTACCGACCGCGGTTTTGATCTGCCGAACCAGTTCCGGCACCACGACGCCATCCCTGGCGACACCGGCACGCAGCTTCGCCGTATCCGGTCGGAACGATCCCAAGGCTTTCGCAATCGCCGCCCCCGCATCACGCGGGATGACACCCAGCTCCGCTTCCACCTCGGCCAGCRCCCRCTCGAAACCGAGYATCGCGGCGATGTCGGCTTCGACGGAAAAATGCCTGRCCGCCTCCTCGTCGCCGAGCAGGCCGGAAAGCAGCGGATGATCGAAGGGCGAAACGGTCATGGCGGCCACGGTCAGCTGTCGAAGAAGACCGTCTCCTTTTCGCCCTGCAGGTGTATGTCGAAGACGTAGGCATCGCCCTGGCGCTCGGCGATCAGCGTCGGCACGCGCAGGCGATGTTCGATGCAGGCAAGGATCGGGTCCTCGGCATTGGCCTTTTCCTCGTCCGAGAAATAGAGGCGCGTATGCAGGCCGAGATTGATGCCGCGCGCCACGATCCACAGCGTGATGTGCGGCGCCATCAACCGGCCGTCGCGGAACGGCACGCGACCCGGCTTGATCGTCTGGAACAGGCAGACGCCCGTTTCCATGTCGGTCGGCTGCCGGCCCCAACCCAAGAAGTTCGGATCGGCCGTGCCGCGCAACTCGGCGGGCGAATTGTACAACCCGGCGGCATCCGCCTGCCAGATCTCGATCAGCGCGTCCTTGAGCGGCGTGCCGGTGCCGTCGAGCACGCGGATACGCAATTCGATGCGCTCGCCCCTGGTCTCACCGTTGAGCATCGTCGAGCCGAGGTCGCTCGCATAGACACCGCCGATGCCGCAGAAATTGGGTGTCAGCCCGATATGCACATAGGGGCCGGCGGTCTGCGAAGGGCTCTCCTTCAACCGGTCGAGCGACTGCGCCATCAATTGCCCTCCGGCCTGTTCTCGAACAGCGTCGAGCGGCGCCCGCGCAGCACGATGTCGAACTTGTAGGCGAGCGCGTCCATCGGGATGGTCGACTGCATGTCGAGCGCAGCGATCAGCGCCTCGATCGCTTGCTTGTTGGAAATTCCGCCGACGATCGGGCAGCGCCAGATCAGCGGATCGCCCTCGAAATACATCTGTGTGATCAGCCGCTGCGCGAAGCCGTGGCCGAACACCGAAAAATGGATATGCGCCGGCCGCCAGTCGTTCGGACCGTTCGGCCAGGGATAAGGCCCGGGCCTGACGGTGCGAAAGGCGTAGCCGCCGTCCTCGCCGGTGATCGTGCGGCCGCAGCCGCCGAAATTCGGGTCGAGCGGGGCGAGATAGCCGTCCTTCTTGTGGCGGTAGCGGCCGCCGGCATTGGCCTGCCAGAATTCGAGCAGCACGCCGGGGACACCGTTGCCGCGCTCGTCCAGCACACGCCCATGGACGATGATGCGCTCACCGAGCGCGCTCTCGCCGGCTTTGGCGAAATTGTGGATCAGGTCGTTGTCGAGCTCGCCGAGCATCGTGTGCCCGAACACCGGTCCGGTCAGTTCCGACAGCGTGTTGTCGAACGACAAAAGCGCCTTTTGCGGCGAGCGCAGCACCGAGCTCTTGTAGTTCGGCGTGAAGGCCGGCGGATGCCATTGGCGGTCGCGCTGGAAGAAGGCACCGGTTTCCGGCGCCCGGTTGGTTCCTCGCTCAGCCATGGGCGGTCTTGGCTCCGTCCATCTGCGCGAACACCTCCTTGGCGATCTTGAAAGCGCGGTTGGCGGCCGGCACGCCGGCATAGATCGCGACATGCAGAAAGGCCTCGCAGATATCGTCGCGCGTGGCGCCCGTGTTGGCGGTGGCGCGCACATGCATGGCCACTTCCTCGTCATGGCCGAGCGCCGCAAGCAGCGCCAGCGTCACGATCGAGCGCTCGCGCTTCGACCAGCCGGGCCGTGCCCATACCGTTCCCCAGGCGGCTTCGGTGATCAGCTGCTGGAACGGCCGGTCGAAATCGGTCRCGGTATCCTCGGCGCGGTCGACATGGGGATCGCCGAGCACGGAGCGGCGAACCTCGAGACCGGTCCGGTAGCGGTTCTTCGTGAGATCATCCATGAGCAGACTTTCCCTCGGGCAACGAGGCGACGAAATCGCGGATCAAGCTRACGAGCGCTTCGGGCTGCTCGATGCACGGGATGTGCGCGGCATCGCGGATCACTTCGAAACGCGCGCCGGGGATCAGGCCGGCCAGCGAGCGGACAAGATCGGGCGGCGTCGAGCCGTCCTGGTCGCCGACGGCGCAGAGYGTCGGCACAGCGATGCGCCGCGCGCTATCGGTGAAATCTGCATCGCGCACCGCCATGCAGGTGCCGATGTAACCAGGCAGCGCCTGCCGGGTCAGCATGTTGCGGCAGCCGGCCAGATCGGCCGCGCGCGCGGCGTGGAATTCCGGCGTGAACCACACTTTCATGATGCCGTCGGCGATCGCCTCGATGCCGTCGCGCTCGACGGTTGCGATACGCGTATTCCAGCTCTCGGCCGTGCCGATCTTATGCGCGGTGTCGCTGAGGATGAGCGCCTCGACGAGTTCGGGCCGGCGGGCGCAAAGCCGCTGCGCGACCATGCCGCCGACGGAGAGGCCGAAGAGCACGACCTTGTTGAAGCCGAAGTGGTCGATGAGGCCCGCAAGATCGTCGACATGGTCGTCGATGGAACGCGCGCCGCTGCCGATATCCGACAGACCATGGCCACGCTTGTCGTAGACCAGCATCGGCATTTCACCGGTGAGCTTTGCCACGACGTCGTCCCAGATGCGGAAGTCGGTGCCCAGCGAATTGATGAAGATGATCGGACGCGACGTGCCCGTCGCCTTGATGAAGCGGTGATGCAGCGTGACGCCGCCTATGCTGACGAATGGCACGATTTCGATCCTCCAAACCCACATTGCACGAGCAGTTTGGTTCGGTAAAATGATATTTTGCGGCGTTTCATTAACTCTGAGGTTATCGAACCATGGCCGAAAGCCGAATCCGCTTCCGCCATCTGCAGGCGTTTCTCGCGGTCGCGCGGCAAGGCAGTGTCGCGCGCGCCGCCGACTTCCTGCATGTCAGCGCACCGGCCGTGACCAAGACCTTGCGTGAGTTGGAAGAAGCGCTCGGCGTCGCGGTGGTCGAGCGCGACGGCCGCGGCATCCGCGTCACGCGTCTCGGCGAGATCTTCCTCGGACATGCCGGCTCGGCGATCTCGGCGCTGAAGCGCGGCGTCGATTCCGTGCGCCAGGACGGCGCCCTCAACCGCGACCCGATCCGCATCGGCGCGCTGCCGACCGTATCGGCGCGTGTGATGCCGCTCGCCATGAACCTGTTCCTCGAGGAAAACACCGGCGCCGCGCTCAAGATCGTCACCGGCGAGAACGCGGTGCTGCTCGAGCAGTTGCGCGTCGGCGCGCTCGACCTCGTCGTCGGCCGCCTCGCGGCCCCGGAGCATATGACCGGCTTCTTCTTCGAGCACCTCTATTCCGAGCAGGTGCTGTTCGTGGTGCGGGCAGGACATCCCCTGTCGGAACCAGGAACAGACATCTTCGCGCGGCTCGACGACTTCCCCGTCCTGATGCCGACGCGGGAATCCGTCATCCGGCCTTTCGTCGACCGGCTCTTCATCACCAATGRCATGACCGCGCCGGCCACGGAAATCGAAACCGTTTCCGATTCCTTCGGCCGTTCCTTCATGCGCCAGAGCAACGCCGTATGGATCATCTCGGCCGGCGTCGTCGCCAACGAGATCGCCAGCGGCGCCTTTGTCGCCTTGCCGGTGGACACGGACGAGACCAAGGGGCCGGTGGGCTTGACGATGCGCACCGACACAGCGCCCTCGCCTGCCTTCACCATCCTCTTGCAGACGATCCGCGAAGCGGCGCGGCACCACGCCTGACGATCGGGTCGGCAGTCCGAATTTCACTAACCCATAGGTTAATGAAACACCGTAAAATATCATTTTACCGAACCAAACCGCTAGTGCAATGTGACCTCCGGAGGATCGAAAGCCGTGCTGTCCGGCCGCAAGCGGAAGACCCGTTTGCCGTCGTGTCGAACGGCGACTGAGGGAGGAGCAGATGTCTCATAGTATCGGCAGCAAGCCCGCCATATCGGGCATTTCACGACGCCAGTTCATCGCCACGTCGATGGGCGGCGGCGCGGCACTTGCATTCGGCCGCGGCAAGGCCTTCGCGCAGGCCGCCGACACGCTCAAGGTCGGCTTCGTCAGCCCGCGCACCGGCCCGCTTGCCGGCTTCGGCGAGACCGACGGCTATGTGCTCGACCTCGCCCGCAAGGCCCTGGCCAGCGGCATCGAGCTCGGCGGCAACAAATACAGCGTCGAGATCCTCGATCAGGACACGCAGTCGGATCCGTCGCGCGCGGGCCAGCTCGCCAAGGACCTGATCAACAACCAGGCGATCGACCTGATGCTCGCGGTCTCCACGCCGGAGGTCATCAATCCGGTCGCGGACGCCTGCGAGGCCGCCGGCGTGCCCTGCCTGTCGACGGTCATGCCCTGGGAGGCCTGGTATTTCGGCCGCGGCGCCAAGCCCGGCGCGCCCTCGCCGTTCAAATGGACCTATCATTTCGGCTTCGGCGTCGGCGAATTCTTCAAGACCTACATTTCGCAGTGGAACCTGATCGAGACCAACAAGAAGGTCGGCGTCATGTATCCCAACGACGCCGACGGCAACGCCATCCGCGCAAACCTGGCGCCGCTTCTGGCCAAGCAGGGTTTCACGATCGTCGATCCCGGCGCCTACGAAACCGGCACTACCGACTATTCCTCGCAGATCGCGCTGTTCAAGCAGGAAGGTGTCGAGATCTTCAACTCCTTCCCGATCCCGCCCGACTTCGCCGCCTTCTGGCGTCAGGCCGCGCAGCAAGGCCTGACAAGGCAGATCAAGATCGCCCAGGTCGCCAAGACCGGCCTGTTCCCCTCGGACATAGAGGCGCTCGGCGATCTCGGCATGAAGATTTCCAGCGCCGCCTATTGGCACAAGGCCTTCCCGTACAAATCGCCGCTGACCGGCGTTTCGGGAACGGAGCTTGCCGACGGCTATGAGGCGACAAGCGGCAAGCAGTGGACGCAGCAGCTCGGCGCCTCGATGTCGCTGCTCGACGCCGGCTTCGAAGCGCTGAAGGCGAGCACCGACGCCAAGGACAAGGCAGCGGTCGCCAAGGCGCTGAGCACGCTGAAGACCGAGACGATGATCGGCAAGGTCGATTTCACCAGCGGCCCGGTCGCCAATGTCTCGCCCGGCCCGATCATCGGCACGCAATGGGTCGCCGCCAAGGAAGGCTCGAAGTTCCCGCTCGACTATGTCGTGACCGAGAACGCCACCGACCCGAACGTGCCGGTCGGGGCCAAGCTCCAGCCTTACAACGGCTGATCAAGTCGAGGACCGCATCGTGAACGCCACGCCCAACGGTGCGATCCTCAGCGCCGCCGGCATCCACAAGCGCTTCGGCGCGCTTGTGGTGCTCGACGACATCGACTTCGCCATGGGCGCCGAAGAAGCGGTCGGCATCGTCGGCCCCAACGGCGCCGGCAAGACGACGCTGCTCAGCGTGCTCTCCGGCGCCTATCCGCCAAGCGCCGGAACGATTGCCTTCAAGGGCGATGACGTGACGGCGCTGCCGGCAACGCAGCGCTGCCGGCTGGGCCTCGTCCGCACGCACCAGGTGCCGAAACCCTTCGGCGGCATGACCGCCTTCGAGAATGTCTTCGTCGCCGCCTCGCACGGCGCCGGACTCGGCCGCGACGAGGCTTACGAGGAAGCGCTCGGCTCGCTGAAGCTCTGCGGCATGCTCAGTGTCGCCAACCGCCGTGCCGAGACGCTCGGCCTGCTCGACCGCAAGCGGCTGGAGCTGGCCCGCGCGCTCGCCGCGAAACCGACCCTGCTTCTGCTCGACGAGATCGGCGGCGGCCTTACCGACGGCGAGGCCGGCGAGCTCGTCGAGACCATCCGCGAATTGCGCCGCCGCGGGATAGGCATCGTCTGGATCGAGCATATCGTCCACGTTCTTTTGCAGGTGGCCGAACGGCTGATCTGCATGGATGCCGGGAAGATCATCGCCGATGGCGAGCCGCAAGCGGTGATGGCCGACCCGCAAGTGATCAGCGCCTATCTCGGCGGAGGCCCGAAATGAGCCTGCTGTCAGTCGAGGATCTGGTCGTCCGCCATGGCCTGCTGCAGGCGGTGCGCGGCGTCAGCTTCGACGTCGCACGCGGCGAGACGCTGGCGCTGGTCGGCGCCAACGGCGCGGGCAAGACCACCTTGCTGCGCGCGATCGCCGGCGCGCATCAGGCAGCCTCGGGCCGCGTGGTCTTCGACGGCGCCGACCTTTCCGGCGTGCCCTCGCATGAACGTGTCCGCAAGGGCATCGCCTTGGTGCCCGAGGGCCGGCGCCTCTTCGTGCAGATGACGGTGGAGGAAAACCTTCTGCTCGGCCGCAGCGCCGGYCGCGCCGGCGACTGGAGCGTCGAGCGCGTGCTCGAAACCTTCCCCAACCTCAAGCCCCGCCGCCATGCCAGGGCCGGACATCTCTCCGGCGGCGAGCAGCAGGCGACCGCGATTGGCCGCGCGCTGATGAGCAATCCCGACCTGCTCCTGCTCGACGAAGTCTCGCTCGGTCTCTCGCCGTTGATCGTCGACCGCGTCTATGCCTCGCTGCAGGAGCTGATCAGTTCCGGCACGACGATCATCCTGGTCGAGCAGGATCTCAACCGCGCGCTCTCTGTCTCCAGCAAGGTCATCTGCATGCTGGAGGGCCGGAWCGCGCTCGCCGGCGACAGCATGACCGTTTCGCGCGACGAGGTGACCAAAGCCTATTTCGGCCTGCACCGGAAAGGCGCCGGAGGCGTGCCGGCATGATGAACCAGATCGTCCAGGGCATCCTGCTCGGCGGCTATTACGCGCTGATCGCCTGCGGCCTCTCCTTCATGTTCTCGGTGATGCGCATCATCAACCTTGCGCATGGCAGTCTCGCCGTGCTGTCGGCCTTCGCGCTGTGGCTGCTCGCCTCGCGCTTCCACATCCCGCCCTTCCTCGGCCTCGCCATCGTGCTGCCGTTGATGGCGGTGATCGGCTGGGCCTTGCAGCGATTCCTGCTCGAGCGCAGCGCGCGCGGCGGCGCGCTGCTGCCGATCCTCACCACCTTCGGCCTTGCGATCGTCATCGACAATGTCCTGTTCGAACAGTTCGGCGCCGACACGCGCTCGCTGGCGCCCTTCATCGGCAGCCTGTCCTACGATTCCTGGGAATGGCCAGGCAGCCTCTATGTCGGCAAGCTTGCGGTGATCATCTTCGTCACCGCCGTCGTCCTGCTCGGCGGACTGCAACTGTTCCTCACCCGCACCGGCCTCGGCCGCTCGATCCGCGCCACGTCGGAAGACCCGGATACGGCAGGCCTGGTCGGCGTCGACGCGCGCCGCGCCAACGCCGTCGCCGCGGCCATCGCCATGGTCACGGTCGGTCTTGCCGGCGCCTTCCTCGGCATGCGCGCTACCTTCGATCCCTATGCCGGCGCGACGCAGCTACTGTTCGCCTTCGAGGCGGCCGTCATCGGTGGCGCCGGCTCGCTCTGGGGCACGCTGATCGGCGGCATTGTCCTGGCGCTCGCCCAGACGCTCGGCGCGAAGATACACCCGCAAGGCTTTCTCATCGGCGGCCATGTCGCGTTCCTGATCGTACTGTTCATCCGCCTCTATACCTCCGGCCTCGGCCTGCGCGGCTTGCTGCGCCTCTCCACCGGGAAGGCGTCATGAACGCCGCCTCCCCTGTCATCGAACGCGGCACCGCCGCCTCGCGCATCGCCGGCATCGGTGTCGTTGCCATCGTCCTGCTGCTCGCCCTTGCGCCGCAGTTCCTGTCGGCGGGCGCTGTCGATCGCATGACCGCGCTGTTCATCTATGTCATCCTCGCCGCGATGTGGAATGCGCTGGCCGGCTTCGGCGGTCTGGTCTCGGTCGRCCAGCAGGTGTTCTTCGGCCTCGGCGCCTATTTCGCCATCCGGCTTGCCAATGCAGGCCTCGACCCGTTCGTCGCGCTCTTCGTCTCGGCGGTCATCGTCGGCGCGGTCTCCTGGCCGATCTCGCTGTTCATGCTGCGCCTGAAGAACGGCGAATTCGCCATCGGCATGTGGGTGATCGCGGCGCTCACCCATCTCCTCGTCAATCTCGACCGGCTGATCCAGGGCGAGACCGGCACGTCACTGATCTCGCTCAACGTCTACGATGCATCGACGCGCAGGCTGACCATCTACTGGCTGGCGCTGGCGTCGATGATTGCGTTGCTTGCGATCCTGTTCGGCCTGCTGCGCGGAAGCACCGGCGCCGCCATCCGCGCCATCCGCGACAACGAGGATGCGGCAGCCTCCGTCGGCGTGCGCGTCATCGGCACCAAGCGGCTGCTCTTCGTGCTCGCGGCCTTCGGCATCGGCGTCGCCGGCGCGCTATGGCTGGYGACCGCCATCACCTTCCAGCCCAAAACCTATTTCAACGTGCAGTGGACCGCCTACATGATCTTCATGGTGCTGGTCGGCGGCATCGGCACCTTCGAAGGCGCCATCCTCGGCGCGCTGCTCTTCTTCCTCATCGAGACCTGGTTCGGCGGCACCGGCGTCTGGTACCTGATCGGGCTCGGCGCCACGGCGCTGGTCTTCTCGCTGCTCTTGCCGCGCGGTCTCTGGGRCACGCTCGAGGAACGCTTCGGCTGGCGCCTGCTGTCTGTCGGCTACCGCGTCAGGCTTCCCACCAGCGTGGCGGATCCGACCGGCGAGACCATTTCACCAGCACCCACTGYGGCACACAGGGAGAAGGCATGAGCATGCTGTTCGGCAAGACGATCCTCATCACCGGCGTCGCCTCGGGCATCGGCGCGCGCACGGCGGAACTGGCGGGCCAGCTCGGCGCCGATGTGATCGGTGTCGATCTGCGCGAGCCGGCCGGGCGTCAAGGCGTCTTCGTCCAGGCCGACATTTCGTCAAAGGCCGGCGTCGACGACCTCGTCGCGCGGCTGCCGCAGCGCATTGACGCGCTCTGCAACGTCGCCGGCCTCTCCGGCAACACAGGTGCGGCGCCGACGCTTGCCGTCAACTTCTACGGCCTGCGCGCGCTCTCCGAAGCGATGGCGCCGAGGCTTCGAGAAGGCGGCGCCATCGTCAACGTCGCCTCGATCGCCGGATATGGCTGGCGCGCCAATCTGAACCGCGCCGCCTCGATGATCAGCGTCGAAGGGTTTCCCGATGTGGCCAAGGTGATTGCCGACCACGCGGTGAAGAACGAGGAAGGCTATCCCGTCTCGAAGGAGCTCTTGCTCCTGTGGACCTTCCGCGCCGCGCACCAGGACCTGTTCAAGAGCCGTGGCATCCGCGTCAACGCAGTCAGCCCCGGCCCGGTCGAGACGCCGATCCTGAGACAGTTCCGCGCGGTCCTCGGCGATTCCAAGGTCGACAGCGATATCGCCCGCGTCGGCCGCGCCGGCACGTCGGGCGACATTGCGCCGGCCGTGCTGTTCCTGTGCTCGGACGGGGCGCGTTGGATCAATGGCGCCAATGTGCCCGTTGACGGCGGCCTCGAAGCGTCGATCAACGCGGAAGTGCTTGGCTTCTAACATCCAGTTTGCAACGCTTCATTGGGAGCGAGGGGAGAAACCCATGGACATTGGACTTCTGATCGACGGCGACGAGCGGGCGGCAACGGGCAAAGCCTCGTATGAGCGCCTGGATCCCTTCACCGGCAAGCTCGCGACGCGCGCCGCCGCCGCAAGCATCGCCGACGCCAACGCGGCCGCCGATGCCGCGGCCGCTGCCTTCGACGCTTGGTCGAAGACCGGGCCTGGCGAACGCCGGGCGCTGCTCTTGAAGGCGGCCGACGTCATGGCTTCCAAGGTCRGCGAGTTCACCAAGCTGATGATGGAAGAGACCGGCGCCACCGGCCCCTGGGCCGGCTTCAATGTCATGCTGGCGTCCAACATGCTGCGTGAGGCGGCCGCGATGACCACGCAGATTGCCGGCGAGATCATCCCGTCCGACAAACCCGGCACGCTCGCTATGGCGATCCGCCAGCCGGCCGGCGTCTGCCTCGGCATCGCGCCGTGGAATGCGCCGGTCATCCTCGGCACGCGTGCGCTGGCGATGCCGCTCGCCTGCGGCAACACGGTGGTGCTGAAGGCGTCCGAAATGTGCCCCGGCACGCATCGCCTGATCGGTCAGGCGCTGGTCGAGGCCGGCCTGCCCAAGGGCGTGGTCAATGTCGTCACCAACGACCCGAAGGACGCCGCGGCAATCGTCGAGGCGCTGATCGCGCATCCGGCGGTGAAGCGCGTCAACTTCACCGGCTCGACCAAGGTCGGCCGCATCATCGCCGAGCTCTCCGGTCGCCACCTCAAGCCGGCCCTGCTCGAGCTCGGCGGCAAGGCGCCGCTCGTCGTGCTTGACGACGCCGACATCGATGCGGCCGTGAATGCCGCTGTTTTCGGCGCCTTCATGCACCAAGGCCAGATCTGCATGTCGACCGAGCGGCTGATCGTCGACGAGACAATCGCCGACGAGTTCGTCGCCAAGCTCGCCGCGCGCGCCGCACAATTGCCGGCCGGCGACCCGCGCGGCCATGTCGTGCTCGGCTCGCTGATAAGCAGCCAGGCGGCGGATAAGATGGAAGAGCTGACCGCCGATGCGACCGCCAAGGGTGCCAAGCTTGCCGCCGGCGGCAAGCGGACCGGCACGGTCGTGGAAGCCAYGCTCCTCGATCACGTGACGCCCGCCATGCGCGTCTATTCGGAAGAGTCCTTCGGCCCGGTGAAGCCTGTCATTCGCGTGAAGGGCGAAGACGAGRCCGTGCGCGTCGCCAACGACACCGAATACGGYCTGTCCTCCGCCGTCTTCAGCCGCGACATCCGCCGCGCTTTTGCCGTTGCCGCGCGCATCCAGGCCGGCATATGCCACATCAACGGCCCGACCGTCCACGACGAGGCGCAGATGCCGTTCGGCGGCGTGAAAGGCTCCGGGTAYGGCCGCTTCGGCGGGAAGGCCTCGATCGCCGAATTCACCGACCTGCGCTGGGTGACGATCGAGGATCCGGGTCAGCACTACCCGTTCTGACACTTCAGCCCAGCGTCAACCCCGCCTTCCTCGCTTCCTCGCGCAGGAACGGCAGGCCGACCTCGATGACGTCGCGCGGATCTTCCGCCACCGGCCGCCACACGGCGAGCCCGCCGGCGATGTCGACATCGACATGGTTCATGCTTTCGAGCGTGATCGCGCCCTGATAGCCGATGTCGGCGATCGCCTTCATGCAGGCCACCCAGTTGAGCATGCCGCGCCCCGGCACGCCGCGATTGGCTTCCGACACATGCACATAACCGAGATAGGGCGCTGCCGCCTCGAAACCGGAAGCAAAACTCTCCTCCTCGATATGCATGTGGTAGGTGTCGAGATGGATGAAGATGTTTTCGGCGCCGACCCGCTCGATGATCCGCGCCGCGTCGATGCCGCGGTTGATCAGATGCGTCTCGTAGCGGTTGCAGGGCTCGATGCCGAGCTTCAGGCTGCGCGACTTCGCCGATTTCGCCGCGCGTTCGAGGAAGYGGCACATGCCGTCGATCTCGCGCTGCGTCRGCGCCCGTCCGGTGGTCTTGCCGATCGTGCCGTAGGTGACGCCGCCCAGCGCCTCGGCGCCCACCTCGTTGCAGACCTTGAAGGCCGGCTGCAGGAAATCGAGCGCTTCGTCCGGCCGCTCGACCACGTCAAGCGCGCGCGGCAGGCCGAGCGACGGGATAAGCTCGACGCCATAGTGGTTGGCAAAGCCGCGCGTGCGCTTGGTGTCGATCTCCTCGGGACGCAGCAGCGGGATCTCCATCAGGCCGATGCCGAGCTCCTTCAGTCTGTCCATCTGCGGCTCGATGCGGGCGAGGTCCCAGACCGGAGCGATGGCGAAAGTGTGCAGTCCGAAGGTGTTCATGTCAGCCTCGTTGTTCATGCGCCGCCGCTGCGGCCGTATCGCCGCCGCCGACGATGCGGCTGACGACTTCGTTCATGTTGGTGTTGGCGGTGACGAGATCGGCATCCGCCCGCCCGTGGCGCAGCACCACGATACGGTCGGTGACTGACAGCACGTCGTTCAGCCGGTGCGAGATCAGGATGACGGCGATGCCTTCCGACTTCAGCCGCCGGATGAGGTCGAGCACACTCTGCACCTCGCGCACGGCAAGTGCTGCGGTCGGCTCGTCCATGATGACGAGCTTGGGATTGAAGGTGAGCGCACGCGCGATCGCCACGGTCTGCTGCTGGCCGCCGGAGAACGAACCGACCGACCGGTTTATCGACRGCAGATGCGCGCCCAATCGCTCGATCATCTTCGACGCCTGGCGATCCATCTCGCTTTTGTCGACGAAGCCCGGGAACAGGCCGAACAGCCGCTTCGTCGGCTCGCGCCCCAGGAAGATGTTGGAGGCCACGTCCTGCTGCTTGGCCAGCGACAGATCCTGGTAGATCATCTCGATGCCGAGCTGGCGGCGCTGGCCAGGGTCGAGGGCAAGAATGTCCTTGCCGTCGAATTCGATCGAGCCCGAGTCGGCACGGTAGATGCCGGTGATGGTCTTCATCAGCGTGGATTTGCCGGCGCCGTTGTCGCCGACCAGTCCGACCACCTCGCCGGCCGCGACGGCGAGATCGACGCCATGCAGCACGTCGACCGCGCCAAAACTCTTGCGGATGCCGCGAAGCGAAAGCAGGGTCATACGCGCGACTCCTTCCGCACCTGGTACTGGTCGATGAAGACGGCGAGGATCAGCAYGGCACCGATGGCCATCTGCTGGTAGTAGGATTGCACCGCAAGCAGCGTCAGCCCGTTCTGCAGCACGCCCATGATCAGCGCGCCGATCATCGTGCCGAGGATCGAGGCGCGGCCGCCGAACAAATTGGTGCCGCCGATGATCGCCGCCGTGATCGCGGTAAGCTCGTAGTTGATGCCGGCGGTCGGGTCGCCAGCGTTGACGCGAGCGGTGAAGAGCAGGCCCGCGAGGCCGGCAAGCGCGCCCGAAAGCGTGTAGATGATGCGGCGGTGGTGCTCGACGCGGATGCCCGCGGCACGCGCCGCACCCTCGCTGTCGCCCAGCGCCAGCGTGTGGCGGCCGAAGCGCGTATAGGCGAGCACCGCATGCGCCACGATCGCCGTCAGCACGAAGATAATCACCGGCATCGGAATGCCGAAGGGCCGCCCCTGGCCGATATAGACGATCTCGGGCGGCAGGCCGTAGATCGCCCTGCCCTGCGAGATGACCAGCGCCAGGCCGCGCGCCAGGCCCAGCATGCCGAGCGTGACGATGAAGGCCGGCACGAAAGCGCGGGTGACCAGTTGCCCGTTGATGTAGCCGGCGATCGCGCCCGCGAGGATRCAGGCGATCACCGCGAAGACCGACGGCCAACCGAGATTGACCGCCACGAAAGCGCCGGCGACGCCGGCCAGACCCATCACCGAGCCGAGCGACAGGTCGAGCCCGCCCGAGCCGATGACGAAAGTGGCGGCAATCGCCAGCACGCCGATCGTCGAGGTGGCCAGCAGGATGTTGAGGAAATTGCTGAGCGACAGGAAATAGGGCGACAAAAGCGCCATCGCCGTGCCCAGCGCAAGAAGCACCACCAGTGACTCCAGCCTGATGTGGAGCCTTTCGACGGATGCGCGTTGCACCCGAGCCCAGAAGCCGGGCTGTTCAGAAGCCATGTCTTTGCACCTTCGAGAGAGGGCGGTAAGGCAGTAGGCAGTAGGGGTTAGGCAGTAGGGAAAATATGGGAGCGATCCGAGCGGTCGAACCCGCGTGCTTCCCCCTACTGCCTACTGCCTACTGCCTATTCCCTATTCCCTATTTCCTCACTTCACATATTGCAGCATCGGCTCCTTGCCGGCGTCGATCACGTCCTTGGTCAGCACCAAGGTCGGCACCGCGATGCTGTCCTCGACCTTGTCGCCGGCGAGAGCCTTCTTGACGTTCTCGACCGCCTGCTTGCCGACCAGATAGGGAAGTTGCGCCACCGAGGCGTTGAGGCGGCCTTCCTTGATCGACTTCACCGCGTCCGAATTGCCGTCGACGCCGATGATCGTCACCTGCGGCCCTTTGCCGGCGGCGTAAACCGACTCCACCGCGCCAAGCGCCATGCCGTCATTAGCGCAGAAGATGGCGACGAGATCGGGATGCGCGGTCAGCGTGTCGGTGGCGATCGAGGCGGCCTTGCCGCGATCCCAGTCGCCCGGCAGCGAGGCGACGATCTCGAGGCCCGGCGCCAGTTCCTTCAGCTTGTCGGCGAAACCCTTGGCGCGCTTCTCGCCGGTGATGTTGCCGGAGAGGCCTTCGATGACCAGCACCGGACCCTTGGCGTCCTTGCCGAGCTTGTTGGCCAGATATTCGGCGCCCTGCGCGCCGGCGGCGATGTTATCGGAGCCGATGTGGAAGGTGACCTTGACGCCCTCCTTGTCGAGCACCGCCTGGTCGAGATTGTTGTCGAGGTCGACGATCTTGATGCCGGCCTCCTGCGCCGACTTCAGGCAAGGCAGGAGATTGGTCGAGTTGATGGCGGCGGTGATCATCGCCACCGGCTTGCGCTCGAGCATCGTGTTGCAGAGATTGAGCTGCGGCTCGGCCGCCTGGTCGCTCTCGGCCGCCTGCTGGAAGTACTTCACCCCGGCTTCCTTTGCGCCGTCCGCGACGCCCTGCGCCATCGCGCCCCAGAACGGATTGGCCAGCGTCTTCATCAGCACGCCGTATTCTCCGTCCTCGGCCTTGGCGGCGCCGACGGCGGAGAACGCAAGCGCGACGCCCACGGCAAGTGTAAATCGATTTATCTTCAAGAAATGCGATATCATTCGATCCTCCGTTGATCCTTGGCGCCGGATGCCTCGGCCAGGGCCGGCGCATGCTTCCGTTCACGACAATGGGGGCTGTTGTCGGTCTCCTCCCCCGGAATGCGGGCCGCTGCCTGGCGAGCCAACGGATTCCCGCATCAACACCTGGCAGGGTTCGAGCCGCGCCGTGGGTGGTCCCACGGCGCCCTCGACCCTGCGAAACAAAAGGTTCATCGCCTCGCTGGCGATCTGGCGCACCGGCTGCACCACGGCCGCGATCGCCGGCCATGTCACCTGCATCCATTCCGCATCGTCGAAGCCGACCAGCGAGATGTCGTTCGGGCAATGCCAGCCGCGCCGGCGGAACTCGGACAGCGCGACAAGCGTGCCCTTCAAAAGCAGCGAATAGACGGCGGTCGGTCGCTCTCCCCTGGCAAAGTAATCGCGCAGCGAAGCCCTGAGCGGCTCGACGCTGACTTCCGAGGTGATGACATCGATGCGCACCGACGGGTTGAGCGCCAGCGCCTGTGTGCGAAACCCTTCCAGGCGCGCCCGCACCGTCGCTGCCTGCTCGGCAAGGCCGATGACCAATATATGGCTGTGCCCATTGCCGACCAGCATCCGCGCCACTTCGGCGCTGGCGGCGGCGCTGTCGGCCGATACCGTATCGAAGGCGTCATCCGAGAGCACGCGGTCGATCAGCACGCCGGTCATGCCGTTGGCTTTCATGAAATCGGCGGCCGGTCCGTGCTCGTTGCGCACCGGCGCCAGCACCACGCCGGCGACGCGCCAGTCATGCATGCGGGCTAGGATCTCCTTCTCGCGCGCTTCCGATTCACGGCTCGACGCGGCGACCAGCGTGTAGCCGCGCTGCTCGGCAAGGCCCTCCAGCTCGGTGACCATCGAACCGAAGAATTCGCTTTCGAATTCCGGCATGATGGCGCCGATGATGCGGCGTTTGGCGCGRCGCATATCGGAGGCTAGAGGATCGACGCGGTAGCCCAGGCGTTCGACGGCATCGAAGACGCGCTGCGCGTTTTCAGGCTTCACGGTTGTGACGCCGGCCAGCACCTTGGAGACGGTGGCTGCCGACACGCCGGCATGGCTTGCCACGTCGTGGATCGACGGACGCCGCTGCCGAACTTCCTGTTGCGCCATTGACCTCCTCCCGAGGGCAGGCAGCCGATTTTGCTGCCTCGCTAATCTAATCGATAAATCGATTTTTCGTTCTTGTAAATCGTTTCACCGGGAGTAAGACTGGAAAGATGCGATTGACGCGATCCAATCGTGTCCCGGGAGGAAAACATGTCCGACAAGACCTTGCCGCTGGTGATCAGCGCGCCCGAACCACGCACGCTCGACCTGATCTTCACGCCGCCGCAACTGGCGCTGTTTCGCAGGAAATATCGCATTGTCGAGACAACGCCGGAAGGCCTCGCAAAGTTGCCGCCGGATGTACTGGCCGAAGCGCGCTACATCGTTGGCCAGCCGCCCATAGCCTCGGAAACGCTACAGAAAATGACGGCGCTGCGCTGCATCTTCAATGTCGAGACCAACCTCCTCAACAACATGCCCTACGAGACACTGTTCGCGCGCGGCATCCATGTCGTCACCACGGGCCTGGTCTTTGYCGAACCGGTAGCCGAACTCGGCCTCGCCATGGCGCTGAACCTCGCGCGCAACATCGTTGATGCCGATCTCGCCTTCCGGCAGGGCGAGGAATTGTGGGGCGGCGACGGCAACCAGACCGCGCGCCTACTTTCGGGTGCTGATGTCGGCATCATCGGCTTCGGCGATCTCGGCCGCGCCCTCAACCGCCTGCTGACCGGCTTCCGTACCCGCACGAAGGTCTATGATCCGTGGCTGCCGCCGTCGATCCTGGTCGACAATGGCGTCGAGCCGGCCTCGCTGGACGAGGTGCTGTCGCAAAGCGATTTCGTATTCGTCGTCGCTTCCGTCACCAGCGAGAACCAGGGTTTTCTCGGCGCCGATGCTTTCGCCAAGATGCGCAAGGGCGCGGCCTTCATCCTGCTCAGCCGCGCCGGCGTCGTCGATTTTCCGGCGCTGATGAAGGCTGTGAAAAGCGGCCACATCGTTGCGGCGAGCGACGTCTTCCCGGAGGAGCCGCTGGCAAAGGACCATCCCGTCCGCGCCCTCCCCGGCTTCCTGCGTTCGGCGCATCGCGCCGGCGCGCTCGACATCGCCTTCAAGCGCATGGGCGACATGGTGCTGGAGGACATGGACCTCGTCGACCGCGGCTTGCCGCCGCTGCGCTCCAAGCGCGCCGAACGCGAGACCGTGTCGCGCATGCGCTCCAAGCCGGTCGACAGGAATTAAGGCTGGCTCGACCACCGACCAGCCAGCACGCACGTGTTCGGAACCGGCTGGATCGTTCGCTTCCGCGGCCCGAACCATGAGCAAACTCGGTTTCGCCGCGGTTGCAGGGTGGGTGCGGCAGCTGGCAGCCAAGTAAATCATCCCTTCCGATTGCGGTCTCCGACAATTCAACGTGATCGTTGACAAGGGTGCCAGTTCAGTAATAAGTTCGGTGACAGAACGAATTAATCAGAGGCCCGATGTGAGCGACCTGCCGCGCATTTCCCGCCAGTTCTCGCAGCGCTCCGTCATGGAGGCGATCGTCCAGGGCGGGCCCATATCGCGGGCCTCGATCTCCAAGCTCACCGGCCTGTCGAAGCAGACGATCTCGGAAATCGTGCGCGGCCTCGAGCAGGAAGGTTGGGTGCAGGAGACCGGGCGCACCAGCGGCCATGTCGGGCGCACCGCCGTCACCTACGAGCTTGTCCACGACGCCGCCTACATCATCGCCGTCGACCTGGGCGGCACCAAGGTGCGCGTAGCGCTGACCGACCTCGCCTGCCAGATCTTCGCCGAAGCGGCGACGCCGACCGATCCGCGYGGCGGCCAGTTCATCATCGACCAGATCGCGGCGCTTGCCTTCCAGGCAGCGGCCAGGGAGCGCATCCCGCGCAAGAAGATCCGCCTTGCCGTCATCGGCGCGCCGGGCGCGCCGGACCCCGCGACCGGCCGCATCCTGCTCGCGCCCAACATCGCCGGCTTCGACGCCATGAATGTGCTCGACGCGTTCGAGAAGGCGCTCGGCGTCGCGGTGATGATCGAGAACGACGTCAACCTCGCCGTGCTCGGCGAGAATTGGYTGGGCCAGGGCCAGGGCATCGACAATCTCGCCTATATCGCGCTGGGCACCRGCGTCGGCAGCGGCCTTATGCTCGGCGGCCATCTGGTGCGCGGCGCCACCCATGCGGCGGGCGAAATCGGTTTCATGYCGATCGGCGCCGATCCGTTCGCGGCGGAATCGCTGCGCACCGGCGCTTTCGAGCGGGCGGTGGCGACGCACGCGATGACCGAGCGCTACAGATCCCTGACCGGCGCGCAGGTCACGGTTCCCGCGATCTTCGAGAACGCGGCAATGGGCGACAAGGCCGCGCTCGCCGTGCTCGACGAAACGGCGCGCTATCTGGCGCAAGGCATAGCCGCGATCGCCGCCGTCGCCAATCCGGAAAAGGTCATACTGGGCGGCTCGATCGGCCTCAGGCCCGAGATCCTCTCACGCGTCAAAGCATTGATATCGCTCTGCTTCCCCTACCCTGTCACGGTCGAGGCCGGCGAGCTGGGCGCGCGGGCGGCACTCATCGGCGCTGCCGCGATCGGCCTTGGCCAGCTGCACAACACGCTGTTCGGCGTCGACGCGCCGGATGGCCGCATTTCACTTCCCACCGCCCAGGCGGCTGCCCTGAAGGAGGTCGTGCTGTGACCAGCGACATCACAACCCGGCTGCGCGCCGTTCTCGATACCGACCAGGCGCTGGCTCTGTTCAGGGGCGCGATCGGCCGCGAGAGCATCACCGGCAACGAAGCGAACTTCGTCGGCTTCCTCGAAGCGAAGATGCGCGAGCTGGGGCTGAGCAGCTTGAGCCGGACGGATTTCCTGCCTGGCAGGCCGAACATCTGGGGCGAGCGCAAGGGAACTGGCGAAGGCAAGCGCCTGCTCTTCATCGGCCATACCGACACCGTCCACGTCGACGGCTGGCGCGAGCATTGGGCCGGCACCGAGCGCGAGGACCCGTTCGGCGCGCCCATCATCGACGGGGCGGTCTGGGGCCGCGGCTCCGGCGATCTCAAGGCAGGCATCACCGCCTCGCTGGCGGCGCTCTCGCTGCTCGACAAGGCCGGCATCCGCCTCAAGGGCGACGTCGCCTTCGCTTTCGTCGGCGACGAGGAAAGCGGCCAGCCCGGCACCGGTGTCTCCGCCGGCATCAAGCATTTTGTCGGCCGCATCGAAGCCGGCGAGGTCGCGGCGCCCGATTTCACCGTCTATGTCGAGCCAACGCGGCTTGCCGTCTACGCCGCGCAGATCGGCTTCTTCATCACCGACATCACGATCACCGGCAAGTCGGCCTATTTCGGCGTGCCGGAGCTCGGCAAGGATGYGTTGCGCGCCGCGCATGCCGCCATGACGGCGCTGTGGAAACACTCGGATGAGGTGGCGGCCCGCGCCGAGCATAAGCACATCGGACGCGGCTTCCTGCTGATCACCGGCCTTACCGGCGGCGGCTATATCGCCGTGCCCGAGCGATGCACGCTGTCGCTGATCCGCAAGCTCCTGCCGGGCGAGGACCTCGACACGGCCGCCGCCGAGATCGAGGCCGCGGTGCGCGGCGCCATCACCGATCCGGAGATCACCGTGGAGTTCGCCTATCCGGCAGGACGCGATCACKGGCTGGGCGGCACCGCCGCCGAGATCGACGAGACGCGTGCCGAAGTCGCCATGCTTTCGCAGTCGATGGCAGGCGCCATGAGCGGACGCGGCGTGATCGAGGGCGCGCCCTTCTGGTCGGAATCCTCGTTCTTCGTCAATCGTCTCGGCATTCCCGCCGTCTATTGCGCGCCGGGCGACATCCGCAACTGCCACACTTTCGAGGAGCACGTCGATGTCGAGGAATACCTCGCCGGCATCGTCGGCTTCGCAGCCTTCATGGCCCGCTATTGCGGCGTGGCCGACTGAACGTCCAACGAAGCAGAAAATGGGAGACTAAGAACATGCTGATGAAGAAATGGATTGCCGCCTTGGCAGGCGGATTGATGCTCGCCGCCGGCGCGGCTCACGCGCAGACGGTCGGACCGCAGGGCGAGACCGCCACCCCGAGCTCCGGCGTGACGCTGAGCGATGCCGACATCGCGGCGCTGAAGGACAAGGGCTACAAGGCAGCCCTCCTGTGGCACACCTCTTCCGACTTCACCAATGCGGTGACCGCGGGCGCCACCGACGAGTTCGCCAAGGCCGGCATCTCGATCGCGGTCAAGACCGACGCGCAGTTCGACGCCGCCCGCCAGCGCAGCGATATCGAGACCGCTTTAGCCGCCAAGCCGAACATCATCCTGGCCCTGCCRCTCGATCCGGTCACCTCGGCCGAAGCCTTCCGCCAGGCGGTCAAGGACGGCGTCAAGCTGGTGTTCCTGTCGAACCTGCCCAAGGATTACAAGCAAGGCGCCGACTATGCCTCGATCGTCACCGACGATCTCTACCAGATGGGCAAGCAGGCGGCCGACGCCATGGCCAAGGCCATCGGCGGCAAGGGCAAGGTCGGCTACATCTTCCACGACGCCAACTATTACGTCACCAACCAGCGCGACCAGTCCTTCAAGAAGACCATCGAGAAGGACTACCCCGACATCAAGATCATCGCCGAACAGGGCATCTCCGACCCGGCCCGGGCCGAGGAACTGGCCAATGCCATGCTGCTGCAACATCCCGATCTCGACGGCATCTACGTGACCTGGGCCGAGCCGGCCGACGGCGTGCTTTCGGCGCTGCGCGGCGCCGGCAACAAGCATACCAAGATCGTCACGCTCGACCTTGCCGAGCCGGTCGCGCTCGACATGGTCAAGGGCGGCAACGTCGCCGCACTTGTCGCCGACAAGGCCTATGAGCTCGGCCGCGCCATGGCCGCCTCCGGCATGAAGTCGCTGCTTGCCCAGCAGACGCCGGCCTTTGTCGTCGCGCCGGCGCTGACCGTGACCAAGGAGAATGTCTCCCAGGGCTGGAAGGACTCGCTCAACCGTGACGCGCCGCAGTCGGTGCTCGACGCGGCGAAATGAAGCCGACGCCCCGGCCCGGCTTGCCGGGCCGGGGCTCTCTTCCTGAACAAAAAGGGGAACCGACATGCGCAAAGCATTGAGCATTATGACTGCATTGGCGAGCCTGTTCGCCGCTCACGCCTTCGCCGCCGAAGGCGTCACCACCGGCCCGAACGGCGAGAAGCCGGTTCCGGCAGCCTCGCTGACGCTGACGGCGGCGCAGGAGCAGCAGATCAAGGACGGCAAGTTCACCGCGGCCCTCGTCTGGCACGAGATGAGCGAGTACACCAACGCCGTCAACGCCGGCGCGCGCGACGAGTTCAAGCGGCTCGRCATCGAGGTGGTGGCGCAGACCGACGCCGGCTTCGACGCCGCGCGCCAGAAGGCCGATGTCGAGACGGTGATGGCCAAGAAGCCGTCGATCATCCTGTCGCTTCCCGTCGATCCGGCRACTGCGGGCTCCGTCTACGATCCGGCCCGCCAGGCCGGCGTCAAGCTCGGCTTCGTCGACAATTGCCCGGCCGGCTATAAGCAGGGCACGGACTACGTCGCCATCGTCTCCGACGACCTCTTCCAGATGGGCAACAAGGCCGGCATCGCCATGGCCGAGGCGCTCGGCAAGAAGGGCAAGGTCGGCTACATCTTCCACGACGCCGATTTCTACGTCACCAACCAGCGTGACGGCGCCTTCAAGAAGACCATCGAGCAGGATTATCCCGACATGAAGATAGCCGCCGAGGCCGGCATGGCCGACCCGGCGCGCTCAGAGGATATCGCGCAGGCGATGATCACCCAGCATCCGGACCTCGACGGCATCTATGTCACCTGGGCAGAGCCGGCGCTGAGCGTGCTTTCCGCGCTGCGCGCCGCCGGCAACACGCACACCAAGATCGTCACGCTCGACCTCAACGAACCGGCCGCGCTCGACATGGTCAAAGGTGGTAACATCGCGGCCCTTGTCGCCGACGAGGCCTACTCCATCGGCGTGACGCTGGCGCGCGCCTCGGCGGGTTCGCTGGTCGGCCTGAAAGCCGAGCCCTTCTACGCGGTCGATTCCATCGCCGTCACCAAGGGCACGGTAAAGGACGGCTGGAAGAAGTCGCTCAACAAGGATGTGCCCGCGACCATCGCGGACGCCATGAAGTAAACGGCGTGGCAGGCTGCGAAGCACGCACCATCGGAGATCGAACATGACCAGCGCCAACACCGGCACCGAGGTGGGCAGCTTCGCCAGCCGCTTCAATCTGCAGCAATATGTCGTCTACCTCGGCTTCCTGGCGATCTTCCTGTTCTTCGCCTTCATGCTGAAGGACAGCGGCTTCCTCACCGTCCGCAACCTCTCCAACATCGTGCTGCAGACGGCCCCGGTGACGATCATGGCGATCGGCCTCGTCTTCGTCATGTCGGCCGGCGAGATCGACCTTTCGATCGGCTCGATCGTGGCGGTATCGGCGCTTGCCGCCGCCGTCACCATCGCCTCCTACGGGATGGCGGCGGGCATCGTCGCCGGCCTGGGCGCCGGTATCCTGATCGGTCTCATCAATGGCGCGCTGGTCGCCTATGTGAAGCTGCCGTCCTTCCTGGTGACGCTGGCGACGATGGGCCTGTTCGCCGGTGTCTCGCGCTCGATGACCGATCTGCGTTCGATCTCGGTCACCAATGAGACCTTTACCGGTTTCTTCGGCTCGGGCTCGCTGCTCGGCGTGCCGTCGCTCATCTGGTGGACGGTGATCGCCATCGCCGTCGGCCACCTCGTCTACCGCGAGACGCGTTTCGGCGCGCATGTGCTGGCAACCGGCGACAATGCCCGCGCTGCAAGCGTTTCGGGCATCAGCGTGCCGAAGATCCGGCTCGCCGTGCTCACCATCAGCGGTGGGCTCGCGGGACTCGCCGGACTGCTTTACGCGGGCCGCCTGCAGGCGGCGAAATACACGCTTGGCGAAACGGACCTGATGACGGTGATCGCCGCCGTCATCGTCGGCGGCACGCTGCTCAACGGCGGCAAGGGCTCGATCGTCGGCGCTCTCGTCGGCTCGCTGATGATGGGCATGCTGAACAACGGGCTGATCCTGATGGGCCTTTCGGTCTCCGACCAGATGATCGTGCGCGGCCTGATCATCCTCACCGCCGTCGCCGTGTCGCTGCGCGACAAATCCCGCTGAAGGAATCCTTCCATGTTTCTCGACGTTCTGCGCCGCCGCAACCCCGCCTTCATCGAAGCGGCGATCGGCCTTCATCAGCAAGGCAAGCTGCCGGCCAACGCCTATGTGCTCGATCTCGATATGGTCGAGCGCAACGCCAAGGTCCTCAAACAGGAAGCTGACCGGCTCGGTCTGAAGATCTTCGCCATGACCAAGCAGGTCGGCCGCTCGAGCTCATTCTGCAAGGCGGTGATGCGCGGCGGCATCGAGCGCGCGGTTGCGGTCGACATGGCTTGCGCGCGCGCCACGTATAAGGCCGGAATGAAGCTCGGCCATCTCGGCCATCTGCAGCAGATCGCGAAATTCGAAGCCGATGCGGCGGCAAGGACCTTCAAGCCAGACTACTGGACCGTCTTCAACGACATCAAGGCCGAGGAAGCAGGCAGGGGCGCCAAGGCCGCCGGCTATGTCCAGGACTTGCTCGCCCGCATCGCTGCCGAAGGCGACATTTTCTACCGCGGCCATGAAGGCGGCTTCGACGCAGGCGAGGTTGTCGCCGTCGCCGACCGGCTCGATGCCATTCCAGGCGGCCGCTTCGCCGGCATAACCACCTTCCCTGCCCTGCTCTTCGACCACGCCGCGCGAAAGGTGCTGCCGACGCCCAATCTGGCGACCTTGAGCAAGGCCGCCGAGGCGCTCGCAAAAGCGGGCCGCAAGGAGATCGAAATCAACGCGCCGGGCACCACGTCGAGCGTCATGCTGGCCGCGCTGGCGGAAGCCGGCGCTACGCAGTGCGAGCCCGGCAACGGCCTGCACGGCACTACGGCGCTGCATGTCATGGAAGACCTGCCGGAATTGCCTRCCGTGCTCTACCTCACCGAGGTCTCGCATCTGTCGGGCGGCAAGGCCTACTGCTTCGGCGGCGGCTTCTATATCGACCCGATCTTCCCCGACTACGACGTCAAGGCGATCGTCTCGGCCGAGCCGACCACCGCCGCCTCGGCGCTCAGAAGCGTCGAGGTGCCGCCGCCCTCGGCGATCGACTACTACGCCATGATCGACGCCTCCGGCGCAGGCGCGCCGAGGCCAGGCGACAGCGCCGTCTTCGGCTTCCGCGGCCAGGCCTTCGTCACCCGCGCCTATGTCGTCGGCGTCTCCGGCATCTCGAAGGGCAAGCCTGTGGTCGAAACCATCGAGAACGGCTTCGGAGAAGCCTATGCCTGGCCCGTTTAGGAGAGTGCGATGAACGCGAGCGCGCCAATCCTGCAGCTTCAGGACATCCGCAAGAATTTCGGCGGCCTCACCGCGATCGAGAATTTCTCGCTCGAGGTCTTTCCGGGCGAGATCGTCGCGCTGGTCGGCGACAACGGCGCCGGCAAGTCGACGCTGGTCAAGATCATCTCCGGCGTGCACCCGCCCTCCTCCGGCACGATCACGATCGAAGGCAAGCCGGTGACGATGTCGAACGCCACGATGGGCCGCGCGCACGGCATCGAGGTTGTCTACCAGGATCTCGCTTTGGCCGACCAGCAAACGGTCTACATGAACATGTTCCTCGGCCGCGAGCCGCTGAACCGCCTCGGCCTGCTCGACCGCCGCCGCATGATCGACGAGACGGAAAAACTGGTGAAGGAGCTCGACGTGCGCATCCCTTCCGCGCACGCCACCATCCGCGACCTCTCCGGCGGTCAGCGCCAAGGCGTCGCGATCGCCAGGGCGACGCATTGGGCGAGCAAGYTGATCCTGCTCGACGAGCCGACGGCCGCGCTCGGCGTCGCCGAGACCGCCAAGGTGGAGGCGATCGTTCAGTCGCTCAAACAGCGCAATGTCGGCATCCTGATCATCAGCCACAGCCTCGACCAGGTGTTCAAGCTGTCGGACCGCATCTGTGTCCTGAGGCGCGGCAAGCAGATCGGCGTGCGCGAGACGAAGAAAACCGACAAGAACGAGATCATCGCCATGATCACGGGCCTGCAGCAGCAGTAGCCGCCAGCGCCTTGTTTAGGCGACGAGATTGCGGCTGGCCGTTTGCGTGGCCGGCTCGCCGAAATTGGCCTCCAGCCAGGCGAGCGCGCTGGCGACATCTTCGATGGCGAAGCGGGCAGCCGTCTCGCCCTGCGGCTTGACGCGGATCGAGATCCCGCCCGCGGCATTGACGGTGTCGAAGCCGTTCTCGTCGGACGTGTCGTCGCCAAGGAACACCGGGCGCCTGCCGGTGAAAGGATCAAGCTGCATGAAGCGCCGGATCGCAGCGCCCTTGGCGGCTTCGAGCGGCATCAGCTCGACGCCGGCATTGCCGGCGATCACGCGGTAGCCCTGCGGCAAGCGCGCGAGCGCCGCCTCGACCAGCTCCGTCGCCCGGGCCAGAAGCTGCGGCGCGGCTCTGGTGTGGATGGCGAGCACCGGTCCCTTGCGCTCGACATAGACGGCCTTGCTCGCCAGTTCCAGTTCGATCTCGTCGGCAAGCGCCGCCATATCCGCCGGCTCGTCGGCGGCTTCGATCTTTCCGTCCGGCAGAAGTCTGTGCTCCAGCCCGTAGAGGCCCGCGATCCGCAGTTTCAACGGGTCGAACAGATGATCGACGGCCGCGATCGAGCGGCCGGTGATGAAGGCAAGCGCGCCGTCGAGCCGCCGCTCGATCCTCTGCAGGAGAACACGGAGCTCCTCGCTGACCGAAACGGCGTCGGGATGCGCCGCGTGCTCCAGCAAAGTGCCGTCGATGTCGAGGAAAAGCGCCCACCGTCCCTCGGGAAGCGGCGGGGTGAGGTCTGCCTGGATGTTCATCGGAATCCGACTGCCTGTTTGCGTTCGAACATGGAGACGACATTGTCGCYAGTGGGGGCATTCGGCCGCTCGTATAAGGCCGTGACCCGATCCAGGTCGCCGCGCTTCCTCAGGCGCGCCGCGTCGAGCAGCATGCTGCCTGCCCAGCGATAGACATTGTTGTCGCGCACGATCTCGCGCATGCGTCGCATGCGCTCGCGTTGCTCGTCCGGCCCCATCGTCAGCGCCTGCAGCATCGCCTCGCTCATCATCGCCGCGTCGTAAGGATTGACGATCAGCGCCTCCAGCAGCTCGCGCGAAGCGCCCGCGAAGGTGCTGAGCAAAAGAACGCCCTGCTCGTCGTCGCGCGACGCGACGAACTCCTTGGCGACGAGGTTCATGCCGTCATGGAGGCTGGTGACGAGGCAGATATCGGCCGCCCGATAGAGCTCGTAGACCGCCGCCTGCGAATGATGCTCGGCCACCATGACCACCGGCTGGTAGGAGTCGCTGCCGTAGCGCTGGTTAAGTTCCTCGGCACAGCGCAGACATTCCTCGTGGAGCTGTTTGTAGGCCGGCAGCGTACCTCGGCTCGGCGCCGCGACCTGCAGGAACACGACTTTGCCCACCATTTCGGGGTGGCGAATGAACAGCTCCTCCAGCGCGTGGAAGCGGTCGAGGATGCCCTTGGTGTAGTCGAGACGCTCGACGCCGACGCACAGCTTGGCGCCGGCCGGAATCCTGAACCGCTTGCGCACGCGCACCCGGCACTCCTCGATGTTGGGGAGGGCTTTCAGGAGCTCGACCGGCCATTCGATCGAGATCGGATAAGAATGCACCAGCGTCACCTGGCCGCCATAGGAAATGGCGGCATCGGCGCGCTCGATGCGGCTTTCCATGAAGCGATCGACACTCTCGGTGAAGTTGTTGGCGTKGTACTGGGTATGGAACCCTACGATCGAACTGCCGAGCAGACCGTCCAGGATACGCTCGCGCCACGGGCATATGCTGAACACTTCAGAGTTCGGCCAGGGGATATGCCAGAAGGTAATGACGATCGCCTCGGGCAGACGCTCGCGGATCATGCGCGGCAGAAGCGCAAAGTGATAGTCCTGGACGAGCACGATCGGTCGCTCGTTGCGAGCCTCGGCAACCACGGTGTCCGCGAACTTGCGGTTGACGGCTTCATAGGCCTCCCAGTCCGACTCGCGGAAGATCGGCCGCGTGAAGGCGATATGGCAGAGCGGCCACAAGCCTTCATTGGCGAAGCCGAGATAGTAGCCTTGATATTCCTCGTCACTGAGCCAGACCCGGCGCAACGTGTAGGAGGGATGGCCAGGCGGCACCTGCACACGGTCGTTCCTGTCGACCACCGTCTGATCGGCGCTGCCGCCRCCATAGGCGATCCAGGTGCCGGCGCAGGCGCGTGTGATCGGCTCGAGCGCCGAAACCAGCCCGCTCGCCGGCACGACAAGCTCGACGCCGCCATCCTTGGTTTCGTTGTGGATATAGGGCTCGCGATTGGAAACGACGATCACCTGCGCATCCGGCAGCTCGTCGGCCAGGATCTTGCGCAGCGTGTCGGGCGACCATGTCACCAGAGCCGCGTCGACCGATTGGCCGTTCTTCTCGAACTCGCGCAGCACCGTTCGCGCCGCCTCGGTGGCAACGTCCTCGCCGGAACCCGGCAAAGCCGATGCCCTTGGGTGATTGCGGCGGTACCGGGATATTGAAATAAAGATCGCGAATGCGGAAAGTCCAAGGCTTGCAAAGATAAGGACCAGTAACAGGACGCCATATTGTGTCATTGAAATGCCAGGTTGCCTCCGGCCATCCGTTCATTGTTGTCGTTCTTGCCGGCCGCAGACGGGCAGACCGGATAAGGTTTTGAACGCGCAAACAAGCGATCAGTTCCGACATTTTCGACTGTTGAACGCAGGGTTGCGGCGCTTTGTTCACGTGCGCACGATGAGCGGCACCTGGCCTTCATGCCGGTMGGACAGGAAGGCGCCGACACGATCGCCGACCCGTTGGAAGGTAAGATCGATCGTTCTGTCGCCGACCGTCAGGTGCCTGATCGTGAGCGTGTCTATGCCGATCGGCAGCCTCGGGCGCGTGACATGCAATTCACCTTGCCAGCCATCGATCTCCAGCCCCAGGCATGCTTGCATCAGCATGAATGTGGAGCCGGCCGACCAGGCCTGCGGCAGGCAGGCCACGGGATAGGCGATCGGCGCCTCGCCGGGCGCCCGGGCGAAGCCGCAGAACAGCTCCGGCAGCCGCATGTTGAAATGCACGGCCGACTCGAACGTGCCGCTCATCAACCGCACCACGCTGTCGCGCTCGCCGTAGCGCGCCATGCCCACGGCGCAAAGCGCGGTATCGTGCGGCCAGATCGAACCGTTGTGGTAGGACATCGGGTTGAAGAAAACTGCGTCGTCGGCGAGCGTCCGCAGGCCCCACCCGGAATGGAAGGAGGCCGACAGCAATTGGTCGACGACCAGCTTGGCGCGTTCGGGCTGCGGCAAGCCGACAAAAAGCAGGTGCCCGGCATTTGACGTTCGCACCTTGCATGGCTGGCCCTCGCCATCGATGGYCAGGGCGTAGAAGTTCATGTCGTCGAGCCAGAAGTCGCGTTCCACGGCGACCCGCATTTCCTCGGCGCGGCCCTCCCAGTGCTCGGCGTCGGCGAATTCGCCGCGGCGGCGCGCGAGCGCCGCCATGCCGCGGAAGGCGGCAAAGACATAGCCCTGCACCTCGACCAGCGCGATCGGTCCCTTGGGAATGCGCCCATCGGCATGGAAGACGGAGTCAAAACTGTYCTTCCAGCCCTGGTTGGCAAGGCCCGACTCGGCGGCGYGCTGGTAGGTGACGAAACCGGTGGCGCGGCTCGCCTCTTCTGTCYACTCGGCGGCGGCCTTGAGCGAGGGCCACAATGTGTCGATGAAGGCCATGTCGCCGGTGCGGTCGGCATAGGCGGATGCCAGATGGATATAGAGCGGCGTGGTGTCGACGCCGCCATAATAGCGGCCGAAGGGAAGCTCGCGCAGCGCCGCCATCTCACCCTTGCGCGTCTCATGCATGATCTTGCCGGGCTGGGAATCCCAAAAGGGCGACGTTTCGGTCGCCTGGTGCTCGGCCAGAAAAGCCAGCACGCCCCGCGCCAGGCCGGGGTTGAGCCAGAGCATCTGCAGGCTCGAGATCACGCCGTCGCGGCCGAATGCCGTCGAGAACCACGGGATGCCGGCATAGGGATAGGGCCCGGTCGGAAGCTCCGTGGTAAGCAGCGCCACATCGGCGCGGGCGCGCTCGACCCAATCGTTGAAGACGCGGCCTGAGCTGTGCACCGTGGCGCCATGCCTGCGCTTGGYGCGCATGCCGAAGCGGGCCCGTGCCGCCGCGGCGCGGAATCGGTCGCGATCGGGCGGATCGGCGACCTCGGGACCAACCTCGATATAGAGCACTTTTTGACTGCGCTTGGTCACCGCGATAAGGAAATCGGCGCGATTGTCACTCAACTGGTCGGGCGCCTGCGAAAAGGAGATCGCGGAAAGTCTCGGCAGACCGTCGAGGCCGTCATAGCCGAGCAGCACCGAGGTCTTGTCGGTCTTGGCGACATGCGTCGTGCCACGCTTCACCCGCGTCGTGCCGCGCACCTCGAACATGTCGCGAAAGTCGGCGGCAAAATGCAGCGAGGCGGTGATGGTCGAATGCTCGCGGCTGTAGTTGGAAAGCGTGATCCGCTCGAACAGCCTGTCCTGCCAAATGAGCCTGACGCGCTCGATGTGGATCGCACCCTGCGGGATATCGCGGCCGGCCGCGCTCTGGATCGGTAGGTTGGTGAGGTTGGACGTGAACAGCACATTGTCCTGGCTGAGCGAGGCGCCGAGCAGCGACATCGGCCGGCCGCCGATGGTCAGGCGGAATTCGGAAAGCACGCGCGTGTCGTCGCGGRAGAAGCCGTCRCCCGACCCTCTGATGTCGCCATAGGCGTCGGCCACCGCGAAGCAGTCGCCCTGCTTGAGGGCAAAAAGCCGGTGCGGCTCCCGCGGCGCCGTTTCGTCGAGTGAGGAAAGCGCCACGGCGGGATCGAGCTTGCGCTCGTCGAGCTCCATCATTGGTCACCTCTTTGTTTGCCCCGCCCTGGGCATGATGCCGAAAAGTGTGAAGCGGCTTTCGGGCGACATCATGCTCTATCTTTTTAGAGCCGGATTTGAATTTCAGGTCGAACAGACCTGAAATCATCCGACTCCAGGCATCAAGGTCAGGAGGCTTTGGCCTCCGGCGTGCCGGTCAGGCGCATATAGGCAGCAAGATAGTCGCGCGCCATTCTTGTCGCCGAGAACCTTTTCTCGAAGGCTGCCCTCACCTGCCGCCGGTCGAGATCGAGAAGCGCTGGCACCGACGCGACCGCATCGTCCACGCTGTCCACGACGAAGCCGGTGACGCCGTTATCGACGATCTCCGGCAGGGCACCCTGGTTCCACGCAATCACCGGCGTGCCGCAGGCCATGGCTTCGATCGCGACGAGGCCGAACGGCTCCGGCCAGTCGATGGGGAACAAAAGGCCCGCCGCATTGCCGAGAAATCCGGCCTTCTCGTCTTCCGTGATCTCGCCGACATAGTCGACGCGGTCGCCATCGATCAGCGCTTCGATGTTGTCGCGGAAATAGGYGCGGTCGTCGTCGCCGATCTTGGCCGCCAGCTTCAGCTTCAACCCGGACCGGCGCGCGATCTCGATGGCGCGGTCCGGCCGCTTGTCGCGCGACAGGCGTCCGAGGAAGGCAAGATACGGCTCTTCCGCCTCAGGTTCATAAGTCGGTTGGTAGGCATCGAGCGGCAGTCCGTGATGGATGGTGGCCAGCCAGTTCGCGTCGGGCAAGCCGCGCTTCTGGCTGTGCGAGATCGAGATCATCGGGAAACGCGGGAAGCGTTTATAGGCCGGCGCCAGGTCGACATAGTCGAGCCGGCCATGCGGCGTCGTCACCGTCCGCCCCGCGATCTCTTCGAAGAACGGAAAATGCACGAAGTGGCTAAGATGGAAATGGATGACATCGAACTCGCCGACGCGCGCTCGCACATCGGCAAGCATCGCCAGATGCGCCGCGATCTCCGATTTCTTCGGCCGCGGGTCGAGGCGTATCGCCTGGTCGCGCCCGGGCACCAGCCGCGCCGAGGTCTCGCTGTCGCCGCTCGCGAATAGCGTCACATCGTGGYCAAGCCCGACCAGCGCCTCGGTGATATAGAAGACGATCCTCTCCGTCCCGCCATAGAGTTTCGGCGGCACGGATTCGTAGAGCGGCGCGACATGAGCTATGCGCATTTGGTCCCTCGGCTGTTGACGCGAAGCAAAATGCGTCAACCGCGAGATCGTTCCTGTCCAATTGACCGCAGGTGCTGTTGAGATCCGTTCGACTGGCGCGACAAGTCAGCCAGGCCTTCAACCTTGCCGCGCTCTGAGCCCGATGCCGAGCGCTAAACAATTAAATCAACTTGATTTTCTAAAGTGGCGATCTACAGTTTCCGTGACTGGCAACGATCGCATGACCCTCAAGAAAGTCATCTCCGGCACAAATCTCGAGCAGGCGAAATCGCACAACCGGCGTGTGGTGATCGAGGCGATCCGCACCAACGGCACGCTGTCGCGGGCGGCGATCGCCAGGTTGACGGCGCTGTCGTCGCAGACCATCTCCAATATCGTCGAGGAATTGGAAGCGGCCGGGCTGTTACGCCCGGAAGCAACGCTGAAAGGCGCGCGCGGCCAGCCGGCGGTCCCCTATTCCATCAACCCCGATGGCGGCTATTCGATCGGCCTGCAGCTCGACCACCAACTGGCCGTCGGCGTCGTTACCGACCTCTCCGGCGCGATGCGCGCGCGCATCGAGAGAAATGTCGACCAGCCCACTCCCACAGAGGCCATGCCGCTGCTTGCCGCGATCTCGAGCGGCCTCATCGCAACCTCTCGACTGGAGCGGCAAAGGTTGCTCGGCATCGGGATGGCGATGCCCGGGCCGTTCGGCGTCGAAGGCATGACCTCGGTCGGCCCGACCGCCCTTCCCGGCTGGCAGGATTTTCCGGTAGCCGAAGAGCTGGAACAGCTGACCGGCATCGCCGTCACCGTGGAGAACGACGCCACCGCGGCAGCCATAGGCGAGCGGCTCTATGGCGTTGCCCGCAAGCTCGGCAGTTTCGTCTACCTCTTCATCGGCACGGGCCTCGGCGCCGGGCTTTTCCTCGACGGCCATCTCTACAAGGGCAGCCGCCACAATGCCGGCGAGATCGGCCACGTTATCGTGCGGCCGGGCGGCCTGCCATGCGATTGCGGCAAGCGCGGCTGCCTGGAGCGCTACGTCTCGCTACGCGCAGCCTATGACAGGCTTGGTCTGGCCGATCCCGACCATGCCTCTCCCGAACTGCTGGAACAACTGCTGGCAAATGGCGACAGCCGCTTCGAGGCCTGGCTCGCCGAGGCGGTCGAGCCGTTGCGGCAGGCGATTGACATCCTGGAAATGGCGCTCGATCCCGAAACCGTCGTGCTCGGCGGCTTCATGCCGCTGCCGGTGATCGAGGCTTTGGCCAGCCGGCTGGAGCCGCTCCATCTCTCGGTGAGCTCGACCAGCGCCCGTACCACACCGCGCGTCATGGTCGGCGCCGCGGGAAAGGACACGTCCRTCCTCGGCGCCGCGGCTCTGCCGATATTCTCGGAAACCAACCCGCAATTCGACGTGCTGCAGAAGCCGGTGGGCTGACGCATGGCGGTCCGGCCGATCATAAAATTCCCCGATCCCCTGCTGCGCACCGTCGCGGATCCCGTAGAACTTTTCGACAGCGATCTGCGCAACCTGGCCGGCGATCTCATCGACACCATGCACGCGGTGCCCGGGATCGGCATAACCGCCTCGCATATCGGCATCATGAAACGCCTTGTCGTGATCCAGGTGCCTCCCGCCGCAAAGCCTTCGATCTATGTAAATCCGTCGATTGTCGAGGCCTCGACCGAGATGATCCGTCACACGGAAGGCAGCGTCTCGATGCCTGGCGTGACGGAAGAAATCGAACGGCATGCCCGCGTTAGGATTCGCTACCAGGATCTGGAGGGCAAGGAGCGGTTCGAGGACGCCGAGGGCCTGCTGGCGGTCTGCCACCAGCACGAGATCGACCAGCTCGATGGGCTTTTCTGGACGCAGAGGCTGTCGCGCCTGAAGCGCGATCGCCTGATCAAACGCTACGGCAAAGTGCGGTCGTCCTAGACTTGCGAGGCTACGACCTCGTCTGGCGGCCGACGACGCGTTCGAGCCCGAGCAGCAGGATGAGCGTCACGGCGACGAGCACCATGGTCAGCGCAGCGCCGGCAAAGACATCGCCGCGATCGGTCAGGCTGAAGATCGACACCGGCAGCGTCACCCAGCCCGGCGGATAGACCATGACGGTGGCGCCGAGCTCGCCCATCGATAGCGCGAAGCTCAGGCCGAAGGCTGCGACCAGGTAAGGCGTGAGCAACGGCAGCGTGACATGCCAGAGCCGGTAAGCCGGGCGCGCTCCGAGGCTTGACGCCACCTGCTCGAAATCCGGCGAAAGCCGCGCCAGCCCGGCCGAGACATTGCCGAAGGTGAAGGCCGAGATCAGYACGAAATGCGCCACCATGACGATGGCGATGGTGCCGTTGAGCAAAAGCGGCGGATGGCTGAAGGCCACCAGTAGGCCTAGACCGACGGACACCGAAGGCACCGCGCTTGGAATGAAGAACAGCACCCCGAGCACCCTGGCCAAAGTTGCGTCCTGGATACGCAGCGCAAGTGCTGCCCAAGTGCCGCTGACCAGCGCCAGCGCGCTGGCCAGGAAGCCGGTGACGAGGCTCGCCTTGACCGCTTTCCAAGCCGCCCCTTGCACGACATCGCTGTAGTGCTCTGTTGTCAGGCCGCTRGGCAGCACGCCGTTCCACTGGTCGGCCAGGCTGGAAAGCAGGATCACCGCGAGAGGGGCCAGGAACAGCACGCCGAACAGCAGYGCGAAGACTGCCCAAATCAATATGCGACCGGGGCGCGACCAGACCAGCATCCCTATGCTCCCAGCCTGCCGGCGGCGAACCGGTAGAGCCCGAACAGCCCGAGCGACAGCGCGATGTTGATGACCGCGATGATGCAGGCGACCTGATAGGCCGACTCCTGGATCGCCTTGCTGTAGATGAGCAGCGGCAAAGTGATGACGCCCTTGGCGCCGATGAACAGCACGATGCCGAATTCGTTCACCGTCAACAAAAGGCAGAGGCTGCCGCCGGCAATCAGCGCCGGAACGGCGGCGGGCAGGATCACCTGGCGGACGATGCGGAAGGGCCGCGCGCCGAGCACGCTTGCCGCTTCGATCTGGCCGCGGTCGACCAGCGAAAAGGCGGCGAGCAGCGGTCGCAGCACGAAGGGCGAGTAGACGGTGACCTCGGCCAGCACCACGCCCCAGGTCGAGTAGAGGAAATCGACTGGCGGCGCCTGCAACGAGAAAATTTCCATCAGCCCGGCATTGAGCATGCCGGCCGAGCCGTAGAGGAAGGTGAAGGCAAGCGTCACCAGAAAGGTCGGCAAGGCGATGAAGGTGTCGATCAGCCGGGCGATGACGCCGCTGCCGGGAAACGGCACGAAGGCGAGGATCAGCCCCAGCACCAGCCCGACGATCAGGCATCCGGCCGTCGCCGCGACGGAAATGGTGATGGTGTTGATGAGCGCGTTGAGGAAGAAGCGCGCATGCAGGACACGAACGAATTCGGYGACGTTCGCCATGCCGCTGTCGTCGGTAAAAGCCTGCTGGACGATCAGCACCAGTGGATAGAAGAACAAGAGCGCCAGCAGCGCCGCCGGCGGCACGATCCAGAACCGGCCGGGCACCTTTCTGGTTATCGGGGCGTGAAGGACGGCCGCGTCAGCCACGGACGTCTTCCGGAACGAGCGACGTGTCGCCGGGCGCGAAGAAGAGCGGCATGGCCGAGCCCCGTTCCGGCAGGCTCACTGGCAACCTGGTCGCCGAGACGCGCACCGGCGTGCCGTCGACATCGAGCACCAGATGGGTGAGCTCGCCTTGCCAGTGCACTTCCTTCAGCGTGCCGACGATCCTGTTGGTATGCTCCTCGTCGCCGGTGAGGCTGAGATGCTGCGGCCTGATGCAGAGCAAGGTCTTGTCGCCGGGCTTCTCGCCGCGTGCGGCGCCTGCGAGCACGGCATCGCCGAGCCTGGCCTTGGCGAGGCCTTTCGGACCGGCAGCACCTTCGGCAACCGTGACCGGCAACAGGTTGGCGCGGCCGAGGAACTCGGCCGTGAAGCGGTTCGGCGGCCGTCGGTAAAGCTCGGTCGTCGGCCCGTGCGAGGACACCCTTCCGTCACGCATGATGGCGATCTTGTCGGCAAGCGTCAGAGCCTCGGTCTGGTCGTGCGTGACATAGAGGATCGTCAGTCCAGGCAGGTCGCGATGCAGCTTGGCGATCTCCTCGACCATGTTGCGCCTGATCTGCGCATCGAGCGCCGAAAGCGGCTCATCGAGCAGAAGCACGCGCGGCCTGACCGCCAGCGCCCGCGCGATGGCGACACGCTGYTGTTGGCCGCCGGAAAGCTCGCGCGGATAGCGCTTGGCAAAGCCCGACATCCCGACCGTCGCAAGCGAGTCCTTGACGCGCTCGCCGATCAGCGCCTTGTCGGCGCCTTGGGCCCTGAGACCGAAGGCGACGTTGTCCTCGACCCGCATATGCGGGAACAGCGCGTAATTCTGCACCACCATGCCGAGCCCGCGCTCATAGGGCGGCAGATCGGTGACGTCGGTGGCGCCGATGCGGATGCGGCCGCTTGCCGGCCTGACGAAACCGGCGACGGCCCGAAGCGCCGTCGTCTTGCCGGAGCCGGAGGGCCCGATCATCGCCAGGATCTCGCCGGGCGCGATATCGAGCGTCAACGGATGCAGGACGACATGCGCGCCATAGGCGACGCTGACCTTGTCGAAGTGGACGTTGGAGCCGGCGCCGCGAATTTTCGCGGCGTCGACGTCCATGACATTGCTTCCCGTAAATGCGGGCACCGACATGGCTGCTCCTCCGGATTTGCTCACCAGGAGATCAACTTCCCGTCGCTTCGTTCCACTTCTTGACATAGTCGGGCAGCTTGGTGAGCGCTTCGTCCCAGTTCGGCGCCCAGATGGTCACGCCCTTCATCGCCTCCTGCGCCTTGGCGAAATTGGCATCGTCCGGCTTCACATCCTTGCGAGCAGGCAGGCCGAGCGCGACGGAGCTTACCGTCGACTGCGCTTCCTTGGAGAGCAGGAACTCGATCAGCTTCTTGCCGTTGTCGGAATTGGGCGCGCCGGTGACCAAGCCGATTTCGTAGGGCAGCGCGAAGGTGGAGCGGGTGCCGTCCGGACCGGCGGGCCAGAACACCTTGATGTTCGGATTGTCGGCCATCTGCGACAGGTTCATCTGCAGGTCGCCATTGGCGACATGCAGCTCGCCCTTGTTGACCAGCGCGGTCAGCTTGCCGGTCGAGGCGGACGGGCCGACATTGTTGTCCTGCAGCTTCTTCATGAATTCGAAGCCGGCATCCTCGCCGCCGAAGGCGTGGATGATCTCGAGCATGACGGCGGTGCCGTCGCCGGCCTGGCCGGGTGTCGAATACTGGATCTTGCCCTTGAACTTCGGATCGAGCAGGTCGTTGTAGCTCTTCGGCGCTTCCGAGAGCACCGAGGCGTTGTAGATAAAGTTCATGTAGTTGTTGACCAGCGGCCGGTACTTGTCGGTGCCGCCGTCGATCTGGTCGGAGCCTTCCGGCTTGAAATCCTGCAGCAGGCCGTCGGCGGCGGCGCGCTGGATGAAGGGCGGCAGCGTCACCAGGACGTCGGCCTGCGGGTTCGACTTCTCCTTGGCGACGCGCTCGACGACGCCGCCCGAGCCGCCCTCGATATACTGCACGGTGATGCCGGTGGCCTTGGTGAAGGCGGCAAACTCGGTCTCGTACCAGCTGCCGTTGCCGTCATGCAGGCCGTCGGCCGAATAGATGGTGACGACGCCGTCGGCGAAGGYCGGCGCGACCAGCGCCGAGGAGCCGAGCAGCGTCGCGGCGAAGGTTACAGCTATGGCAAGATTTCGCGATTTCATGGTCAGTTCCCCTGTGATGGAAGGCACATCCTGCGACGCACTCGTGGTCGCGCTGAACTGGTTCCGCCACGGGCGGTTAGCGCTGGTGCATGTCGTCGTTGTGTCAACTTTGAGGGTCGCCAATCGATAAGTAAAATCTATTTATTTTATGACTGACAAGCCTGAGCTGATATTTGTCATGAAACTGTCGCATGGTCTCTGCAGGCGTGTCCTCCTGCACGCCCGGTTGCGGTTCCTCACGCAAATGACGGATTTTTCAGCGGAATTCGACGCCTGTAGTCTGCGCGCGCAAGCGCGGGTCGCGCGAACGAACCGTCACAGGCCGGCCGTCGAGCACTTCGAAACAACGGGCTAAAGTGTCGTCCTCGAGCCGGCGCATCGCCTCATGCGTGAAGAAGGTGAGGTGCGGAAACAGGATCACATTGTCGCGATCGAAAAGCGCGCTCATCGGATGGCCGGACCTCGCCAGTGGCTCCAGCGAATAAACGTCGAGTCCCGCTCCGGCGATGCGCCCGGCGACGATCGCGTCGACAAGCGCTCCTTCGTCGACGATGGCTCCCCGCGAGACGTTGATGAGGATCGCCGAAGGCTTCATGCAAGTGAGCTCTTGCGCGCCGATAAGGCCCCGCGTGTCATCGTTCAGAACGCAGTGGATCGAGACGAAATCGCAGACCCGCAGCATCGCTTGCAGATCGTCGGCCTTCTCGATGCCGGCGGCCTGCATCGTTGCAGCGTCGACGCCGGGATCGAAGCCGAGCACCTTTGCACGGAACCCCTGCCCCGCCATGCGCGCCATGCTACGGCCAATCTTGCCGCAGCCGACCAGTCCGAGCCTCGATCCGGCGATGTCGCGGCCCAGCCAGCGCTGTTCCGGCCAGAGCCAGCCATCGCGCGAAACAGCCGCGGTGATCGCCGGCAGCCGCTTCGCCAGCGCGATCATCAGCGCGAAAGCGCCTTCGGCGACCGTCTCCTCGGCATACTCAGGAACATTGACGACGGGAATGCCACGCCGCATCGCCGCCTTTATGTCGATGGCATCGATGCCGACGCCGTATTTGACGATGCCCTTGAGTTGTCGCGCCGCTTCGATGACGCGCGCGGTGATCGGCGTGTAGCACATCAGGATGAGATCGGCATTAGTGATCGCCGCCATAAGCTCGGTCTCTGGGATGCCGTCCGGCAGCGTGACGAGCTCGACGCCGCGCGCCCGAAGGCCGGCGTCGATGCCCGGACATTCGAGCTCGCGATCGGTGCGAACCGCCTTCACCGGGCTCAGGCCGCCAGCACGGCGGCCTCGACGATGTCGAGCGCCCGGTCGAGATCGGCGCGCGCAATCACCAGCGGCGGCGACAGCGTCAGCACGTTGCCTTGGCTGATCTTGAAGCTCAGCCCCTGGTCGAGGCAGCGATAATAGATCTTCTCGGCAAGCGCGCGCGCCGGCGCGCGGCTCGCCTTGTCCTCGACCATCTCGACGCCGAACATCAGCCCCCTGCCCCTGACGTCGCCGACGAAAGGCGAGCGCCGCATGRGGTCGTTCATGCGGGCGAGCGCATGGGCGCCAAGCTCGGCCGAGCGCTCGACGAGGCCTTCCTCGCGAATGATGGCGATGGTGGTCAGCGCCGCGCGGGCCGTCACAGGGTTCTTCTCGTGGGTATAATGGCCGATCGCATAGTCGCCGGCCACGTCGAGGTCGCGCCGCGCGATCACCGAGGCGATCGGCAGGATGCCGCCGCCGAGCGATTTGCCGAGCACGATGATATCGGGCGTGACGCCATCATGCTCGGAGGCGAAGAACTTTCCGGTCTTGCCGAGACCGGTCGGGATCTCGTCGAAGATGAGCAGCGTGCCGTGCCGGTCGCAGGCTTCGCGCACCGCTTTCCAGAAGCCCGGCGCCGGCACCAGCGGCGTCGCGCGCATCGGCTCGGCGATGAAGGCGGCGAAATCGCCTTCGCGCCCCAGCACGTAAGCGATCATGTTGGCGCAGGCCCGAGCCGACTCCTCCAGCGAATTGGTGCCGTAGGGACAATTATGCGGCGCCCAGGGCGCGACATGCTCGGTGCCGGGCAAGAGCGGCCCGGCGATGCCGGATCGGAACGTCGCCTCGCCGCCGACGCTGGAAGCGCCGAAACCGGCGCCGTGGAAGGCATCCCAGAAGGACAGCGTCTTGAACCGGCCGGTCGCCGCGCGCGCCAATTTCAGCGACACCTCGATCGCGTCGGACCCGCCGGTCGTGAACAGCACCTTGCCGAGATCTCCCGGCGCCAGCGCGCGAAGCGTCTCGGCAAGCTCGACCGCCGGCTCGCAGGTGAAACGCCGCGGCGCGAAGGGCAATTCGTCCATCTGCTTGGCGATCGCTTCCTTGAGCCGGGGATGGCCGTAGCCGATATGGTGGACGCTGTTGCCGTGGAAATCCATGTAGCGGCGTCCGGCCTTGTCCTCGATCCAGATGCCTTCGGCCTTGGCTATGGCAGAGACGCAGGGGCTGGACAGGCTCTGGTGCAGGAAGGCTTCGGCGTCGCGGCGCAAAAGCTCCTGCGAGGGCGCGTGGCTTTGCCTGGCGCTCCATTCCTGGCGCGCCGCGGCCTTGTTGGATTCGCCTTCGGTATGGACGAGCGTCATTGGCCGAACAACTCCACGATGGTCGCCTCGCCAAGCCCAAATCCGGTGCTGGCGCCGGTGCCGCTGGTGACGATCACCAGCCGCACGTCTTCATGCGGGGTATCGCGCAGCACGGCATTCTTCGCCGAAGCGTAATATCCCGTCCAGCGCGCGAGCACGTTCGGCGCCTTGCCGAACAATGTCTTGAACTCGCCGAGGATCAATTGGTCGACGGCTTCCGACCCGAACGGATCGAGCGTCAGCCCGTAATGATGGGAATCGCCGACGACCAGCGAACCATCCGCGCTCTGCACCACGATCAGGTGAACGCCGTTGGCCAAGGCGGCGCCGGGTTCCTCACTCAATTTCGCCCGCAACGCGCCGGCTTCCGGCAATGCGGCGAAACCGCCATAACGCAACAGGCTGAGATCGGACATCAACGCGGACGAAAGCCGGAAGCCGGGATCGGCGAGGCGCAGCATCTGCAGCTTGCAGCGCTGCACGCCGTGCTTGCCGATCAGCCCCGGATAGAGCGAGCTGAAATCGTCGCCGGGACAGACGACGACCTTTTCGGCGTCAACACGTCCCGCGCTGGTTTCGACGAAGGGCGGCGCGATTTCGGTCACCGACACGCCGGTGCGGAACACGACGCCATGCTTCTCAGCCAGGAACGATGCCAGCCGCGGCAGCACTTCGCGCGACTCCACGCGCAACTCGAAAGGGCTATGGAGCCCGCCGATGATCGCGCTCTGGTCGAGGCCGGCCTGCTGCGCGAGCACCTCACGCGCGGTCAGAAGCTTGCACGCGCCGCCATGCTCGCCGGCCTTGAACGTCTCGAGCAAGGCCAGCGCTTCCGGGCGCTGCGCCGCGATCAGCTTGCCGCGATGCAGGATCGCGATGCCCGCCTCATTCGCCAGCTCGAGCCAGATTTCCCGGCTGCGTTCCGCCAGCCGGCGCGACAGGCCCGGCTCCTGTCCGGTGACGACGACGAGACCGAAATTGCGGATCGAAGCGCCGTTGGCCTTCTGATCGCGATCGATGACGACGACACGCAAGCCGCGCCGTGCCGCAGCCAAGGCATGGGCCAGCCCGATGATGCCGGAGCCGACAACGGCAAGGTCGAAACTGTCCTTCACGGCGCCTACCACGGCAAGGAGAAGGTCTTGACGTTGGTGTAACTCTTCATCGCCTCGATGACGCCTTCCTTGTAGCCATTGCCGGAATCCTTGATGCCGCCGAAGGGGCTCATCTCGATGCGGTATCCCGGCACTTCCCAGATGTTGACGGTGCCGACCTTCAAGCCGGTGATGTATTTCTGCATGCGGCGGAAGTCGTTGGTGYACACACCGGACGACAGGCCGAATKCCGTCGAGTTCGACAGCGTGATCAGCGCCTCGTCATCGTCGGGCGCGCGCACGWTCGGCACGATCGGCCCGAAAGTTTCCTCCATCACCAACTCGGACTGGTGCGGCACGCGGTCGACGACGATGGGAGGAAGCAGCGCTCCCTTGCGGCCCGGATCATAGAGCACTTCCGCGCCCTGCTCCGCCGCCATGTGGACGCGCTTCTCGAACAAGGCCGCCGCCTTCTCGTGCACCACGGTGCCAAGCTGGGTGGCCGGATCGCGCGGGTCGCCGAAGCGGATCGCCTTGGCCCGCTCCAGCACCATCGGCACGAAACGATCCGCGACCTTTTCCTGCACCAGGATGCGCTTCACCGCCGTGCAGCGCTGGCCGGAATTCTTGGTCGCGCCGGCAACCGCAAGATCGGCCRCCTTGGCGAGGTCATCATCCGAAAGATCGTTGAGCACGATCAGCGGATCGTTGCCGCCGAGCTCCAGCACCTGGCGCTTGTAGCCGGCCTTGGACGCAATCATCTTGCCGACCGRCACGCCGCCGGTGAAGGTGATGAGATCGATATTGGGATTGGTGATCATCTCGTCGCCGATATCGGCCGGCCATCCGGTGACGACTGACAACATTTCCGGCGGCAGGCCGGCCTCATAGAGGATGTCGGCAAGCATCAGCGCAGTGATCGGCGTCAGCTCCGTCGGCTTGACCACGACGCAATTGTTGGTGGCGATCGCCGGCGCCACCTTGTGCGACACCATGTTGAGCGGATGGTTGAACGGCGTGATCGCCGAGATCGCGTTGAGCGGCTCGCGGAGGGTGAAGATCTTGCGCTGCTTGCCATGCGGGGTGAGATCACAGGAGAAGATCTGTCCGTCGTCCTGGATGGCCARCTGGCCGCTGAGGGTAAATACATCGAAGGCGCGTCCGACTTCGTAGAGCGAGTCCTGCTTGGAGATGCCGAGCTCCAGCGTGATGAGATCGGACAATTCGTCCTTGCGGGCGTTGAGCAGCTCGGCGGYCCTGAGCAGGATCTTCTGCCGCTCATAGCGCGTCAGCTTCGGCTGGTAGGCAGCCGCGATCTCGAAGGCGCGCCGCGCATGCTCCGCCCCGCTCGCCGGCACGGTGCCAATGACGGTGTCGTTCCAGGGAAACCGGACCTCCAGCCGGCGCTCGGCGTCGACCTTCTCGCCGGCGATGCGCATCGGCTCGTGGCGGACCTTGATGGCGGGATCGAGTTGGGTCATCGGTTGGTTCCAGTCTTGGATATGTCGCGGGGTCGACCCCCACTCCGGCCCTTCGGGCCACCTCTCCCCCGATCGACGGGGGAGAGAAGATCAGTCGGCGTCGGCGCTTGATCCTCCGCGGTCCAAAGCGTCCAGCCCGAAGCGCGGCAAAAATCGGTTTGGCGCCTTTCCTCTCCCCCGTCGATCGGGGGAGAGGTGCCGGGCGAAGCCCGGCGGAGTGGGGGTCGATGGCGCCAACCCTATGCCTGCGCCGCCGCCATCGTCGCGTAATAAAACGCATCGAAATTGCGCAGCACGGGCTCGTTCGGCAGATCCGGCAGCACGCGGTTGACGATGAAGGGCACCTCCTGCTCGGTCAGCCCGCCATGCGAGCGCAGCGGCTCGTCGAGYGCCGCCAGATTGTGCCTATGCTCCGAAGTGCCGATCGTCTTGTTCTCGCCCGAGATCAGGATGATGTCGCCCATGCGGTCCTCGGGCARCTCGAAGCGGGTGCAGCCTTCCTCGCGGCCGAGCACCAGGATGATGTCCTCGACCTTGCGCAGCTTTTCCATCACTGCCTCGCGGTCGGCGCTCTTCGGAAGGTAAGCGGTGGCGAAGGAGCCCAGCGCGCCGTGATGCACGACATAAGGGTCGGTGATCGGCAGGATGACGCGTGCGGCGTCCTTGCCCAGCCATTCGTCGAGAAGATCCTGCWCATAGACCACATTGGGCGAGCCGTCGRCATGGTGCTTCGGCTTCATGCCATGGTCGGCGGTGACGACGATCGCCGCGCCCAGTGCGTCAAGCTCGGTGAGATATTTGTCGAACATTTCGTAGAAGGCGTTGGCCTGGGGCACGCCCGGCGCGTATTTGTGCTGCACATAGTCGGTGGTGGTGAGATACATCACGTCCGGCCGGAACTCCTTCAGGAGTTGCACGCYGGCGGCGAAGACGAATTCCGACAGCTCTGCCGAGTAGACCTCCGGCACCGGCAGGCCGAAATGCTTCGATGCGTTGTCGATGCCGTGCTCGGCTTTCGTCGTGGTGTCCGACTTCTCGGCCGAGAAGCACATCGCCCGGCCATCCTCGAACTTCAGCCCCTTGCCGAGCAGTGCCCTGAGCTTGTCCTTGGCCRTCACCACCGCCACCTTGGCGCCGGCGTCATAGAAAGCCTGGAACACAGTCGGCGCGCGCAGGAACTTCGGGTCGTTCATCATCACCTCTTCGCCCGTCTGCGGGTTGTAGAGATAGTTGCCGCAGATGCCGTGCACCGCCGGCGGCCGGCCGGTGGCGATCGACAGATTGTTGGGGTTGGTGAAGCTCGGGATCACCGAATGGGCAAAGCGCACCGTGCCCTTCTTCTTGATCCTTTCCAGCGCCGGCATCAGCCCGGCTTTGATCGCTTCATCGAGATAGGCCGGCTCGCAGCCGTCGAGACAGATGGCGATGGCCGGCACGCGCGGCCAGGCATAGGAACGGCCATTGGCCGTGACGTTGACGGGAGACATCTGGTTCATCTCAAGGACCTTTCAGGCGGCGAGCTTGGCGCGCTCGGCGATAGCGGCGGGGGACGGGGCGGCGGTGTCGACGCCCATCTCGTTCAGCGACTGTGCGGCTGCTTCGACCACGCGGCGCATGACATGCTCATCCATCTGGCCGATGCAGCCGATGCGGAAGGAGTCCACCACCGTGAGCTTGCCCGGATAGATGATGAAGCCCTTGTCCTTCATCAACTCGTAGAAGCGGTCGAAGGCGAAGTTCGGATGCGCCGGATTGAAGAAGGTGACGATGATCGGCGACAGCCAGCGATCCTTGAGCAGCGTTTCGAAACCGAGATCGCGCATGCCGGCCACCATGACGTCGCGGTTCAGCGTATAGCGCGCGYCGCGTCCAGCGACGCCGCCCTCGGCCTCATGCAGCCGCAGCGCTTCGAGAAAGGCGGCGACCACATGCGTCGGCGGCGTGTAGCGCCACTGCCCGGTCTTGTTCATGTTCGCCCATTGCGCATGGACGTCGAGCGACAGCGAATGGCTGCGGCCCTTCGCGGCTTCGAGCTCGCTCTTGCGGGCGATGACGAAGCCGAAACCCGGCACGCCCTCAATGCATTTGTTGGCTGACGACACCATCGCCTCGTAACGGATCTCGTTGACGTCGAGCGGGATGGCGCCGAAGGCGCTCATGGAATCGACCAGCAGTTTGCGGCCGTTGGCATAGACGGCTTCCGATATCTCCGCGACCGGGTTGAGGATGCCGGAGCTGGTCTCGCAATGGATGGCGATCACATGGGTGATCGCGGGATCGGCCCTCAGCGCCGCCGCCACCTCCTCGCCGCGCGGCGGCAGGTAATCGCCCTTGTCGATCAGCGTGTAGGCGCGGCCGATATATTGCATCGTCTGCGCGGCGCGCAGCCCGTAGGCGCCATTGGCCAGAACCAGCACCTTGCCGTCCTTCGGCACGAACGAGCCGAGCATGGCCTCGACGCAGAAGGAGCCGCTGCCCTGCATCGGTACGCAGTCGAATTCGTCTCTGGCGTCGCCGGTCAACACCAGAAGGCGGCGGCGCAGGTCGGCTGTCATGGCGCGGAAATCGCCGTCCCAGGAGCCCCAGTCGCGCAGCATCGCCTGCTTGACCGCGTAAGCCGTGGTGAGYGGGCCGGGGGTAAGCAGATAGGGTTCGCCGAGCGCCGGCGCATCCAGCGGCTTGGTCGCCGCAAATTTCGTCTCAGCCAGCATGCTGCCCTCCCACTTCGATCCTGTCATTGGAATATGACAACCATTCTGAGCGGGCATGACATATTTGTAAAATCGTTATTTTGTATTGATGTATCGATCTGATCGATGATAAGAATCAAGCCAGAAGCGACGCTAGGGGAGCCAAGCGAATGCGCTATGTCCAGCTCAGGGCATTTCACCAGGTCGCCATTTCCGGCGGCTTTTCGCGCGCGGCCGAAGCGCTCTTCCTCACCCAGCCGGCGATTTCGGACCAGGTGCGCAAGCTTGAGGAAGAATATGACGTGCTCCTGTTCAACCGGAACAAGAAGCAGGTAACGCTGACCACGCAGGGCCAGAGGCTGCTCGAGATCACCCACCGCATGTTCGAGACCGAGCAGCAGGCGCTGGAACTGTTGACCGAGTCGCGCGCGCTGCGTTCCGGCACGTTGCRCATCGTCGCCGACGYGGCGCATCATCTGCTGCATATCCTCGGTGCCTTTCGCGCCCGTTACCCCGGCGTCCAGGTGTCCCTGCGCTCCGGCAATACGGAGACCGTGATCAGCAGCCTTTACAGCTACGAAGCCGATATCGGGGTTCTGGGCGAAATGCCCGCGGGGCGTGATTTCGAGATGCTCAAGCTCAACTCGACGCCGATCATCGCCTTCGTGTCCGCCGATCACCCGCTGTCCGGCAGGAAATCGCTGACGCTCGGACAGCTCGCGCAGGAACCRCTGGTGATGCGCGAGCGCGGCTCGAAAACACGCAAGAAGCTGGAAGATCTCGCCATGGCTTCGAATGTCGAGCTGAAGCCCGCCATCGAAGCCGAAGGCCGTGAGGCCGTGCGCGAGATCGTCGCCTCCGGAGCTGGTGTCGGTTTCGTCTCGGCCGCCGAGTTCGGCCACGACTCGCGGCTGGTGCCGATCGTGATCGACGCGCCGGAAACGCTGATGGACGAAGCGCTGATCTGCCTGCGCGAACGCAGCGGCGGCAAGCTCGTGCGCGCCTTCCTCGATATGGCCCGCTCGATGTCGGGGGATTGAACTCGATTTACGTCGATCCCGGCGCCGCCGCGGTCACCCGCCACACCGTGTTGCCGACATCATCGGCGATCAGCAGCGCGCCGGATTTATCGACGGCAACGCCGACCGGGCGGCCCCGCGCCTCGCCCCTGTCGTTGAGGAAGCCGGTGACGACATCTTGCGCCATGCCGTTCGGATGCCCGCCGCTGAACGGCACGAAAACCACCTTGTAGCCGTTGAAGCGAGTGCGGTTCCAGCTGCCATGCTCGCCGATAAAGGCGCCGCCGCGATAGGATTGCGGCAGGTTGCTCGCGGTGTAGAAGGCGAGCCCGAGCGGCGCGACATGCGAGCTCAGCGCATAGTCCGGCGGGATGGCCTTGGCCACCATATCGGGCCGTTGCGGCATTACGCGCGGATCGACATGCTGGCCGTAATAGCTGTAGGGCCAGCCATAGAAGGCGCCGTCCTTCACCGAGGTCATGTAGTCCGGCACGAGGTTCGGGCCGAGCTCGTCACGCTCGTTGACCACCGTCCAAAGCGCCTTGCTTTCCGGTTCGAACGACAGGCCGTTGGGATTGCGCAGCCCRCTGGCGAAGATGCRCCAACRGCCGGTGGCGCGGTCGACTTCCCAGATCGCGGCGCGGTCCTTCTCTGCCTGGATGYCGTTCTCGGTGATGTTGGAGTTCGAGCCGACGCCGACATAGAGCAGCGAGCCGTCTGGGCTCGCGACCAGGCTCTTGGTCCAGTGGTGATCGATCGGCCCGCCCGGGAGTTCGGTCAGCACCTTGCCCGCCGCCGTGATCTTGGTGTCGCCCGGCTGGTAGGGATAGCGCACGATCGCGTCCGTGTTGGCGACATAGAGATCGTTGCCGACCAGCGCCACGCCGAAGGGCGAGTTGAGATGGTCGAGGAACACGCCCTGGTAATCCGGCTTGCCGTCGCCATTGGTGTCGCGCAACAGCGTGATGCGATTGCTCGGCCCGGTGTCGCCGCCGGAGGTGACCCAGCTCTCGACCAATCCCATGATGATGTCCTTGGGCCGCTTGACCGATGCTTCGTTCGGCGCCGTCGATTCCACCACCAGGATGTCGCCATTGGGCAGCACATAGAGCGAGCGCGGATGCTGAAGACCCTTCGCCATCGCCTCGATCTGCAGGCCTTGCGCGACGGTCGGCTTCTCATCGTTTTTCCAGCCGACCACCGAGGCCAGGTGCATCGGCGGGAACAGATATTGATTTATCTCCGGCAGTTTTGGATTCGGACCGATCTGCGCGTTCGGATCGGTGTTGTCGTCGCTGCAGCCGGCAAGACCCAGGGCCATCGCGCAGCAAAGAGCTGCGATCGGCCATCTGATCGCGCTGTCAAACCGTCTCATCGGCCACTCCTACATGATGGCGATAGACCAGCCCCCAGCCGAGCCAGCCGGTGAAGAGCAGGATGATCACCACCAGCGCCGAGAGGATCAGCCCGGTCGGCACCACGGATGTCCAGGCATCGCGCGTGTGGACCAGCATGTTGAAGAAGGACAGAACAAGCGCGACGAGATTGCCGRCCATATGCAGCCATGCGGTCGGCTGAGCGCGTATCTCGCGATCGCCAAGAAAGTCGGTCARCCCCGCGATGGCAGCCAGAATGCCGACGATGACGCCGACGGTCAGCAGCCAAGCCGAGAAGTTCGCCCAAGTCATTTCGGCCGTCCGCCAGTAGGCGATATCGGTGAGCAAGGTCCCGACGAAACAGGCGATCGGGATGGTGACGAGCATGGGATGTATGGGATGGCCGGCTATGCTTGCCGTGGATCGCGGATTGTCCATGCGTAAGCTCCTTCCCGCGCTGCTGCTCAGGCCTAACAGCGCGAAAAGAGGAATGTTCCGCTGGAAATTCTCGCGCTCACCAGAAGGTGAACGCTCGACTCTCAGCCACGGCCGACGCGGAATAGGCTGTTCAAGGGTGACCGGGGGCGCACTTTATCAGAGACGATAATCACGCAAGCCGCGCGGCATGCCACTTCAGATGATCGTCCATGAAGGTCGAGATGAAATTGTAGGAATGGTCGTAGTTTTCCTGCATGCGCAGGGTGAGGTCGATCCCTGCCTTCTTACATGCTTCTTCCAGCAGCCATGGGCGAAGACCGTCCTGCAGGAAACCGTCCGCCGTGCCTTGGTCGACCAGGAATTCCGCAAAACGCCTGCCATCCTCGATCAGCAGCGTCGTGTCATAAGCACGCCAGCTCTTTTCGTCCGATCCGAGATATTTCTCGAAGGCCGGCCGCGACCAGCCGGCCGTCGATGGCTGCACGATCGGCGCGAAGGCCGAGCAGCTCCGGTAGCGTTCCGGATTTTTCAGCGCGATCGTCAGCGCGCCATGYCCGCCCATCGAATGACCGAAGATGGCCTGGCGCGACAGGTCGGCCGGAAAATTGGCGGCGACGAGCGCCGRCAATTCCTCGGCGATGTAGGAATACATGCGATAGTTCTTCGCATAAGGCTCTTGCGTCGCGTCGAGGTAGAAGCCGGCGCCGCAGCCGAACTGCCAATTGTCCTTCTCATCGGGGACGTCAGAACCGCGAGGGCTGGTGTCGGGACAAACGACGATGAGCCCGRGCTCGGACGCCAGGCGCCGGTACTCGCCCTTGTCCATGACATTTGCGTGCGTGCAGGTAAGCCCCGACAGGTACCACAGGACCGGGAGCGGCCCGTCCTTGGCCTGGGGCGGCACGAACACCGCAAAGGTCATGTCGCAGGCGCAGACCTCCGAAGCGTGCGAATAGACGCCCTGGACGCCGCCATGCGATTTCGATGTGGAAACGACCTTCATCGGTTCTGCCTTTCGTCAGGAAATCTTGATCCGGCATAACCGCCGGCCGGGGCTCGTGCAACCTTGCGCCTCGGCAAACTACACGGGCGGTGCGACGAAGCTACGTCCGGCTAGCCCGCCGGAGCAATCAGGTCCGGGCCAATTTGCTGAAAACCGGGCACACCGCAAAGCTTCAGGCCGGTTGCGATTTCCTCAAGCAAAATATCCAGCACCCGCTCGATGCCGGCCTGTCCCGCCACCGCGCCGAACAGCGCGGCCCGGYCGATTGCCRCTGYCGCCGCTCCGCGTGCTTTTGCCTTGATGACGTCCATGCCCGTTCGGATGCCGGAATCGATCAGGATCGGAGCCCGGCCGCCGACGGCCGCGTGCACGGCCGCGGTTGCATCGACGCTCGCGATCGCGCCGTCGAGCTGCCGGCCGCCATGATTGGACACCCAGATCCCGTCCGCGCCCTCCCCGATCAAACTGACGGCATCGTCCGGATGCAGGACGCCCTTCACGATCAGCGGCCCCTTCCACCAGTCGCGGATCGTGCGGAAGTCGGCCCAGTCGAAACCCGCATGGAGATTGCGGCCGACGCGCGCGGCGATCGTCAGCCCCGCGCTGGTGTCGCCGAGATAGCCGCGGACATTCTCGAACTGCGGCAAGCCGCCGCGAAGCAGGCGAAACGACCAGCCCGGATGCGCAATCCCTTCGATCATGTGTCGCAGCGAGGGCCGCAGCGGGATCGAAATCCCGTTCCTCAGATCCTTCTCGCGCTTGCCGCCCGCCTGGAGATCGACGGTCACGACCAACGCCGAATAGCCGAACTCTTCAGCCTGCCGCACCAGTCGGCGGTTGAAATCGAAATCCTTCAGCACATAGAGCTGGAACCAGAGCGGTCCCTCGACGTCCTTTGCCATTCGCTCGATGCCGGTCGTTGCCATGGTCRACAGCGTGTAAGGGATGCCGCGCGCCGCCGCCGCTTTGGCGATTGCAATGTCGGCGCCGGGGCGCACGAGCGCGCAGGATCCCATCRGGCTGATCACCAGCGGCGTCGGATAGGTCCTCGACCACATCGAGGTGGTCAAGTCCGGCTGCGACACATCGGTCAGCACGCGAGGCAGCAGCCGAATACGTTCGAAGCCGGCGCGGTTGTCGCGCAAGGTCAGTTCCTGACCTGCCCCGCCGTCGACGAACTCGAAGACCGATTTCGRCAACCGACGGCRCGCCAGCCGGCGAARATCCTCCACCGATACGCAGCGATCGAGCCGCCCCATCGCCTCAGGCCGCGAGCCGGTCGCAAACGGTCCCGGTGATCTCGGCGGTCGATGACCTCCCTTTGAGATCCGCGCTGAGCAGCCCGTTTGCCAGGCACGCTTCCGTCACGCGGCGAATTTGTTCGGCGGCATCAATCAGCCTTTCGTCGTCATGTCCGCGGCCGAGCCAATCGAGCATGGCCGCCGCCGACAGGATCGTGCCGTAGGGGTTTGYGATCCCTTTGCCGGCAATGTCCGGCGCGGAGCCGTGGGCGGCCTGGAAGAAGCCGTTTGCGTCGCCGACCTCCGCCGAGGGCGCCATTCCCATTCCGCCGACCGTCGCCGCCGCCAGGTCCGACAGGATATCGCCGAACATGTTCTCGCTGACGATGACGTTGAAATGGCCGGGCTTCAGCACGAGGTGCATGGCCATGGCATCGACCAACGCATGTTCCGTCGCGATGTCGGGATAATCCTTCGCCACCTCATCGAACACCGAGCGGAAAAAGGCATAGCTGCGCAGCACATTGGCCTTGTCGCAGCAGGTCACCCGGCGTACGCCGTCGCGCGGCGCGCCGTTCGACTGTCGCGCCAGTTCGAAGGCCTTGCGCACGATGCGCTCGATGCCGGTGCGTGTCTGCACGAGCGTGTCGACCGCCACCTCGCCGCGCAGCAGCGCCCCTGCCCCGCGCGCCGCGTAAAGCCCTTCGCTGTTCTCGCGCAGGATGACGTAGTCGATGTCGCCGGCCTTCACACCGCTGAGCGGGCTCGTCACGCCCTCGAAGAGCCTGATGGGGCGGATGTTGGCGTAGAGGTCGAGCTCGAAACGGAGCCTCAGAGTGAAATCCAGACCCGCTTCCGTGCCGTCCGGATAGACCACGCCGGGCAGGCCGCCGGCTCCGTGCAGGATCGCATCCGCCGCGCGGCAGGCCTGGAAGGTCGGCTCGGGAAAGCTCTGCCCGGTCTTCAGGAAATGCTCCGCCCCGGCGGGATATTCGGTGAACTGCAAAGGGCAGCCCGACCCGAATGCCGCCTTCACCACCTCGACTGCCGCTGCGCAGACCTCGRGGCCGATGCCGTCGCCATGGACGACCGCGATCTGGTAGACATCCTTCATCGCCAATCCTTCAGGAACCGCAAACAGTCAGATGCATTTGCCGCCGTCGACATTGAGGTCGACGCCGGTGATCATGCTGGCTTCGTCGGAGCAGAGGAACGCGGCGGCGTTGCCCATGTCCTGCGGCGTCGACAGCCGGCCGATCGGAATGGTGGCGACGACGCGGGCGCGGTTTTCCTCGCCGGAGCCGATGAAAGTAGACAGAAGCGGCGTGTCGCCGGCGACGGGGTTGATCGCGTTGACGCGGATGCCGAAGGGCGCGAGTTCCACCGCCATCGCCCGGGTGGCGGCGATCGCCCAACCCTTCGAGGCGTTGTACCAGGTGAGGTTCGGGCGCGGCGATACGCCGCCCGTGGAAGCGACATTGAGGATGGCGCCCGATTTGATCGATTTGAAGTGCGGCACCACAGCCCGAGCGCCATTGTAGATCGAGCGCATGTTGACATTGGCGATGCGGTCGAACAGGCCTTCGTCCATCGTCTCCAGCGGCAGCGGCGGCTGCGCGACGCCGGCATTGTTGACCAGTATGTCGAGGCCGCCGAAGGCAGATCGCGCAAGGTCGGCGGCCGCTGCAAAACTCTCGAGTGTCGAAACGTCGCCCGTGATCGGTCGCACCTTGTCGCCGGCTTCGCCGCTGACGCGCGCGGCCGCCGCCTCGTCCCGGTCCATCAGCACGACCGATGCGCCTTCCTCGACGAACTTCTTGACGATGCCTTCGCCAAATCCCGACCCACCACCCGTGACGATGGCAACTTTGCYAGCAAGTCTCATATCCGTTCCTCCGTTGCCGGAACCATCGGGGARGACGCGCGCCTTGCACAGTCCGATTATCTGAACGCCCTTTTAGCTTTCCTTGTTTGAGGTCGCCGGCAGCGGGAGTAATAGTCGCGTCGGAATCGTGAGGAGGAGACGATGACGCTGAACTTCGACCCGAGGGCGAAGGCCACCACGCTCTACCATGGCGAATTCCGGCCGATGTTCATCGGCGGCAAGTGGGTCGCGGCGCAATCCGGCGACGTGATGCAGGCGCTGAACCCGGCGACGGGCGAAGTGCTGGCGACTGTTCCGCGCGGCGGAGCCGCCGATATCGACGCGGCGGTGGCCGCCGCGCGGGCCGCCTTCGAGGGGCCTTGGTCCAAATTCTCGCCCTACGAGCGGCAATGCGTGCTGCTCAGGATCGCCGACCTGTTCGAAAAGCATTGGGAAGAGCTCAGCGTCTCCGACACGCTCGACATGGGCCTGCCGATCACCCGCACGCTGGCCAACCGGCGCCGGGTCATCGGCATGCTGYGTTTCTATGGCGGCATGGCGACCGCGCTGCATGGCGAGGCGATCGACAATTCCATCCCCGGCGAGATCGTCACGTTCACCCGGCGCGAGCCGGTCGGCGTCGTCGGCGCGATCATCCCCTGGAACGCGCCGACCGCCGCCTCGATCTGGAAGATCGCGCCGGCTCTCRCCACCGGCTGCACCATCGTGCTGAAGCCGTCGGAGGATGYATCGCTGACGCCGCTGCTGATCGCGAAGCTGATGCAGGAAGCCGGCGTGCCCGACGGCGTCGTCAACGTCGTCACCGGAACCGGCGCCGAGGCCGGGGCGCGGCTCGCCGAACATCCGGACGTCAACAAGATCGTCTTCACCGGCTCGACGCTCACGGGCCAGGCGATCGCGCGCGCCGGCGTCACCAACCTCAAGCGTGTTTCACTCGAGCTCGGCGGCAAGTCGCCGATCATCGTCTGCCGCGACGCTGATATCGACAAGGCCGTGCCGGTCGCGGCGATGGCGGTGTTCGTGCATTCGGGTCAGATCTGCATCGCCGGCTCACGCCTCTTCGTGGCGCGCGAGATCCATGACGAGTTCGTGCGCCGCGTCGCCGAGTTTGCCGGCAAGCTGCGCATCGGCCACGGCATCGAGGCGGAGACCGAGATCGGACCGCTGATCAACGCCAGGCAGGCCGGCAAGGTGGAAGGCTACATCAAGGCCGGCAGCGACGAAGGCGCCAGGCTGGTCGCCGGCGGATCGCGGCTGACGGGCGAGCTCTATGACGGCGGCAACTTCATCGCGCCGACCGTCTTCGGCGCTGTGTCGGACAAGATGACCATCGCGCGCGAAGAAATCTTCGGGCCGGTCATCTCGGCGATGCCTTTCGACACTTTGGACGAGGTTGTCGCGCGCGCCAACGCGACGCCCTACGGCCTTGCGGCCGGCATCTTCACCACCAATCTCGGCACCGCGCACAAGCTCGCGCGCCGCGTCAAGGCGGGCTCGGTCTGGGTCAACATGTACCATGCCATCGATCCGGCCGTGCCGTTCGGTGGCATGAAGATGTCCGGCTACGGCCGCGAGGGCGGCATCGAGCATCTGCACGAATATCTGGAGACCAAGGCGGTCTGGATCCAGACGGATTGATATTCAGGTGAGGCAGGCTTGCGAATGGCGGCGTTCTGCGCAGGCGCCCGTAGCTTCGTCATCCTAGGGCGAAGCAAGGAGCGAAGCGACGCGCGCAGACCCTAGGATCCATGCCTGAACCTGCGAGCGCTGCTAGGGTAAAGAATAGTCACCAGCCGACCCCGCGAAATAGCTCGGACCAAGTCGGATTGGTCTTCTCGATCAGTTCGACCTTCCATTGCCTCGGCCAGCGTTTCAGCGATTTCTCCCGCTGAATAGCGTCGGCGATATCGAAAAACTCCTCATACCAGACCAAACGCTGCACGTTGTAGCGGCTGGTGAAGCGTGAACCTTGGCCAGCTTTGTGCTCTGGAATTCGACGGGCGAGGTCATTGGTGACACCGATGTAGATCGTGCCGCCTTTCTGGCTCGCGGTCATGTAGACGTATCCGGTCATCTGGCGATCTCAATCTGCTGTCAACGACCATTCTGCACCGTGGCACTCTAGAGCGGGATGAGATTAGCTCCGGTCATAGCCTGAGTTTGCAAAATAGTTTGAGCATTCGTGTGGAGTGACACGATTGAGGGTTTGGCCAATTGCATCGCAAACGGCTTCGACGGTTCGCTTTGC